>NZ_CP034328.1:600000-900000 GCF_003940805.1 Tabrizicola piscis
AAAGATGCGCCGTCCCGCTAAGGTCGATCATCAGCCCTGCCGGCGCCTCTTCCGCCACCCAAGGCGAAAACCGCCCCGCCCAGCGCCGCATCACCGCCAGAAACCGCGCCTCGTTCAAGGGATCGGCAGGGGCCGTCAGCAGGTTCGGATAGATCGCCGTGGCATCGCGCAGGCCCTGCCCTTCGCGCAGGCCCACCGCCTCCGCCTCGGCCGAGACTGACGTCAGGACCTGCGCCCCACCAACATCGCCCACCACGACCAAGGGGGCGGGCACCACATCCCGGCGCAGGCGCTGCACACGCTCTGCCGCCAGCCGTGGAAACCAAAGCGACAGGATGCGCCGCGCCGCCATGCCTTTGCCTTTCATGTTCCCCTATTGTTCCAGTTCCTGCCACCGCTTTCCCGCAAAGTCGAGTCCCGCATCAGGATGACAATCGCGTGAGGCCGCGTTGCGCCTGCACAAACCGGCTTCCGTGACAGTTTGCCACGCCTATAGTTGCCCGGAATGTCCAGCATGGAGCCAGAAGAATGAAATTGATCAAAGCCTTCGCGATCGGGGCCGTTCTGGCCGCCGGTGCAGCCTTCGCCCAGGAAGACCCCACCGACCCGAACGCGATTGCGCGGTCTGACCTGATGAAGACGGTCGGCATGAACACCGGCATCCTTGGCAACATGGCCAGCGGCAAGGAGCCCTTTGACGCGGCCAAAGCCGAAGGCGCCAAAGCGGCGCTGATCGACGCCTCGGCCAAGATCGAGGCGACCTTCATGGAACAGGGCGCCGCCGATCCGGCCTCGGAAGCCAAGCCCGAGATCTGGACCAACTGGGAAGATTTCCTGGTCAAGGCGAAAGCCCTTGGTGACGCCGCTAGTGCAGTCGACGTCGCCTCGGCAGAAACCATCGGCGCGGGCATGGGGGCCATCGGCGGCACCTGCAAGGACTGCCACACCACCTACCGCGTGATGAAGTAATCAACCTGACACGGCACGAAAAAGGCCCCGGTCATCCGACCGGGGCCTTTTGTCATCCGCATCCAAGGCCGAGGATCACATCGCTTTCGTCCACCGACACGCGCAGCCGGTCGGGGAAATCCTCAAGCGTCACAGTGCCATCCGGCAGGGGGTAATCCACCTTGTAGCTGCCATCAGGCACCCGCGCCGCCAGCGCAGACAGCGGCTGTCCGACCAGCCCCTGCAAGGCAGGATCGCGGCACTCCGGCCCTGCCGTGCTGCTGACGCAGCCTGCCAGCACCGCCAGCGCCAAGCCTGACGCCGGCCCCCGCATCAGCCGCACCAGACCCGGGTGATCCGGCCACCAGCGTCCAGATCAAGGTTCAGCCGGTCTGCCCGATAATCCTCGGTGATCGCCATGCCGGGTTCGATCACCCGGGTGCCTTGCGGCAGGGTCATCGCCGCCAGCACGTCACGCCCCTGCCCGACCAGCGACTGCATCCCAGCCGCACCGCAGGCATTCTGGTCCGGTGCGTCAGCTGAAACACAGCCTGCCAGCACCATCGCCAGCGCCAGCACCACACCCCTCATCCGCAGATCACCCGCTCGATCACGTCACGGTCGTTCAGCCAGAAGTTCAGCCGGTCACCGCGAAAGTCCATCGTCACCGCCATCCCCGGCTGGATCACCCGCACCTCTTGCGAAAAGCGCATCCCGTCCAGCAGCACGGCGGGCTTGCCCACCAGATACTGCAGGTCCGACGCGCCACATTGATCCGTCTGGTCCACCGGCCCGGGGTCCACCACCACGCAAGCCGACAGCAGCAGCGGCGCGACGGCAAGGGCAACAAGAGCATGTTTCATCGTCGTATCCTCAATTGCATTCCGGCCCAGTTTGGCACAGCTTGGGAAAAAGCATAAGGGAAGGAATACCACATGCGCACCCGTGCCGCCGTCGCCGTCGCCGCCGGAAAACCGTTGCAGATCATGGAGGTGAACCTTGACGACCCGCGTGAGGGCGAGGTTCTGATCGAAATCAAGGCCACCGGCATCTGCCATACCGACGAATTCACCCTGTCGGGGGCCGACCCCGAAGGCCTCTTCCCGGCAATCCTTGGCCACGAAGGCGCGGGCGTTGTCGTCAAATGCGGCCCCGGGGTCAAAAGCCTGAAACCGGGCGACCATGTCATCCCGCTTTACACCCCCGAATGCCGCGAATGCCCCTCTTGCCTGTCGCGCAAGACCAACCTCTGCACCGCGATCCGCGACACCCAGGGCAAGGGGCTAATGCCCGACGGCACCACCCGGTTTTCGATGCTGGATGGCACGCCAATCTATCACTACATGGGCTGCTCCACCTTCGCCAACCACACCGTCCTGCCAGAAATCGCGCTGGCCAAGGTCCGCGATGACGCGCCCTTCGACAAGATCTGCTACATCGGCTGCGGCGTCACCACCGGCGTCGGCGCCGTCCTGAACACCGCCAATGTGGAAGCCGGGGCCACCGCCGCCGTCTTTGGCCTTGGCGGCATCGGCCTCAACGTCATCCAGGGCCTGAAGATGGCCGGGGCCGACAAGATCATCGGCGTCGACATCAATGACGACAAGGAAGAATGGGGCCGGAAGTTCGGCATGACCCATTTCGTCAACCCGACCAAGATTGACGGCGACATCGTCGCCCACCTTGTCAACATGACCAAGACGCCTTTCGACAAGATCGGCGGAGTCGACTACTCGTTCGACTGCACCGGTAACGTCAAGGTGATGCGCGCGGCGCTTGAATGCACCCACCGTGGCTGGGGCCAGTCCATCGTGATCGGCGTCGCCCCGGCGGGCGCGGTGATCGAGACCCGCCCTTTCCAGTTGGTAACCGGACGCATCTGGAAAGGCACCGCCTTTGGCGGCGCACGCGGTCGCACCGACGTGCCAAAGATCGTCGACTGGTACATGGACGGCAAGATCGAGATCGACAGCATGATCACCCACATCCTCAAGCTTGAGGATATCAACAAGGGCTTCGATCTGATGCATGAAGGCAAATCGATCCGCTCGGTCGTGGTGTTCTGATGGCCCGCGACGGGGCGAAACTGCTGGCCGTCCTGATCGACGCCGACAATGTGCTGGCCCGCCATGCCGAGGCGATCCTGAAGGAAATCAGCACCATAGGCGAACCGGCCCTGCGCCGCGTCTATGGTGACTGGTCCAGCCAGCAGCTTGCCGGCTGGAAGAACCAGGCCCGCGACCTTGGGTTGGTGATGCACCAGCAATCGGCCAACACCAAGGGCAAGAACGCCAGCGACATCGGCCTTGTGATCGACGCGATGGACATCCTGCATCAGGGCAAGTTCGATGGCTTCGTGCTGGTGTCGTCAGACAGCGACTTCACCCGCCTCGCCAGCCGCATCCGCGAAGAAGGGCTGGAGGTGGTGGGCATCGGCGAAGCCAAGACCCCGGAAAGCCTGCGCAAGGTCTGCAATCGCTTCATCCTGATCGAAAACATCATCGACGATGCCACACCCGAAGTGGCGCGCGAGCCGAAACCAGCCGCCGCCGCAAAGGCCGAACCCACCCCAGCCCCCGTCAAGCGTCCGGAAACCGAGGCGATCCCTCTGATCCGCAAGGCGATGACCAACATCGACCCCGACGGCGAATGGTATTCGCTTGGGCAGCTTGGCCAATACATGGTCCGCGCTGACCCCGATTTCGACCCCCGCACCTATGGCAGTGCGCGCCTCTCGGACCTGGTGAAGCGGCTGACCAAACGGTTCGAGGTGCGCAAGGATGGCAATCAGGTGATGGTCCGCGACATCGCTTGAAGGCCTGAAGGTCAGAAGATCGTCGCCAGCCAGTCGGCGAACTGCTCCACCGCCGCGCGTCTGGCGCCTTCCGGCAGGACGACCGCATAGGTCACCATCGGCAGGCCCTTCAGCCCAAGATCTACCAGCCGCCCTGCCTGCAGATCGGCCCGGCAGATGATCTCGGTCGCAAGTCCCGCGCCAAGGCCTTGCCGGGCTGCCGACATCTCCAGATGCGGGCTGCCCAGTTGAACCCGCCGCATCCGCGCAATGTCGAGGCCCGCCTGTTCAAGCTGCGCATGTTCCCACGGACTGTCCGCCCCGACGATCCACGGCATATCCTGCGGTGCGACACCGGAACGAGCCATCTCGGGCGTTGCGACGGCAAGCAGGGGCACACGGGCCAGCGGGCGGATTTCCTCACCCGGCCGGGCGGTCCACCCTTCTGACAAGGCCCGGATCGCCAGATCAAAGCCGTCGCGCTGGAATTCGGCCAGCGCCGGGCTGGGCGACATCGCAACCTCCACCCCCGGATGGCGGGCCCAGAATTCGGGCAGACGCGGCATGATATGGGTCTCGGCGATGAAGGTCGTGGTCGCCACCCGCAGGACGCGCCGCGTCTCGCGCTGGCGCAGATCCTCGATCCCTTGGGCAATCGCCCCGAACCCCTCGGCAAGGCTGCGGGCCAGCGCCTCGCCCGCCTCGGTCAGGGCGACCGTCCGCCCCGACCGCCGCACCAGCGCGACGCCCAGATCCGCCTCCAGCCCCCGAACGGCCTGCGTCACCGCCGCATGGGTCACGTTCAGCGCCCGCCCGGCCTCGGCAAAGCTGCCGTGCCGCGCGGTGGCGTCAAACGCCCGCAAAAGGGAGAGTGAGGGAAGATCCCGCCAGCGTGACATGTAACCTCAGCTTTCGTCCCAAGCATTTTCCTGATTCGGAGTATCGCATGTTTCGTGGCATTCCCTGCACTATTCCAACCAACGGGACGAAAGCCATGCACGGCGTCAACCTCGACCTCCTCGGCACCACACCGCACCATCCCGATGGCCGCCCAAGGGACCCGCACGCCCACCACCAGGCCGAGCTTGCCGCCCTCGCCCGCGCTGCCCGGCGCGAAGTGTGGCGCAAGCGCGTTGCCCTGCTGCGCAGCCTAGTCAATCGCCGCTCCATAAATCCGCCGCCACAAGCCTGCACGGACCAGACGCTCTAGCGACAAGCCCTTTCCTAAGGTCGCCTCAGTCGACCTCGACCGTGACCCAGGTTTCAAAGCACACCCCGCCCGCCAGTGCCATCACCCCGATCGTCGCCCGACCGCCAAGCCCGCGTTCGCGGCCGAAGACCTCCACGAACAGGTCCGACAGGCCGGAGGACACCTTGTGCACCTCCTCATACTCCGGCGTGCAGACGACGAAGTTCAGGCTGCGCACGATGCTCTTCACCTGGTCCAGCGACCCCACCGCCTGCCGGATGCCGCCCAGCACGTTCAGCCCGGTCCGCCGCGCCGCAAGATAGCCGTCCTCGGTCGCAAGCCCAGCGCCAAGCCGCCCCTTGTGGGTGATCTCGGTCCCGATCTGCGCCACATGGCCCGACAGGAACAGCAGGCTGCCAACCCGGTGATAGGGTTTCATCGTGCCATAGTCGGCACCGTAATACCCGGTCAGGTCAAAATCCGGGATATCAAGACCCATCTCGATGGCAAGGCGTTCAGGTGAAGTCATGCTGTGCTCCTTTGCGGCCATCCTGCCCGCGATCCGCGATTCGACGCCATGGCCAATCGCAGGATGCAGACGGGCGGACGCGCCCATTGCCTGCCGTGCAGTCCTGAACCAACTCTCTCTCGAAATCCGCATTCCGCTTTGCCCGCTCCCTGCCTATCTTGGCCGCAAAGGAGAATGCCATGACCCCAGTTTCTCTTGGCCTCGACACGTTTGGCGATGTCACCCTTGGCCCTGACGGCCAGCCCCAATCGATGGACATCGTCCTGCGGGAAGTGCTGGATCAAGCCACCCTCGCGGATGAGGTTGGCATTGATTTCATAGGTTTGGGCGAACACCACCGCCCCGATTTCGCAATCTCGGCTCCGGAAATCGTGCTTGCCGCCATCGCGGGCCGGACCAGCCGCATCAAGCTTGGCACCGCCGTCACGGTGCTGTCCACAGACGATCCGGTCCGGGTGTTCCAGCGGTTTTCCACCCTGAACGCACTGTCGAATGGCCGGGCGGAGCCCATTCTTGGCCGCGGCTCGTTCACGGAAAGCTACCCGCTTTTCGGGCAGGACCTGAACAATTACGAACAGCTGTTCGAAGAACGCCTTGACCTGTTTGCCAACCTTGTCCGCTCGCCTTCCGTCACCTGGTCGGGCCAGACCCGATCCCCGCTGGACAACCAGCAGGTCTTCCCGCCCCTCGGGCGAAAGGGGATGACGGTCTGGGTCGGCGTTGGCGGATCGCCCGAAAGCGTGGTCCGCGTCGTGCGGCAGGACCTGCAGTTGATGCTGGCCATCATCGGCGGCGACAGCGCCCGCTTCGCGCCCTACATCGACCTTTACCACCGCGCCTGCGCCCAGCTTGGCCGGCCGGTGCGGCCGGTTGGCGTCCACTCCCCCGGCTTTGTCGCCGAAACCGATGAAAAGGCGCAGGAAGCACTTTGGCCGCATTACGCCGAGATGTTCGGCCGCATCGGGCGGGAACGCGGCTGGCCGCCAGTGACCAAGGACAAGTTCCTCGCCGAAGTGCAGCATGGCGCGCTTTATGTCGGCAGCCCGGACACGGTGGCCCGCAAGATCGCCAAGACGGTGCGGGGGCTGGGGATTCAACGGTTTGACATGAAGTATTCAACCGGACCCGTGCCGCACAGCGATCTGATGTCCTGCATCCGGCTTTACGGTGAAAAAGTCATCCCGATGGTTCAGGACATGCTGGCGGACAAGGCCGCCTAAGCCCCAAGGTGCTGGGCGCCACGCTTCAGCGCCAGGTCCATCTGGCGCTGCCGTTCGCGGAACCTGTCCCGGTCGCTTTGTGAATATTCGTTCACACAACCGGGGCAGCACACGCCCTCTTCATAGTCCGGATGCCGCTGGCCTGCCTCGGTCACCGGCCTCCGGCAGGCGCCGCAGGATTTCAGCCCCCCGGGTGTCAACCCATGTCCGACCGACACGCGGTCATCAAAGACAAAGCATTCGCCCTGCCACAGGCTTTCCGACGCGGGCACCTCCTCAAGGTACTTCAGGATCCCACCCTTAAGGTGGTAGACCTCATTAAGCCCTTGGCCCAGAAGATAATTCGTCGACTTTTCGCAACGGATGCCCCCGGTGCAGAACATCGCGACGCGCTTGCCCGCAAACCGGTCCTTGTTCGCCTGCCACCAAACGGGAAATTCCCCGAACGCCCGCGTTCCGGGGTCGATGGCATCCTGAAACGTGCCGATGGCGACTTCATAATCGTTGCGGGTGTCGATCACGACCGTATCGGGGTCTGCGATCAGGGCGTTCCAATCCTTGGGCTGCACATAGTTGCCGACCCGCGCCAAAGGGTCCACGTCCGGCTGACCCATCGTCACGATCTCACGCTTCAGCCGCACCTTCATCCGGCCAAAGGGCATGGCGTCGGCAGGGCTTTCCTTCCACTCCAGCCCCGCGCAGCCCGGCAGCGCGCGGATGGCCGCCAGCACCGCATCCACCCCGTCCCGGGTTCCGGCAATCGTCCCGTTGATCCCTTCCGGCGCCAGAAGCAGGGACCCCTTCACCCCTTCCGTCGCACAGACCTCGGTCAACCCCGGACGCAAGGCGGCGGGGTCAGCAAAGCGCGTGAACTGGTAAAGGGCGGCGACGATAAGCATGCCGACCTCTAACGCCGACGGGCCGTGAATTTCAAGCACTTCGCTTGACGCACCCGCCCCCCGGACTTACGCAAGAACCGCAAGCCCCCGACCTGCGCCCGATGGGAGACCGTGATGACAGCCGCAACCGAAGCCCTGATCGTGATCGACGTGCAGAACGACTTCTGCCCCGGCGGCGCCTTGGCCGTCGCGGGCGGCGATGACATCATCGCCCGGATCAACGGCTTGATGGACGATTTTGCCACCGTCGTCCTGACGCAGGACTGGCATCCGGCCAACCACACCTCGTTCGCCGCCAACCACCCGGGGGCAACCCCGTTCAGCATGGCGACGATGCCCTACGGCCCGCAGGTCCTGTGGCCCACCCATTGCGTGCAAGGCACCGCTGGTGCGGAATTCCACGCCGACTTGCGCACCGACCCCGCGCAACTGATTGTGCGCAAAGGCTTTCGCCCCGGGATCGACAGCTATTCCGCGTTCTTCGAGAATGACCAGACCACCCCCACTGGCCTTGAAGGCTATCTGCGCAGCCGGGGGGTGACCTCGGTGACGCTGGTCGGTCTGGCCACCGACTATTGCGTCGCCTACTCCGCCCTGGATGCCGCGCGTCTTGGGTTCAAGGCGAAGGTGCTTGAAGGTGCCTGCCGGGCCATTGACCTGAACGGCTCGCTCGCCGAGGCGCAAACGAAGATGCGCGCCGCTGGCGTGATGCTGGAGCCGTAAGATGGTTGATATCGCGACGCGCGTCTGGAACCACAAGTGGAAGATCGACCCCATCGTGCGGTCGCTGATCGACACCGACTTTTACAAGCTGTTGATGTGCCAGTCGATTTTCCGCAACAAGCCGGAAACCAGCGTGGTCTTCACCCTGATCAACCGCAGCAGCAAAGTGCGGCTGGCCGATATCATTGATGAGGGAGAGCTCCGCGAACAGCTGGACCATGTCCGCTCGCTTTCCCTGACGCGGGGCGAAAGCACCTGGCTGCGGGGCAACACATTTTACGGCAAACGCCAGATGTTCCGCCCCGACTTCATGCAATGGTTCGAAGGCCTGCGCCTGCCCGCCTATCATCTGGAAAAGCGCGACGGCCAGTTCGAGCTGACATTCGAAGGCGCCTGGCCCGAAGTCATGCTGTGGGAAATTCCGGCGCTGGCCGTGCTGATGGAATTGCGCGGAAGGTCGGTGCTGAACGGGATGGGCAAGTTCGAACTGCAGGTGCTTTACGCCCGCGCGATGACCCGCGCTTGGGAAAAGATCGAACGGCTGCGGCGGGTCGACGGCCTCAAGATCGCCGATTTCGGAACGCGGCGGCGGCATTCGTTCCTGTGGCAGGACTGGGCCGTGCAGGCGATGCAGGAAGGGCTGGGGCCAAAGTTCATCGGCACCTCGAACTGCCGGATCGCCATGCTGCGCGACATCGAGGCGATCGGCACCAATGCGCATGAGCTGCCGATGGTCTACTCGGCCCTTGCCGACACCGACGAAGAGCTGCGCGACGCGCCCTATCAGGTCCTTGCCGACTGGCAAGAGGAACACGACGGCAACCTGCGGATCATCCTGCCCGACACCTATGGCACCGAAGGCTTCCTGCGCAACGCGCCGGACTGGCTGGCGGGCTGGACCGGCATCCGGATTGACAGTGGCGACCCGGCGACCGGTGCGGAGACAGCGATCCGCTGGTGGCGGGAACGGGGCGAAGACCCCACACAGAAGCTGGTGATCTTCTCTGACGGTCTGGACGTGGACAAGATCGAAGAGCTGCACGCCCAGTTCGCCGGTCGGGTGAAGGTGTCTTTCGGCTGGGGCACGATGCTGACCAATGATTTCCGCGGCCTCGTCGACGGTGACGCGCTGGCCCCGTTCAGCCTGGTCTGCAAGGCGCAAAGCGCCAATGGCCGCCCCACGGTAAAGCTGTCGGACAATCCGGCCAAGGCCATGGGGCCAAAGGACGAAATCGAACGCTACAAGCGCATCTTCGGCGTTGGCGCGCAGGCGGCCCAGCCGGTTGAGGTTTAGCCCAACCTCCGCAGCGCAAAGGACGGCAAGACCCTAAGGGCGGGCCAGCACACGCTCTGCGCACATCACCGCACGGGCCAGATGGCTGCGGTGAATCGGGTCATCCGCCGCCAGCCGCGGCATCGTCCACCCAACCGACGCAAGCGTGCGGGCAAGGGTGAAGGCCTCCACCATCTCGCGGTCTGCCGTGCCGTACCCGGCCATCAGCGCATCGCGGATGTCGGGATAGGCCGGTTCGTACAGGTTCTGGCTCAGCACCGTGCCAAGGTCGTAAAGCCGGAACCCAAAGCCGGAGTCGTCAAAGTCGATCAAGGATACCGAACGACCGTTCACAAGCACGTTTTCGCGCAGGACATCGGCATGGATCAGGCCGGTGTCCAGCGTGTCAGCCAGCCGCATCCGCAGCGCGTCCCGGGCCCGGATCAGCACCGCGCGCTGATCGGGGCTGGCCGCAGGGTGGTCCCAGAACCGCCCCCAGAACGGCGTCTCGCCAACCAGACCGTCGCGGTCCCAGCGCGGGCGGCTGAACCCCTCGGGCAGGGTCAGCCCGTCCGTAACCCGGTGCAACTGCCGCAGCAACGCCCCCAGCGCTTGGTGCAAGTCCAAGGTCTGCCGCAATGGCCGGGCGAAGGGCACGCCGGCCTCGCCCAGCGCCTCCCCCTCCAGCCATGCGATGGCTGACGCATGGCGGCCGGTCGACAGCGTGACCAGAAGCTCCCCATCCCGCGACGGCAGGGCGGCTGGCACCGGCACCCCGGCCCGGGCCAAGGCATCGCACCACCAAAGCTCTGACCCGATCGCAGCCCCGGATTGGTAGCCTTGCCGGTGCAGTCGCAAGGCCGCTCGGCCCTGCGGCAACGCCATTTCATAGACCACATTCTCGCGGTCACGCAAAAGGCGGGTCAGCGTTCCGTTCCAATGGGTTGCAGCCTCGGCCGCCAGGGCAGCGGTCATTCGTCGTCCCCGATCTTGCCGCGCAGCGACTTCACCTCGCCCCGCTGGGTCTTGGCGGCGATGCGGCGGCGCTGGCTGCCAAGGGTGGGCTTGGTGGCGATCCGGCGCTTTGGCGGGACCAAGGCGGCGCGGATCATCTCCACCAGCCGTTCGCGCGCAATCTCGCGGTTGCGGGCCTGACTGCGGGTGTCTTCGACCTGCAGCACAATCGCGCCCTCCAGCGTCCAGCGCCGCCCAGCAAGCTTTTTCAACCGCGCCTTCACCGAGGGCGACAGGTGCGGCGACCGATCCGCCTCGAATCGCAATTCCACGGCGGTGGACACCTTGTTGACGTTCTGCCCCCCGGGGCCAGAGGCGCGCATGAAGGTTTCCGACAGCTCCCAGTCGGCGATGCTTAGGGTTTCGGTGATCTGCAGCATGGGCGAGAACGCTATTCTGGGGCGGGCAAAAGAGAAAGGGTTGCCGGAGTACGGCAACCCTTTCCGAGATCCAAGGAGATGAGCCAGTTAGGCATCAAAATCCAATCGGCGGTCTGTTTACCTGAAGGGCTGCCTTCAGAAAACACCCCCTCCGACTGTCCCGACACGTCTCTCCAATATCACTCTAGACACTGGATCACCTCCTTTCAAATGGTTGCCGATAAGCAAAAGGTGACACAGATTTTGTGTTTGTCAAAACAATTTACGCAACCCGTGCCATGGCCCGTGCAATAGCCAGCCGAAAGGGCACAAGTGCCAAAATCGCAAGCACAAGCTTGACGCCCCAGTCAGCCACGGCCAGTGACACCCAGAACGGCGCCTCGGGACCAAAGCCCAGAAGGGGTGTCGCCCCGGTCGCCCATGACACGTCGTTGGCGGGCTCAAGGGCCGTCATCGTGGCCGAAAACGCGATGGAAAAGAACAGCGCCGTGTCGAGGCTGGAGGACAGCAGGCTGGACACAAGCGGCGCGCGCCACCACTCCCCCGCCCGCAGACGGTTGAAGACCGCGATGTCGAGGAGCTGCGCGCACAGGAATGCGATGCCCGACCCCAGCGCGATCCGGAAGGTCACCAGCGGGCCAAACTCACCCATGATCTGGGTGCCGATGAAGGAACAGATCACCCCCACTGCAAAGCCCGCCAGCACGACCCGCCGCGCGACCGCAGCGCCCGCCAGACGGTTGGTGATGTCGGTGACCAGAAAGGCAAAGGGATAGGTCAGCGCCCCCCATGTCAGGTAGGCGCCCAGCGGATACTGGACAAGGATGTTCGACGCGGTGACGACCACCGCCATGGCAAGAATGCCCGGGATCAGGAAGCGCATGTGTAAGGGTCCGTTTTTGGCAAGGTTGCGGAGACTTGGCCCTTGGGTCAGGGCGGGGGCGGCGTATACCCGGCCCGCGCCCCTGTCAACCGGTCTGATTGCGCGGTTTGGCTTGGTCTAGTCGACCAGCACTGTCTGGCACTGCTTCGGCAGATCGGCCATCGTGAATTCACGCGGGCCCTTCTTGCGCGGTGTATCCTCGTCCGCGGGTTTCTTCTTCTTGGTGGGCTTTGGCGGGTCCAGATAGTCGGTCACCCACCACGCCAGCGTTTCATCACAGCCATCGCCGTTCTTCGACAGTTCGGCCACGGTCGGGGTCTGCGTTTCGCACAGTCGGGCCCCCTTGGGGCATTTCAGGCGGACGTGGAAATGCGTGTCATGTCCAACCACCGGGCGGATTTTCTGCAGCCATTTCTTGTCGGATGCCTTTGCCGTTTTGCACATCTCGATCTTGACCGCCGCCGCCACGAAGATGCGGTCCACCCGCGGGTCCGACGCCGCCTCTTTCAGCAGGCGGTGATGGGTCTTCGTCCAGTTCTCCGTGACGGACCGCTGATCCGCCGACCGCACCGGGATCGAGCTGATGTCCTCGCGTTCGGCCGCGCTCAGCCCAAGACTGCGTGGCGGCAGCATCCAGATGTCGGCATCCAGACCGATCTGGTGGCTGGCGTGGCCCGAGGTCATCGGCCCGCCACGCGGCTGGCTGATGTCGCCGATGTAAAGCCCCTTGCCATAGCCGATGGCCGCAGCCGTCTGCGACAGGTCCATCAGGTACTGGATCATCACCGGATGGCCAAAGTTCCGGTTCCGCGACAGGCGCATCGCCTGCCAGGTGGGTCCCGTCTCGGGGAGCTGCACCAGCCCTGCCCCGCAGCCCTTGGCATAGGACCCGATCGGCATCGCATCCTGCGTGGAAGGGTCGGATTTCGCGCCAAACAGCTTGTTGGCCAGCTTTTCGGCATGGGCGGGTGCTGCCAGCAACAAGGACAGGAACAGAATGCGGATCAGCATCAGGGGGCCAACTCTCCCTTGGGTTTCACGAAGGATAGCAGAAAAAGGCCGATCAGGAACAGCAAGATAAGCGGGGCAATGCCAATGCGCTGCGATCCGCTTGCCGTGGTCGCCAGCGCGATCAGCGCCGGGGCCATGAAGCTGGCCACCTTGCCCGACAGGGCGTAAAGCCCGAACGCCTCGGTCGCGCGGTCGGGGCTGGTATGGCGGGCCATCATCGTCCGGCTTGCCGCCTGCAGCGCCCCCCCTGCCGCGCCGATGAACGCGCCGCATGTAAAGAAGATCTGATCCGGCAGGCGGGAGGCCGGATCCATCGGCAGGCCCCAGATGCCCTCACGCGTCATCCCGACCATCAGCAGGCAGACAAGGATCAGCACGATGATCGCCGTGATGATCACCGGCTTCGGACCAAAGCGCTGGTCCGCCTTGCCGCCAAGGAACGCCGCCACCATTGCCGTCAGGGCGCCGACGATGCCGAAAATCCCGATTTGGATGATCGACCACCCCAGCACGCCCGACGCATAGACCCCGCCAAACCCGTAAAGCGCGTTCAGCGCGTCGCGGTAGAACAGGGATGAGGCGAGGTAAGCCGAAAGGCTGCGGCGATAGCGCAAGGACCGCACAAGATCACGCAGGCTGGCCATCGCCCGGCCGACATGCAGCGGGCGCGCGTCGGTCTTGGGTTCTTTCACCCACAAAAAGAACGGGATCATGAAGACGATGAACCAGATCGCCGTAAACGGCCCCACCGCGCGGGTACCTTCCCGTGCCTCGGGGTCAAGTCCGAACAGCGGCTCGGTCCCCAGCAGGGTCAGCCCGCTGTCAGCCCCTTCGGCAAAGAACAGCAGCATCACAATCAACGCCAGCAGCCCGCCCAGATAGCCAAAGGCAAAGCCCGAGCCCGAGATCGCCCCCAGATCGTCCGCTTGGGTAAGTGAGGGCATCAGCGCGTTGGTGAAGATCGTCGCAAACTCCATCCCGATGAAGCCGATCCCGAACAGGCACACCGCCCAGAACAGCATGCTGGCATCGCCGCCGGGGGCCACCCACCACAGGCCAAAGGACCCGGTCACATAGAACAGCGAAAACACCCAGACCCAGATCAGCCGTCGTCCGGTGCCATCGGCAATCGCCCCCAGAAGCGGGGCGGTCACGGCAATCGTCAGTGACGCGATGGTCAGACCCCAGGCCCAGTAGGTTTGTGCGGCAGCCTTGGCCGCATCCACCTCCATCCCGGTGCCCATGTAATAGCTGCGCGCGATCTCGGCGAAGTAGGGGCCGAAGATGAAGGTCAAAAGCAATGTGCTGTAGGGTTGGCTGGCCCAGTCGAAAAAGTACCAGCCCCAGATCCGCTTGCGCGCGCTTGCCATGACTGCTCCCTGTTTTGCGGGGAGTGAACCCGGAAAACCCATGGCGCGCAAGCCGCCGCGGATTGCAACCCTGCCGGGCGCTTGTCACTGCGCCGGTGTCCAGCCCGCAAACATCGGCAGGCAAGTCCAGACGGACTCAGCGCGCCGGTGGCCAGGGGTGGATCACCTCGGCGTCAATCCAGGCCTGCACCCAGTCTGACAGGGGTGGGCTGACGGGGTCCGCGCCCATCGCCGCCGCCAACTCCGCTGGCGGCACCATCCCGGCCTTCGACACGATGGCCTTCCGGATCAGCGCGTGCGACGTGCATTCGTCGCCTTGCCACATCGACTGCTCCATGTAGATGAACCGCCGGTCCCAGCCGATGCAGCGCGTATGCATGGTAAACTGGGCAAAGACGGTCACCCGGCGGCGATAGCGGATCGTCGATCCCGCGACCGTCATCCCCCAGCCCTTGTCGCGCAGCACCGATTCGATCGCCGTCCGCCGCGCAAGCGGCAGACGGCCAAGGTCGTAAAGCGTCAGCGTGCGGCCGTTGTTCAGCTCCATCCACAGGTCAAGATCCCAAGGCCAGCACCGGTGATGTGACACATGGCTGTCGAACAGACCCAGTCGGGGCATGCGGCGGGCGCGGGCCATTTCCTTGATCATGCGGACAAAAGGATACATCGCCACCTCCGGTTCAGGCGAAGGCGTGGCCCGGCACGGCGGCGGCGTCAAGCCGAACGCAGCGTGATCCGGCACTGACGACAGCCATTGCCCTTCGCCCTGCCTGCCGCTACCTCAGGCCAAAGCCAATGGGAGTGCCCGATGACCTCGCTGTTCCAAATCCTGATGCTGATCCTTGATGTCGCGCAATTCATCATCATCGCGCATATCATCATGAGCTGGCTGATCAACTTTCAGGTCCTGAACCTGCGCCAGCCGCTGGTGGCACAGCTCTGGGACGGCCTGAACCGCCTGCTGGAGCCGCTTTATTCGCGGGTGCGCGCCGTTCTGCCCAATATGGGCGGGCTGGATCTGGCACCCTTGGTCGTCCTGCTTGCCATCATTGCCCTCCGGATCGTGCTGACCAACAACGCCGCCGCCTTCCTCTGATCTTGGACCGCGCCGCCTCGCTTCTGCACTCCGTCTTCGGGTTCCCCGATTTTCGCCCCGGCCAGGCGGAAATCGTGCAAGCTGTGCTGGAGGGGCGCAATACCCTTGCCATCATGCCCACGGGCGGCGGCAAGTCCCTGTGTTTCCAGCTGCCCGCCCTGTGCCGCGATGGGGTGACCGTCGTCATCTCACCGCTGATCGCCCTGATGCGTGATCAAGTCCGCGCGCTGAAGGCGGCGGGCGTCGAGGCGGGGGCCCTGACCTCGGGCAATACCGAGGAGGAGACGGAAGAGGTTTTCGCAGCCCTTGACCAAGGGCGGCTGAAGCTCCTCTACATGGCGCCCGAACGCCTTGCCTCCGGCGCAACGGCCACCCTCTTGCGCCGGGTGGGCTGCAGCCTGATTGCCGTGGACGAGGCGCATTGCGTCAGCCAGTGGGGCCACGACTTCCGCCCCGATTACCTGCGCATTGGCGAGCTACGCCGGATGCTGCGCGTGCCGCTGGCCGCCTTCACCGCCACCGCGGACGAAGAAACCCGCGCCGAAATCGTCACCCGCCTGTTTGATGGCGAGGCCCCGGCCACCTTCCTGCGCGGCTTTGACCGGCCGAACATCCACCTTGCCTTCGCCGTGAAATCCACCCCGCGCGATCAGATCCTGCGCTTTGCCGCCGCCCGGAAAGGGCAGTCCGGCATCGTCTACTGCGGCACCCGCGCCAAGACCGAAGTGCTGGCCCAGGCCCTGCGCGAAGCAGGGCATCCCTCCGTTGCCTATCACGGCGGGATGGAGGCCGAGGCGCGGCGTCAGGTCGAAATCCGCTTTCAGCGCGAGGATGGGCTGATCGTGGTGGCCACGGTGGCCTTTGGGATGGGGATCGACAAGCCCGATATCCGCTGGGTCGCCCATGCCGACCTGCCCAAGTCGATCGAGGGGTACTACCAGGAAATCGGCCGCGCCGGACGCGACGGCTCTCCGGCCGAAACGCTGACGCTCTATGGCCCCGACGACATCCGCCTGCGCCGCAGCCAGATCGACGAAGGCGCCGCCCCGCCCGACCGGAAGGCCGCCGACCATGCCCGGCTGAACGCACTTCTGGGGCTGGCCGAGGCGCTGAAATGCCGCCGTCAGGTGTTGCTGGGCTACTTCGGTGAGACGGCCGAGCCCTGCGGCAACTGTGACCTTTGCGACCGCCCCGCCCAGCTTTTCGACGCGACCGAGGCCGTGCGCAAGGCCTTGTCGGCGATCTTGCGGACCGGGGAGTGGTTCGGCGCGGGGCATCTGATCGACATCCTGACCGGCAACGCCACCGCCAAGGTCCGCGAACGCGGCCATGACCAGTTGCCGACCTATGCCGTGGGGCGGGATCTGTCCAAGGCCGCCTGGGGCGCGGTCTTTCGGCAGATGATGGGACAGGACCTTGTCCGCCCCGACCCCGACCGCCACGGCGCGCTGCGCATGACCGAGGCCGCGCGCCCGATCCTGCGGGGGGAGGCGCAGATCACCCTGCGGCGCGACACCGTCGCATCAGCGGGCGAGCGTGAGGCCGTGAAGGCCCAAGTCGCGGATGAGGATGTGGGGCTTCTGTCGTTGCTCAAGGCACGCCGCAGGGCGCTGGCCGAGGCGCAGAATGTGCCGGCCTATGTGGTCTTTCCCGACCGCACCCTGATCGAGATGGCCGAACGCAAGCCCGCGAGCCTTGACCAGATGGCCGGGATCACCGGGGTGGGGGCGAAGAAGCTGGAAAGCTACGGCGCGGCGTTTCTGGAGGTGATCACCGGGGCCTCCGAAACCCTGCACCCCGCGCGGATGCGGCTGGTGGGCAAGCCCGAGGGCGCGGTGTTTGACCGGCTGGCCGAGGTGCAACTGGCCCTGTCACGGGGCGAGGATGGGACGGGGAAGTATCTGTCCTGCACCCATTCCACCCTGCGGCAGATCGCGGAGCGGCGGCCTTCGACCCTCGCGGAGTTGCAGGACATCCAGGGAATGGGAGTGTTGAAGGTGGAGCGCTTTGGGGAGGCGTTCCTGTCTGTGCTGCGCGAGGGCTGAGGCGGGGTGTCCCGGGCAGGGACATCCGTTGATCCGAGTGATTTCAATCCCTTGGCGAATGGCATTAAGGGATTCTTGACGATTGTCGCTGCGCGCCATGCCCGGCGGCCGGGGGTTCCACCCCCGGACCCCCGGAGTATTTTCGTAAAGAGCAAGACATGGGGGCATGATCGCACGTGTAGGCCTGCCATAGCCTGTGTCCAGCGGGGCTGGCCTGGTTTGGCCGCCCGACCGCCACCCCCAAGGCGGGCGTGGTCAGGCTACGTTCTGGGCGGCATCTTCGGTGTCGACCACCGGGGGGCGGGCGGCGGCAGGGGCGTATTCGAGTAGCGTCGCCTCGATCGCGGATTTGCGCAGCGGTTTGGTCAGGTACTGGTCGATGCCCGAGGCAAGGATTTCCTCGGCATCGCCGTCCATCGCATGGGCGGTCAAGGCCACGATGGGAACATGCGCGCCCGGCCCTTCCAGCGCGCGAATGGCGCGCGCGGCTTCCTTTCCGTCCATTTCCGGCATCGAGATGTCCATGAAGATGAGATCGGGCCGGAAGGATTGAAAGAGGTCGACCGCGATCCGCCCGTTGTCGGCAAAGACCAAGTCGATGTCATGCGCGCGGACCATCTTTTGAAACACCAGCTGGTTGGTGCGGTTGTCTTCCGCCGCAAGGATGCGCATCTGGCGCAGTTCGCTGGGCAAGGGCGCGGGCGCGACCCGCGCTTCGGGCTGGGCGGCGGCAGTCAGGGCCTGCAGGCGGCGGTAAAGATCGGACCGCAGGACCGGCTTTTGCAGCACGTCGGCGAATTCGGCCGCGCTGTCGCCCAGCCCGCTGAGGTTGGAGCTGAGCAGGATCACTGGCAAGAGGTGCCCCGCTGCGCGGATGTGGTGCAGCAGCGTCACCCCGTCCATTTCGGGCATGGCGTGGTCGGTCAGCACCACGTCATAGGGCGGGTCGGCGGCCAGACGCTCCATCGCCTCGGCCCCCGAGCGACAGAGGGTGACGGTGATGCCGCAGGGCGCCAGCTGGCGTTCCAGAATGGTGCGGTTGATGTACTGGTCATCGACGGCCAGCACGCGCCGGATCGCGACGGGAACCTGCACGGGCCCGGCATCTTCGGCCACCGGCAGGGTCACGCGGAACCCGAAGCTGGACCCGTCGCCCAGAGTGCTGTCGACCCAGATCGCCCCGCCCATGTGTTCGATCAGGCGGCGGGTGATGGCAAGACCCAGACCGGTGCCTTCGAACTTGCGGTTCTGCTCATCCTCGACCTGATTGAATTCGCCGAAGATGTGGTCAAGGTGTTCCGCTGCGATGCCGATGCCGGTATCTTCAATCGTGACATGCAGGGTCTGGCGGCCATCTTCAGCGTCGATCCCGACGACGCGGGTCAGCACATGGCCAGATTCGGTGAATTTGACGGCATTGCCGATCAGGTTGGTCAGCACCTGCCGCAACCGGCCCGGATCGCCGATGAACCGGGTGGGCAGGAACATGTCGAAGTCGATCATGAGGTCAATGCCCTTTTCCCGCGCGCGCGGCTGCAAAAGCATGGTGACCTCATGCACTGTCCGCTCCAGATCAAAGGGTTCGGGGCGCAGGGTCAGGCGTTCCGCCTCAATCTTCGAGTAGTCCAGAATGTCGTTGATGATGACCAAAAGCGCCTCACCCGAGGAGCGGATGGTTTCGGCGAAGAGGCGCTGTTCTTCGGTCAGCCCGGTGTCACACAGAAGTTCCGCCATGCCGACGACGCCGTTCATCGGGGTGCGAATTTCATGGCTGATGTTCGCAAGGAAGGCGGATTTGGCGCGATTGGCAGCCTCAGCCGCCTTGCGGGCGGCGTCCAGCACGGTTTCGTGTTCCTTCAACAGGGTGATGTCGATGCGCAGGCCGACGCGGCCGCCATCGGGCGTGGGATGGTCATGCGCGCGAATCCAGCGGCCGTCAGACAGTTGTTGTTCCGAGACCCCCTCGCCCTGGCGATGCGCTTGCAAGCGGTCCTTGATCCAGTCCTCCTCACGGCCGATGGCATCGGCGTGCTGGCTGTTGGCCAGACCGTAGCGCAGGATGTCTTCGAATTTCGTTCCCGGCTGCATGGCCGCAGCCGAGGCGGGATAGATGTCACGGTAGCGCTGGTTGCAGGTCAAAAGCCGCTCCTCTCTGTCGTAAAGCACAAAACCATCGGGGATCGCCTCGATCGCGGCCCAGATGCGCATCTGGTCGGTGATGTCGAGCGCAAGGCACACAAGACCGCCGTCGCGGGCACGGCGGTCCTGCAGCTTGACCCAAGACCCGTTGAGCAGTTTCAGCGTCACGGGTTCGATCGGGTCATGGTCCAGACGGGCCAGCATGCGGGCGATGAAATCTTCCGGGCTCTCATCGCCAAGGTCCACGGTGCCCGCTGCCGCGACCATGCGCACCATGTCGGCGTAGGGAAGGCCGGGGGCGACGGGCAGGCCATCGAACGGGGCCAGCCAGGCCCGGTTGGCGGCAACCATCCGCAGCGACACGTCGAACACGGCGAACCCGTCGTGAATGGTGTTGATCGCGTCCCAAAGCCGGCGTTCGGCCATCACGGCGGTGGTGTGGGCGCGGTCAAGGTCGGCAAGGTAGCGCAGGTTCTGGTCTTTCAGAACCTCAGCTTCGGACAAGGCGGAGCGGACGACCTGACGCTGTTCCACGATCTGGTCGGACAGGGACCGCGCGTGGATCGCCAGCTTTTCATTGGCCGCGAAAAGTTCCCGGCTTTTCTGTTCCAGCAGGCGTTCGGCCGCCAGCCGCGCGCGCCGTTCCCTGACCAGACGTTCCGAAAGATCCATGCGCGCCCTGTCGACAGTCTGTCCGTGGGACCGGGCCCCGGAAAGGCCTTGGGGTCCGGATTACGCGACTAGCCTGCCGCATCGAAGTGAACCAAGACTTAACGCAAGCGATGGTCCCGCCGGGATTGTGCAGACTTGCCAGCCCGGCAGCGCCCATGCGACATTTCGGCCCATCCAGTTGGGAGGCATTTTCGATGCGTTGGTTTCAGACGGCGGTTTTCGCGGCGGCGATTCTTGGCATTTCGGGCGGGCTTTCTGGCCAGGCTCTGGCGCAGGACCTGATTCCCGAACGCCGGGTGGCCGTCACGCAGGATCAGGACCTGCCGGGGGGCGATATCGCTTCGGTCTTCGACACCACGATCGAGGCGTGTGAGCGCGCCTGCCTGACCAACGCGCGCTGCACGGCCTTTGTCTACAACACGCGGAACGGGTCGTGCTTTGTGAAGAACGGCCCGGGGGACGGGGTGTTCTTCCAGGGGGCCTTCTCGGCCTTCGTGATCGAGGGCGACGCCGCCTTGCGCGCAGCGGCCACGGCGCGGCGGGGGGAACTGGGGTTCCTGCCGGATTGGGACATCCAAAGCGCCTATGAGCAGGCGTCGGGCCTTGGCCGCCAGCACACCACCGGGCCATGGACGGCCGAGGAGCATCTCCTTGCAGCGGCTGAGGCCGAGGCGCGGGGCGATTGGGCGGGGGCGGCGGCCTTTACCGGTGCGGCGCTGAACCTGACGGACGATGCCGCGACCTGGGGCGAATTCGCCCGCCGCCAGTTGGAGGCGGGGAAGGCCAATCAAAACCAGTCGGGCTATTTCTTCTACCAAGCCTTCCAGTCCAGCATGAACGCCTATCTTCGGGCGGAAAACCCAGCCTTGCGCCACACGATCCTTGTCACCCTTGGCGAGGCGCTGGAGCGTAACGGCCGGGGCCGCGACACAGTGCAGGCGCTGCGGCTGGCGCAGTCCTTGCAGGAACGGACGGATACCGCCGCCCTGCTGGACGATGCCATTGGCAAATACGGCTTTCGCATCACCGAAACCGTGGTGCAATCCGATCTGGCCCGCCCGCGCATCTGCGCCAGTTTCTCGGAAGATCTTGTCGCCTCGGGCGTGGATTACGCCACCTTCGTCCAACTGACCGAACCCGGCATGGTGGTGGAAAGCGGCGGCTGGCGGCAGCTTTGCGTGACGGGGCTGGAACACGGCAAACGCTATAGCGTGACCTTCCGCGAAGGTCTGCCCGCCGCCGATGGCCAGAGCATGGCAAAGTCGGTTGAAGTCACCCAATACATCCGTGACCGCAGCCCGGGCGTGCGCTTTCCGGGCCGGGGCTATGTGCTGCCGAACACGGTGGACGTGGCCTTGCCGGTGGAAACGGTCAACACTGAAAAGCTGGACCTGACGCTGTTCCGCGTCACGGATCGCAACCTGCTGCGGTCGATCCAGGACTATTACTTCGGCGCGCCGATGCAAAGCTGGTCCGAGGAATACTTCGCCGACACCGTGGGCGAACAACTCTGGACCGGGACGGCCACCGTTGGGCAAGAGGTCAACAAGGACGTCACCACCCGCCTGCCGCTTGGCGACGCGCTGGAGGGGTTGCCTGCGGGCATCTATGCGCTGAAAGCCGCCGTGCCGGGGGTGGACCCTTACGTCGTGCCCGCAGGCTGGCAGTGGTTCGTGGTGTCCGACCTTGGGCTGACCACGATGACCGGGGTGGACGGGCTGCACGTCTTTGTCCGCAGCCTAGGCACAGCCGGGGCCAAAGCGGGGATCACGGTCGAGCTTCTGAACCGCGCCAATGCGGTGCTGGGAACCGCCACGACCGATGACCAGGGCTATGCAAGGTTTGACGCCGGGCTGACCCGCGGTCTTGGCGGCAGCGCACCCGCGATGGTGGTAGCGCGTGAGGGCGATCAGGACATCGCCTTCCTGTCGCTGACCGACCCGGAGTTTGATCTTTCCGACCGTGGCGTCGAAGGGCGTGAGGCTGCCCCCCCGGTCGATGTCTTCGTGACCACTGACCGGGGCGCCTATCGCGCTGGGGAAACGGTCTATGTCACCGCCCTTGCCCGCGATGCGCAGCAGGCGTCGGTTGACGGCCTGCCGCTGACCGCTGTGCTGTCGCGGCCCGACGGCGTGGAGTATTCGCGCCAGCTTGTGGAAGATTCGGGCGCGGGCGGCCATGTCTTTGCCTTGCCCATTGCAGGCAGCGCCCCGCGCGGGGTCTGGCGGCTGGAGATGTTTGCCGACCTTGAGGCCCCTGCCCTGTCGGCCAAGACTTTCCTCGTCGAGGATTTCCTGCCCGAACGCATCGACTTTGACCTGACGCTGGCCGACACGCCGCTGTCTGTCGGCACCGACAGCGCCGTCGATCTGACCGTCGCCGCGCGCTATCTGTTCGGCGCGCCGGGGGCTGGCCTTGCCATCGAGGGCGAGGTGCTGTTGCGCGCAACCGAGGGCCTTGCCGCCTACCCCGGCTATGTCTTTGGCCGCCATGACCAACCCTTCTCGGCGCAGATGTCTTCGCTGGACGGGGCCGAGACGGATGAGGCTGGCACTGCCGTGGTCCCTGTCGTCCTGCCCGTGGTGGAGGACCCCAACCGCCCGCTGGAGGCGCGCGTTACTGTGCGCGTGGCGGAAGATTCGGGTCGGCCGGTCGAACGGTCGGTCACCAAGGCCCTGACACCCGCGAACCCGATGATCGGGGTGCGCCCGCTGTTTGACGGTGTCGCCCCCGAAGGCGGCGAGGCGCGGTTCAACCTGATCGCCGTGGATGCCGATCAGGCCCTGACTGCCCTGCCGGTGAAATGGACCGTTGTGCGGGTTGAGACGAATTACCAATGGTATCAAAGTTTTGGCAACTGGAACTGGGAACCCGTGGTCACCCGTACCCCGGTCGCCGAGGGTGAGGTGACGCTTGGCAGCGCCCCTGTGGAAGTGGCGGCACCGGTCACTTGGGGCAGCTATGAAATCCTTGTGGAACGGAGCGATGGCGAACCAGCCGCGACCTCGACCAGTTTCTATGCAGGTTGGTATGCCCCCGCCGATGCCACTGCGACCCCCGACACGCTGGAGCTGTCCTTGGACAAGCCCGCCTATGCGCCGGGCGAGGTGGCAACCCTGCGGATCGTGCCGCGTGCGGCGGGGACGGCGCTGATCACGGTGCTGTCAAACCGGCTGGTGGCGATGCAGGCGGTTGAGGTGGTCGAGGGGGAAAACCTGATCACCCTGCCCGTGACCGATGACTGGGGTGCCGGGGTCTATGTCACCGCGTCGGTCCTGCGACCGATGGACGTGGCAGCCGGGCGCAACCCGGCGCGGGCGCTGGGGCTGACCCATGCGGCGATTGATCCGGGCGCACGCGCCCTGACCGCCACGGTCGAGATGGCCGCCGAGGCCGCCCCGCGCGGGCCGCTGGATGTGGCCGTGAAAGTGGAGGGCGTGGCTGCGGGTGAAACCGCCTATGTCACCATCGCCGCCGTGGATGTGGGCATCCTGAACCTGACAGGGTTTGAGGCCCCCGATCCGCAGGCGCATTACTTCGGCCAGCGCCGCCTTGGCGTGGGCATCCGCGACATCTATGGCCGTCTGATCGACGGGCTGAACGGGGCCACGGGCGAAGTCCGGTCAGGCGGGGACGCAGGCGCGCAGGCGCGGCTGCAGGCCCCACCTCCCACCGAGGAGTTGGTGGCCTATTTCACCGGCCCGTTGACCGTTGGAGCGGACGGCTATGCGCGGGCAACTTTCGATCTGCCCAGCTTCAACGGCACCGTGAAGGTGATGGCCGTGGCGTGGTCCAAGACCGGCGTCGGGCAGGCCAGCGCGGATGTGCTGGTGCGCGACCCGGTGGTGGTGACCGCTAGCCTGCCGCGCTTTCTGTCGCCGGGGGACACCTCCCGCCTGCTGCTGGAGATCGTCCATGCCACCGGACCCTCGGGCCGGATGAGCCTGGATGTGACGGCGGCGGGGCTGACCCTTGGCACGGTGCCGTCGGGCTTTGACCTTGGCGATCAGGCGAAAGCGGTGTTCGAAGTGCCGGTGACGGCGGGGGCCGTCGGTATCCATACCATCGACGTGGCCCTGACCACGCCGGACGGCAAGCAGCTGAAGAAAACCCTGACCATCCCGGTGCAGGTGAATGACCCCGAGGTGGCCCGCATCTCTCGGCTCGACCTTGCGGCGGGGGCGACGTTCACCTTTGACGACAACGTCTTTGCCGGGCTGGTGGCGGGGTCGGGCAAGGCAACAATGGCCGTGGGCCCCATCGCGCGGCTGAATGCGCCGGGGCTTCTGGCGGCACTGGACCGTTACCCCTATGGCTGCACCGAACAGATGACCAGCCGGGCACTCCCGCTGCTTTACTTCGACGAAGTGGCGCGGGTGATGGACCTGCAAGGGGCCGAGGACATCCAGAAGCGCATCGATCAGGCGGTGGCCGAGATCCTGACCAATCAGGCCTCGTCCGGCGGGTTCGGGCTTTGGGGGGCCGACTATGGCGACTTCTGGCTGGACGCCTATGTGACCGACTTCCTCAGCCGGGCCCGCGCGCAGGGGTATCAGGTGCCCGACCTTGCCTTCCGCAACGCGCTGGCGAACTTGCGCAATCAGGTGAACTATGCGCCTGACTTCAGCCTTGAGACCAATGGCGGGGGTGAGGCCTTGGCTTACGCTCTGATGGTCCTTGCCCGCGAAGGGGCGGCGGCGGTTGGCGACTTGCGCTACTACGCCGACGTCAAGGGCGATGACTTCGCCACCCCTATAGCCCAAGCACAGCTTGGGGCGGCGCTGGCCTCCTACGGCGATCAGACCCGGGCCGATGCGATGTTCCGCAAGGCCGCCGCCAAGCTGGAGGCGCAGGGGCCGGAGGTGGGCCAGGTCTGGCGGGTGGACTATGGCACCCGCTACCGCGATGCGGCGGCGTTGCTGACGCTGGCGGTGGAATCCGGGTCGAACGCGGTGGACCGTGAGGCGCTGACCGACCGGCTTGCCACGACGGGCGGCACGCTGTCCACGCAAGAGGCGACATGGGCACTGCTGGCCACGAATGCGCTGATCGACCGGCCGGGGGCGGATGGCATCACCATTGATGGCGCGCCCGCCGATGGCCCGCTGGTGCGGGTGCTGGACGCAGGCGCAGTGACACCGGTGGTGGTCAAGAACGACGGGGCCGATACGACGCTGACGATCACGACCTATGGCGTGCCGTCTGAACCGGAACCGGCGGGCGGCAATGGCTATGCCATCACGCGCACCTACTACACCATGGACGGGACCGAGGTTGCGCTGGATGGCGTGACCGCTGGCACCCGGCTGGTCACCGTGCTGGAGGTGACCCCCTTCGGCTATGGCGAAGCGCGGCTGATGGTCAGCGACCCCCTGCCCGCCGGGTTCGAGATCGACAACCCGAACCTGATGTCGGCAGGGTCCACCTCGGAACTTGGCTGGCTGGACACGTTGCAGGACGTCCAGCACAGCGAGTTCCGGCAGGATCGGTTCCTGACGGCGGTGGATTGGCAGTCGGATCAAAGCTTCCGGCTGGCCTATGTCGTCCGCGCCGTCAGCCCCGGCACGTTCCACCATGCCGCGGCTTCCGTTGAGGATATGTACCGCCCCGACTTCCGCGCCCGGGGGGAAACCGGGTCTGTGACCATCGCGCCGTGACAACCCGGCACGTGGTCTTTCCCGACGGGGGACACCCCCCGTCGACCCCTCCTCGAGCACTTCGTGCACGCGTCGGTACGCGTAGCGAGGAGTGCACGAAGTGCTCGACGAGCGGACCTTGGTGATGCGCGCGCGCTGGATCATCACCGCAGTGGCAGCCCTCTGGCTGGCCGCGCTTGGCCGTGACCGGCTGGACGATTGGATCGACGCCACGATCCTGCCGCCCCTTGCCGTCGAAACCTCGGTCGAGGTGCTGGACCGCGACGGGCGGCTCTTGCGCGCCTATACCGTGGCCGATGGCCGCTGGCGGCTGGCCCTGCCGCCGGACCGGGTGGACCCGACCTACATCGCGATGCTGCTGGCCTATGAGGACAAGCGGTTCCAAGACCACGCCGGCGTCGACCCCCGGTCAATGCTGCGGGCAGTGCTGCAGGCGGCATGGAACGGGCGCGTCATTTCGGGCGGGTCGACCCTGACGATGCAGGTCGCGCGCCTGCTGGAAGAGGGGACGACCGGTGAGGTTGGCGGCAAGCTGCGCCAGATGCGGGTTGCGCTGGCCTTGGAACGGCGGCTGACCAAGGATCAGATCCTGCAGCTTTATCTGCACCTTGCGCCCTTTGGCGGCAACCTTGAAGGGGTCCGCGCCGCCTCGATCAGCTATTTCGGCAAGGAACCGCTGCGCCTGACCCCGGCCGAGGCAGCGCTGCTGGTCGCCATCCCGCAAAGCCCGGAAACCCGCCGCCCCGACCGCGCCGCCGACCGGGCCGAGGCCGCGCGCAACCGGGTTCTGGCCCGGGCGGTGGGCGAAGGGGTGATCGACGCCGATGAGGCCGAGGCCGCCCTGCGTGAGGCTGTGCCGGGCCTGCGCAAACCCTTCCCCGCCTTTGCGCCCCATCTGGCCGACCGGGCCCGCGCGGAGGACCCTGCCCGCCTGACCCATACCCTGTCGCTGGACCGTGACTTGCAGGCCAAGCTGGAAACGCTGGCAGCCGAGGCGGTGGCAGGCCGGGGCGAAGCCTTGCAGGTGGCCATTCTGGTGGCCGACCACGCCTCGGGCGAGATCCTCGCCTCGGTCGGGTCGGCGGGGTATCAGGCCGATCTGCGGCAGGGCTTTGTCGACATGACGCAGGCGCTGCGGTCGCCCGGGTCAACGCTGAAACCGCTGGTCTATGCACTGGCCTTCGATCAGGGGCTGGCGCATCCCGAAACGATGATCGAGGACAAGCCCACCAGTTTTGGCAACTACGCGCCGCAGAATTTTGACCGGATGTATCGCGGTACGATCCGGTTGCGTGAGGCGTTGCAACTGTCGCTGAACATCCCCGTCGTGGCCTTGACCGAAGCGCTTGGCCCGGCCCGCCTGATCTCGGCCATGGAGAAGGCGGGGATGCGGCCGGTGTTTCCCGGCGACCAGCCGGGGCTGGCGATTGCGCTTGGCGGTGTGGGAGTGACGCTGTCGGACATGGTGCAGCTTTACGCCACGCTTGCCCGGGGCGGTGTGGTGCGGCCGCTGACCTACCGGCTTGAAGACGCGACAGCCGAGGGGCAGCGGGTGGTGTCAGGCGTGGCCGCCTGGCAGGTGGGTGACATTCTGGCGGGCCTTGCACCGCCGCCGGGGGCACCGAGCAACCGGCTGGCCTACAAGACGGGCACGTCCTATGGCCACCGCGATGCCTGGGCGATCGGCTATGACGGGGGCAATGTCATCGGCGTCTGGATGGGGCGGGCGGATGGCACGCCGGTGCCGGGGGCCTTCGGGGCGGATGTGGCGGCACCTGTCCTGTTTCAGGCCTTCAACCGGCTGAAGCGCCAGCTTGTCCCGCAGCCCCCGGCCCCTTCCGCTACGCTTCTGGTGTCAAACGCGGAATTGCCGCAACCCTTGCAGCGGTTCCGGTCCCGCAGTGCCGCGTTCGAGGCGGAGGCGGATGCCCCCGCCGTGGCCTTTCCACCCGACGGCGCCGAGGTGGAACTGTTGCCAGCGGGCCTGATGGTGCGGGTGCGGGGCGGGACGGCGCCCTTCACCTGGCTGGCCGACGGGGTGCCGGTGATCGTGGCGCTGAACGCGCGTGAGGCCATGCTGGCGCTGCCCGGTCAGGGGTTCGTGACGCTGAGCGTGATCGACGCTGAGGGGCGGTCAGCGCGGGCGAAGGTGCGGGTGCACTAGCCGCGCCGGGTGCGGTGCACGTCCGGAATTTTTGAAAATTCCGGGCCGGAGCCTTCAAAGGCTCCGCCGCGATGTCTTCGAAGACATCGCTTGGCCCGATTGCCAGCCCCGATTGCTAGGCCCGCTCGATGGCCAGCGCGATGCCCTGACCGCCGCCGATGCACATGGTGACAAGGGCCGTCTTGCCGCCCGTCCGCTCCAGCTCATGCAGGGCTTTCACCATCAGCATCGCCCCGGTGGCACCGACCGGGTGACCAAGCGCAATGGCCCCGCCGTTGGGGTTCACCCGGGCAGGATCAAGGCCCAGTGCGCGCGAGACGGCCAGGGCTTGTGCGGCAAAGGCCTCGTTCGATTCGACGATGTCGAAGTCCTGCGGCTTGATCCCCAGTTTGCGGCACAGCGCCTGCACTGCCGGGATCGGGCCAAGGCCCATCACCTTGGGATCCACCCCGGCATGGGCATAGCCCATGATCCGGGCCCGGCTTCCCTTGGCGCTGCGCGACAGGACCAGCGCCGCCGCCCCGTCATTGATGCCCGAGGCATTGCCTGCGGTCACCGTGCCATCCTTCTGAAAGACGGTTCGAAGCCCGGCCAGCGCCTCGATGCTGGTGGCCTTGGGGTGTTCGTCGGTGTCAAACACCGTAGGGCCCTTGCGGCCCGGAACCTCGATCGCCACGATCTGATCCTTGAACCGCCCTTCGGCAATGGCGCGTGCGGCGCGGGTCTGGCTTTCCAGCGCGAAGGCGTCCTGATCGGCCCGGCTGATGCCGTGCTGGGCGGCCACGTTTTCCGCCGTGACGCCCATATGGCCAGTGCCGAACGGGCAGGTCAGCGCGCCGGTCATCATGTCCAGCGCCCTTGTGTCGCCCATCTTCTGGCCAAAGCGCGCGGCGGGCAGGATGTAGGGCGACCGGCTCATGCATTCCGCCCCGCCGGCCAGCGCCAGTTCGGCGTCGCCCAGCATCAGCGCCTGCACCGCCGAGACAATCGCCTGCGCGCCAGAGCCGCACAGCCGGTTGACGTTCATCGCGGGCGTGGTTTCGGGGATACCGGCCTGCATCGCCATGACGCGCGACAGGTACATGTCGCGCGGTTCGGTGTTGATGACATGGCCCATGACGACATGGCCGATCTGCCCGCCTTCGACCCCGGCCCGCTCCAGCGCGGCTTTCGCGGCCTGCGTGGCGATGTCGATCGGGGGCAATCCGGCAAGCGCGCCACCAAACCCGCCGATGGCGCTGCGGGTGGCGGAGAGGATGTGGATATCGGTCATTGGGTCCTCGCTGAAGTGTTTCGCACATCATGCACGAAAGCGACGCATGGGAAGAGTCTCCGTAGCGTCACGCCTGCGCCATTGACAGTCCATGGCCCCCGGAGGAGATCAGTGCGACCAACAGGAGACCATCTTGAAAGACCTGATCAGGGCCAATGCGGGCCTTTTGTTCGCCGGGGTGGCGACCTTCGTGATGATGGGGGCCGGGCAGTCGCTTTATGGCCCTGCCCTGCCGGCCTTTTCGCGGCTCTTTGGTGTCACGTTGGCCGAGGCGGGGGTGCTGGTGTCGGCCCATTGGGTGGGCTGCTTCATCGGCGTCGGGTTCATGTACCTGAAAGGTGGCGTGGTCACGCCGCGCCATGCGCTGGCGGCGATGGCGATTGGCGCAGCCGGCGTGGCGGCGCTGGCCGGGTGGTGGGCGACGATCGCCGGGGCTGTGGTGTTCGGCCTAGGCTACGGGATGTCGACCGCCGTGTTCAACCCGCGCGTGCTGCGGGCCTTCGCCGACAAGGGCCCGTCGATGCTGAGCCTGCTGAACGCGACCTTCGGCGTGGGGGCCATTGCCGCACCGCTGATCTTTGTGGCCTTGGGCAGCGATCCGCGCTGGTCCTTCGGGCTGACCGCGGCGCTGGCGGCGGTGATCTGGCTGTTCGCGGGGCCTGCCGGGCGGGCCGGGGCCGCCCCTGCAGCAGAGGTGCGGGCGTTCAAGCCGCATTGGGGCATCATGGCCTTTGGTCTGGTCGCCATCGGGATGGAGGCCTGCCTGATCGGCCTTGGACCCACCGCGCTGATCCGGGCCGGTGTCGCGGAAGCGACGGCGGCAGAACTGCTGAGCGCGTTTTTCGTGGTGTTCCTCCTCGCACGGGTTGGCCTGATCTTTGTGGCACACCGGGTTGCGCCCTTCGTGCTTTACACGGCCTCTATCGCCGTGGCGGCGGTTTGCGCGCTTGGGTCGGCGCTGGTGTCGCCGGCGGTGTTCTTTGTGGCGATGGGGGCACCGGCGGGGCTGTTCTTCCCGGGTTTCTACGTCACCGCCAGTGGCAAGATGGGCGAGGATCTGCGGGTGCCGCCAACGATCATTGCCGCGGGTCTGGTGGGCGGGATCGGCGCGCCGTTGATCGTGGCCCCGCTGATGGCAGGCATGGGCGAGCGCGGGTTCTTCTGGCTGGTGGCAGGGGTAACCGTCACGCTGACGGTGGCGGCGGTCCTGTCCCTGCGGCGGATGCGCGTGTGATGCGCGCGCCGGAGTTTTCGAAAACTCCGGACCGGAGCCTTTGAAGGCTCCGTCACGATTTCTTTAAAGAAATCGGTGACTTGGCCTAGCGGCCTGCCTGCCATTCCGCCACGCTTTCCAGCGGGTAGATCAGCATGAGCACGTTCAACGCCAGCCCATCGCGGATGACCCAGATCGTCACCCCTTCGGCCAGCAGGATCAGCGCGACCGTGGCCCAGACCGGCAGGCGCGAGGCCAGCCAGAAGCCCAGCACCATCGCCAGAATATCCGCCACCACGTTCAGAACCGAATCGCCGTAGTAATCCAGCGAGATCGTCACCGCGCGGTAGCGTTCGATGATCGCGTCGGAATTCTCCACGATCTCCCACGCCGCCTCGACCGCCGTGGCGATGGCCAGCCGCCAGCCAAAGGACAGTCGTCTGGCCACCAGCCACAGCGCGCCAAAGAACAGGAAGCCGTGAATGACATGGCTGGGTGTGTACCAGTCGGAGATATGCTGCGAATTCTCCGAGCTTACCACCTGACCGTGCCACAACTTGATGGTGCCGCATTTGCAGATCGGCTCGCGCCCGATCCACAACAGATAGGCAGCGGTCAGGAGGATTATCCCGACGACGACAAGGGCTGGCGCAAGGCGTCTGATCATAGCGTGAAGGGACCACGGGTCATGCGTCCCGTCCAGAGGAATGAAGATGCGATGTCAAAGATTGTGGCCTTTGTTGCCCTGACAGCGGCGACACCGACTTTGGCCTGCGCGTGCGGGGAGGCTGGCGGATGCGGCTGGACTTGCCTTCCATCGTTCGGCCCACATGTTGGAAGCTGTGGATGAGGCCCGCAACCACGGCCAGACTGGCCACCGCCCGGGAGGCTTTGAGATGACGGAAAAGAACCCCTATCGCTTTGGCCCGACGCGGGGCGAGTTGTGGGGCTGGCTTGCGATCAGCGCCGGGGGGCTTGGCCTTCTGGGCGGCGCGCTGGCCTTTCGCGGCCTGCCAACCGGCCCGGCGCTGGTTGAGGTGGTGGGGATCGCGGGGCTTTTGTTCGGCTATCTTGGCGCACGGTCGATCAAGCGGTTGATCCGGCAGGAACATCCCTAGTTTCCGGCCCGGTCGCCCCTGGCTGCAATCGCAACGGCTGGAAGGTCAGCGCAGGTCTTCGACAATCAGCTTGCGGCGGCCTGTCGTGGTGAGAAGCGAGGCCTCATGCCCTTCGATCACCACGGCGGACAGCGCGCCGCCATAGGCGGCGCTGCTGTCAAGGTTCAGCCGGTTGCCATAATGGGTGGCCTGATCCAGCGCGGTATGGCCATGCACGATCAACGGGCCGAAACTGCCCGTGTAGGACAGGAACGGCTCGCGGATCCAGACAAGATCGGTCTCGGTCTGGTTGGTGAGGGCAAGGCCGGGGCGGACACCGGCATGGACAAAGGCGCAGTCGCCCGCGCGGTGCAGCGTCGGGCGCGCGGCCAGAAAGTCGAGGTGCGCCTGCGGCACAGCGGCAACGGCATCGGCATGGACCTTGGCCACCGGGCGGTCGCCCGCATTTTCCACCCCGTAGGATCGCAGCGTGTCAGACCCTCCAAGGCGCGGGTGCAGCCAGGAAAGCTCGGCCCGCAGGCCCGGTTCGGGTTCATGCGGATTGGCCATGAAGCGGGTGAACATCCGGTCATGGTTGCCTTTCAGGACCACCCAGTCCTGCCCCGCGGCGATGCCTTGGATCAGGAAATCGATCACCCCCCGGCTGTCGGGGCCGCGGTCCACCAGATCGCCGACATGGATGACCTGTCCCGGACCATGCCGGGCCATGTCATCCGCGATACGGTCATGCGCCGCCTGCAGCAGGCCGAGGTGACCGTGAATGTCGCCGATTGCGTAGAGGTGCATCAATGAAGCCTTGCGCCTTTTGCCTGCTCCCGGGGGGTTTCACACCCCCCGGTCCCCCCGTGGGATATTTGGGCCAGAATGAAAGGGCAAGGGGTAGTGGGTCAGCTGACCTCGAACTGCAGGGCCTTCACTTGCTGGAACATGCCGGTGCCTTCCAGGGTGTCGATGACCTTGGGGTCGATCGGCTGGTCCAGATAGAGGATCGCGATGGCGTTCTGGCCGACTCCGGACCGGCCAAGGGTGAAGTTGGCGATGTTGACGTTGTTCTTGCCCATGGTCATGCCGAGCAGGCCGATGATGCCGGGCACGTCTTCATTCGTGGTGTAAAGCATATGGGCACCGATTTCGGCGTCGATGTTGATGCCCTTGATCTGGATGAAGCGCGGCTTGCCATCGGAGAAGCAGGTCCCGGCGACTGACCGTTCGCGGCTGTCGGTGACCATGGTGACTTTGATATAGGCGTCAAAGGTGCCGGTCTTGTCCTGCTTGGTGGTGGAGATCTGGATGCCCTTTTCCTTGGCCACCACCGGCGCGGAGACAAGGTTCACATCCGGGTTCTGCGCCTTCAGCACGCCTGCGATCACCGCCTGATTCAGGGCGGCAAGGTTCATGGCGGCGACGGTGCCGTCATAAAGGATGTTGATCGCCTTGATCGGTTCATCCGTCATCTGGCCGATGAAGCTGCCAAGGTGCGAGGCGAGCTTGATCCACGGGCCCATCACCGCCGCTTCTTCCGCCGTGACGTTGGGCATGTTCAGCGCGTTCTGGACGGCACCGGTCAGCAGGTAATCCGACATCTGTTCAGCCACTTGCAGGGCCACGTTTTCCTGCGCTTCGGTGGTCGAGGCACCGAGGTGGGGGGTGCAGACGACATTGGGCAGGTTGAACAGCGGGCTTTCGGTGGCGGGTTCGGTTTCGAACACGTCCAGCGCGGCGCCTGCGACATGGCCGGATTTCAGTGCCTCGGCCAAAGCCGCCTCATCGATCAACCCGCCGCGGGCGCAGTTGATGATGCGGACGCCCTTTTTCGTCTTGGCAAGGTTTTCGGCCGACAGGATGTTGCGGGTCTTGTCGGTCAGCGGGACGTGGAGGGTTATGAAATCGGCCCGGGCCAAGAGGTCATCAAGGTCAACCTTGGTCACGCCAAGCTGCTTGGCACGCTCTTCCGACAGGAAGGGGTCATAGGCCACGACCTTCATGTGGAGGCCTACCGCGCGGTCACAGACGATGCCGCCGATGTTGCCCGCGCCGATCACGCCAAGGGTCTTGTTGAACAGCTCTACCCCCATGAAGCGCGACTTTTCCCATTTGCCAGCCTGGGTGGAGGCGTTCGCCTCGGGCAGTTGGCGGGCGACGGCGAACATCATCGCGATGGCGTGCTCGGCGGTGGTGATGGAGTTGCCGAAGGGCGTGTTCATCACGATCACGCCCTTTTTGGACGCGGCCGGAATGTCGACGTTGTCGACCCCAATCCCGGCGCGGCCCACGACCTTGAGGCGCGTGGCATTGGCCAGAAGCTTTTCGGTCACCTTGGTGGCGGAGCGGATGGCGAGGCCGTCATACTGGTCGATCACCGCAGCAAGGGCGTCCTTGTCCTTGCCGAGTTTGGGGAGGTAGTCGACCTCCACCCCGCGATCGCGGAAGATCTGGACGGCGGTTTCGGAAAGTTCGTCGGAAACGAGGACTTTGGGCATGGGGATGGTCCTTGGATATCGGGGGAGAGAGTCGGGCTGAAGCCCGACCTACGAATTTGGGAACTGTCGGGCGTGACGGCGTAGGTCGGGCTTCAGCCCGACCCGGCCATCACGCGGCCTGCGCTAGCGCTGCGATCTCGGCGTGGAAGGCGTGGGCGATCCAGGGCATCAGGTCCTGCACGTCCGCCGTTTCCACCGTCGATCCACACCAGATGCGCAGGCCGGGGGGCGCGTCGCGGTAGGCCCCCATGTCAAAGCCCGCGCCAGCCGCCTCGATCCGTTTGGCGACGGCTTTGGCGAAAGCCTCGCCATCGGTGATGCGGGGGTCGGTGAACTTGAGGCAAACGCTGGTGGTGGAGGCGGTCGCGGGGTCTTCCGCGAGGTTCGCGATCCAGGGGTTCGCGGCGCAGAAGTCATGCACGACCTTGGCGTTGGCGCTGGCCCGGGCGATCAGGGCCGGAAGCCCGCCGATGGATTTGGCCCATTTGAGGGCCACAAGGTAATCTTCATTCGCCAGCATCGAGGGGGTGTTGATCGTCTCACCCGCGAAGATGCCTTCGATCAGCTTGCCCTTGGCGGTCAGCCGGAAGATCTTGGGCAGCGGCCAGGCGGGGGGGTAGGTCTCCAGCCGCTCCACCGCGCGGGGGGACAGGATGATGACGCCATGCGCGCCCTCGCCCCCCAGCACCTTCTGCCAGGAGAAGGTGGTGACGTCGAGCTTTGCCCAAGGCAGGTCCATCGCGAAGGCGGCAGAGGTCGCATCGCAGATGGTGAGGCCGGCGCGGGTTGCCGGGATCGCGTCGCCATTGGGCAGGCGGACGCCGGAGGTGGTGCCGTTCCAGGTGAAGACGACGTCCTTGTCGAAATCCACAAGGCCAAAGTCCACGATCTGCCCATAGGGCGCCACGCGCACCGTGGCGTCCAGCTTCAGCTGTTTCACCGCATCGGTGACCCAGCCTTCGCCGAAGGATTCCCACGCCAGCATCTCAACCGGGCGCTGGCCGAGTAGCGACCACATCGCCATCTCGACCGCGCCGGTGTCCGAGGCGGGAACGATGCCGATCCGGTAGTCGGCGGGCACGCCAAGGATGTCACGCGTCAGCTCGATCGCCTCGCGCAGCTTGGCCTTGCCAACGCTGGCGCGGTGCGACCGGCCAAGCGGCGCGTCGGCGAGCATATCAAGGGAATAACCGGGGATCTTGGCGCAAGGGCCAGAGGAAAAGCGCGGATTTGCCGGGCGCTTGGCCGGGGGGGTCAGGTCTGTCATGGTAGCCTTCCAGCTAAAAGCCCTTCGTTGGGGAAGGGTGTCCCGCCGCCGTGGGTAATGATCTGCGCGCTCTGGCACAAGCCGGAAAATCGCGGTAATGCGCCGCATCGTCGCGAAAAAGCGACACGCCCGTTCACTATCGGAAACCTGCGCGCAATGTTCACTGTCACCCTTCTGACCAATCCCGCCACCCCGGTGCTGGAGCGCGTGACGGTGGAATCCCTCCGCAACGCCTGGGGTGGTGGCGAGGCGCGCTGGCTTGATCCCGGCGTGGCGGCGGAATTCGACGTGGGGACGATCCCCGCGAACCGCTGGGAAGTCTGGGAGGGGTTGCAGGGTTTACGGGTCGATCTGGTGGTTCAGCCGACGGCGGGGCGGAAAAAGCGGCTGCTCATCGCGGATATGGATTCGACGATGATCCAGCAGGAATGCATCGACGAGCTGGCGGATGAAGCCGGGGTCGGGGCGCATGTGGCGGGCATCACGGCGCGGGCGATGAATGGGGAGATGGATTTCGAGGCAGCGCTGCGCGAGCGGGTGGGTCTGCTGACAGGCCTGCCTGAAGCGGTGATTGGCCGCGTCCTGCGCGACCGGATCACGCTGATGCCGGGGGGTGCCACGCTTCTGGCGACCATGAAGGCGAACGGTGCCCACACGGCGCTGGTGTCGGGCGGGTTCACGGCCTTCACCTCGGCAGTGGCCCGGCAACTGGGGTTTGATGAAAACCACGCGAACACCCTTGGCGTCGAAGGCTGCACTTTGACGGGCAAAGTGGCCGAGCCGATCCTTGGCAAGGAAGCCAAGCTGCAGGCGCTACAGGAAATCTCCGCCCGGCTGGGCATCACCCCGGCCGAGGCGCTGGCGGTCGGGGATGGCGCCAACGATCTGCCGATGCTGCTTGCCGCCGGAGCCGGTGTCGCACTGCACGCCAAGCCCGTTGTGCAGGCGCAATGCGACATACGGGTGAACCACGGCGACCTGACGGCGCTGCTTTACCTGCAAGGCTATAGCGGAGACGCCTTCGCATGCTGATCCGCGCCGCGACGCCCGCTGACGCGCGCCAGATGGCCGATGTCCTGAATGCCGTGATCGCCCTAGGCGGCACCACGGCGCACGAGCACCCCAAAACCGAAACCCAGGTCCGCGAAAGCTATGTCACCGGGCCGCATGTCCTGTCTTCGGTCGTGGCAGAACTGGATGGCCGCGTCGTCGGCTGGCAATCGGTGGAACACTGGCAGGGTGAGGCGCATATCGGCACCTTTGTGCAGCCGGGCCTGCAGGCCAAAGGGGCGGGCACGCGCCTGTTCGAGGCGACCTGCGCCACGCTGCGGCCAAAGGCCGTGCGCTGGATCATCGCCTCGATCCGGGCGGATAATGTGCCGGGGCTGGCCTATTACGCCCGGATCGGCTTTCGCGACATTGCCGCCGAGCCCGACTTCGCGCTCTCCGACGGTCGCAAGGTCGGCCGCATCCACCGCCGGTTCGACCTCTGACCACCGGCTGTCCAAATGAGCGCTTCGCGCGAAGACCTTTTGTCTCGTCGTCGGGCTTCGCCTCCTCCTCGGCGGCGGGGGCGCTTCGCCCCCCGCACCCCCAGAGAGTATTTGTCTAAGGAGCAAATGCAGTTGCTCTTTAGCCAAATACTCCCGCCGGAGGCTCCGCCCTTTCACCGTTCGGAACGCCAAGGCACCGGTCCGTGGCAACGCCGCCGAGCGGGGCCTCGATGGCCCCCGAGGCGGCTCCCCCTTGCCCCCGCTGCGGGAAGCGGCCACAAACCTGCGGATGTTCGAGATTGCCACAGAACTGGCCCTGCTTCTGATCCTCGCCGCCTTCTGCGCCGGGATGGTTGACAGCATTGCCGGCGGGGGTGGCTTGATCACGGTGCCGGCGCTGCTGCTGGCCGGGGCCTCACCGGTTGAGGCGCTGGCCACGAACAAGCTGCAGGGCACCTTCGGGTCTGCGACGGCCATGGCCACCTATGCGCGGTCAGGTCATGTTCGCCCGTTGGACCAGTTGGGCATGGCCGCCGTCGCGGCGGCTGCCGGGGCCGCGGGGGCGCTGGTGGCACATCTGATCCCGGTCGAGGTGTTGCGCATCATCATGCCGGTCGTCCTGATCGGGGTCGCGCTGTTCTTCGCGCTGAAGCCGGGGCTGACCGATGACGCCCGTGCCGCACGGATCAGCCCGGCGGTATTCGGGCTGACGGTGGTGCCGCTGGTCGCGGCCTATGACGGCTTCTTCGGGCCAGGAACGGGATCGTTCTACATGATGGGCTTCGTGCTGCTGGCGGGCTACGGCGTGCTGAAGGCGACGGCGCATACCAAGATGCTGAATTTCGCGTCCAACCTAGGCAGCCTGCTGGTCTTTCTGCCGCTTGGCGCGACGTGGTGGGCGGTGGGGCTGGCGATGGCGGCGGCGCAGGTCTGCGGGGCCGCCCTTGGGGCGCGGCTTGCGATCCGGATCGGTGCCGGGCTGATCAAGCCGCTGCTGGTCGTCGTCTCGACCGCGATGGCGGTGCGGCTCTTGTGGCAGGCCATGGCCTGACGCGGGCCCAACGGGCGCAAATCGCCGCACCTGATTGAGCGGGCCGGTTCAGTTCCTATCTTTGATCAGGAAAGGAACCCGACCCATGACCGATACTTCTTCTGTCCCGCTTGACCTTCACAAGGCCCCCGAGGGCATCTCTGACCGCATCGCACTTGGCATCGTCAAGTTCATGCGCGTCTTTGCCGACGCCTTCTTTTCCAAGCGCTACGGCCACCGGGCCGTTGTGCTGGAAACCGTGGCAGCCGTTCCGGGCATGGTGGGGGGCCTTCTGCAGCACCTGAAATCCCTGCGCCACATCCGCGAGGATGAGGGCTGGATCCGCGAGCTTCTGGACGAGGCCGAGAATGAGCGGATGCACCTGATGACCTTTATCCACATCGCCAAGCCCTCGCTGTTCGAGCGGGCGCTGATCATGGGTGGGCAGGCGATCTTCTTCAACACCTACTTCTTCCTTTACCTCTTCGCCCCCAAGACCGCGCATCGCGTGGTGGGCTATCTGGAGGAAGAGGCTGTGGTCAGCTACACCGGCTATCTGGAACAGGTCGACAGCGGTTTTGTCGAGAATGTCGCCGCCCCGAAGATCGCCATCGACTACTGGAAGCTGCCCGCCGATGCGCGCCTGCGCGATGTCATCATCGCCGTCCGCGCCGATGAGGCCAAGCACCGCGACGTGAACCATGGCTTTGCCGATGTGCTGGCCGCCGGGGCGTCGAAGCGGGCCGTGCCGGAAGGCCGGGCGCTGGACTAGGCGCCCCAGTCCGCCGCCTGCATCTCACGCAGGCGGCTGGCGGTGCGTTCGAATTCGAAGGCGCCTTCGCCTTCGATGTAAAGGCGCTCCGGTGCCTCAGCCGCGCTGGCGATCAGGCGGACGCGTGCCTCATAAAGCGCGTCGATCAGGGTGACGAAGCGTTTTGCCTCGTTGTAATTGGCGGCGGAAAGCTGGGGGATGTCTTCCAGGATGAGCACCCGCACGGCCCCGGCAATCGCCAGAAAATCCCCCGGACCCAAAGGTTTGGAGCAAAGCTCCCAGAAACTCGCCCTTCCGATGCCATTGGCGAAGCGCGGCAAGGTCAGGGTGCGTCCGTTCACCTCCAGCACCAGTGGGGCTTCGGGCGCGCCGCCGGTCAGGTCGGACCAGAGCGCTGCGATCTGGGCCGTGGCCGTTCTGGCGGGGTGGAAGTAGACTTGGGCCCCGGCAAGGCGATGCTGGCGATAGTCAGTCGGGCTTTCCAGCTCCACCACCTGCAGCCGGTCTTCCAGCATGGCGATGAAGGGCAGGAACAGCACCCGGTTCAGCCCGGTCTTGTACAGGTCCTGCGGCGGACGGTTCGAGGTGGTGACAATCACGATCCCCGCCGCAAACAGCTTTTCGAACAAGCGCCCCACTATCATCGCATCGGTGATGTCGTTGATCTGCATTTCGTCAAAGGCCAGCAGCCTTGTGTCGCGGATCACCGCCTCGGCCACCGGGTCAAGCGCGTCTTCGACACCTGCCTTGCGGGCGGCATGCAGGCCACGGTGCACCTCCTGCATGAAGGCGTGAAAATGAACGCGGCGCTTTTGCGGGATGTCCACAGTGTCGGTGAACAGGTCCATCAACATCGACTTGCCGCGCCCGACCCCGCCCCAAAGATACATCCCCTTCGGCGGCGTCACCGGCTTGGCGAACAGCCCTGCAAACAGGCCGACACGGCGGGTCGCGTTCGCCTCCAGCCACTGGCGCAGCGATTCCAGCGGGACCAGCAGCGCGTGCTGGGCCGGATCGGCGCGCAAGCTGCCTTCTGCGACGCGGGCCTCGTAAATCTGGGTCAGGGTCTGGCGCATGGGCTTAGAGGGGCGCGAGGATCAGCCCCTCGGGACCGTCCAGCGCGGCGGCAAGGCCGGGGACCCGCAGGCGCGACCAAAGGCCGTGGGCGGCACGGGTTGCCTGAGCGGGCTGGTACAGTTCGATCATCCCCCCGGCATAGGCCAGAAACCGGACGGGGATCATGCCTTCGGGGCGGGTCAGGTCCACGGCGGCGGTCAGGCGGGCACCTTGCGCTTCGAAGAACGCCTGCATCGCGGGCAGGTCGTGGCAGGGGATGCCGATATGGTCATGGCCCACGCCGGGGGCGGCCCCGGTGATGCGCTGGCAAAGCTCGATCCGGGCGGTTTCGGGACCGGACAGGTAAACAAAGCGCAAGCCGTCGCCCCAGAATTCCGGGATCATCTCAGCCCCGTTCGGGGTGACCGTGGCGTCAAGGCTGGCCCCGGCGGCCATCAGCGCGGCAAGGCTATCGTCGATGTCGGGCACGGTCAGCGAGATATGGTCGATCCGGCCATGGCCCTGCGGCTGCCCCGCCACCAGATGCACCGCCTGACTACCGCGCCGCATCAGCCCGGCCTCAGGCGCAAAGCCGAAGACCCCCGCCAGCAGTGCGGCGGCGCGGTCAGGGCTTGGGACGGTCAGTTCGGGGACAAGCACGGGGACCGCCTCAGCCAAAGGTCATCGGATCGGGGCCGCAACGCACCCCTTCGTCAAGCGTGGCCATCGCGGCCATCTCGCCCTCGGTCAGGGCAAAGTCGAACACGTCAAGGTTCTCGGCCAGCCCCGCCTTGCGCGTGGACCGCGGAATGACCGACGCGCCAAGCTGAACATGCCAGCGCAAGATCACCTGCGCCGGGCTTTTGCCGGTGCGGGCAGCGACGGCCTGCACCGGGGCGGCGGTAAAGCTGTTCCCCTGACCCAGTGGCGTCCAGCTTTGGGTGACGATCCCCATCCGGTCATGCAAGGCCCGCAGTTCGGATTGCTGCAGCCGGGGGTTAAGCTCGATCTGGTTCAAGACCGGGATCACCCCGGTTTCCCCGACCAGCCGCTCCAGATGCGAAGGCTGGAAGTTCGACACGCCGATCGACCGGATCCGCCCCTCATCCCGCAACTGGACAAACGCCCGCCAAGTTTCAAGATAGCGGTCGCGGGCCGGGCACGGCCAGTGGATCAGGCACAGGTCCACGCGGTCCATCCCCAGCCGCTTCAGGCTTTCCTCGACCGCGCGCAGCGTGCTGTCATGGCCCTGTGCGTCGTTCCAGACCTTGGTGGTGACGAACACCTCATCCCGTGACAGGCCGCTTTGCCGGATGCCTTCGCCCTGCCCCACTTCGTTGCCATAGATCGCCGCCCCGTCAATCAGCCGGTAGCCCATGCCCAAAGCCGTGGCGACGGTTGTCGCGGTGGTTTCAGCCGGCACCTGCCAGATGCCAAGGCCAAGCTGCGGGATCATGTGGCCATCGTTCAGGCGCAGGCGGGTGGGGGTCATCGGGCTTCCTCATTTGACGGCGCGAGAAAGCGGCATGTCGCCGCTGATGGCAAGCGGGAAATGGCTTGGGCGGGCAATGAAGGGGTGCGGCACTTACCATCCGGCGCCTCCCCTCCCCCCCGTGGGGAGGGGAGGGGGGTGGGGGGCACCCGGAAAGGGGGGAAGGGCGGCACCCCCCTCCCATCGCCATATGGGGGAGGGAATCCCCCGCCCCAAAGCCGCTTTCACGATGACCCGCCGTCGCGAAGGGCCAAGGCAGCCGTCTCGGGCCAGGAAAGCCAGACCATCGGCCCACCGGTTTCGGGCAACCCGCCAAGGGCGCGGTCGGGGGCGGTCAGCTTCAGCGTCTGCCCCTGCCAGTCGAAGATGCAGGTCCCCATCGCGCCGGAAAAGATGCGCTGCACCAGCCGGGCCTGCAGGCGGTGGCGGGTTTGCGGGGCCTCGACACTGGCCGTCAGCACTTCAGGGCGCAAAGCGATGCTGGCCGTCGTGACCCCCGGCAGCAGGGTCCCATCGGCCAGCCGCAAACCATTGGGTTCCACCGTCCCGGTCAGGATGTTCGCCTCGCCCAGAAAGCGGGCGGTAAAGGCGTCCTGCGGGTCATCATAGACCGCGCGCGGGGGGCCGTGGCGGACCAGACGGCCATCTTTCAGGATGCCGATCTGGTCAGACAGGGTCAGCGCTTCTTCCTGATCATGGGTCACGAAAATCGTGGTGATCCCCACCTCACGCTGGATGCGCTTGAGTTCGATCTGCATCTCGACCCGCAAGGCCCGGTCCAGCGCCGAAAGCGGTTCATCCAGCAACAGGACCCGGGGCCGCGTGACAATGGCCCGCGCCATGGCCACCCGCTGCCGCTGCCCGCCCGAAAGCTCGGACGGCTTGCGGGCGCCAAGCGGGCCAAGCTGGACCAGATCCAGCACTTCGGCCACGCGCTTGGCGCGGTCCGGGCCGGGGATGCGCCGCACTTCCAGCCCAAAGGCCACATTCTCGGCCACGGTCATGTTGGGAAACAGCGCATAGTTCTGGAACACCATGCCGATGTTGCGGTCTTCAACCGCCGTCCCCTCCACCGGCTGATCGCCGATGAAGATGCGCCCCCTATCGGGCTGCACAAACCCCGCAATCGCGCGCAGCAGTGTCGTCTTGCCGGAACCGGAGGGGCCGAGGAGCCCGAAAAACCCGCCATCCGGGAAGGTCAGCGTCACATCGTCCAGCGCCTTGGTCGGGCCATAGAACTTCGACAGGCCCTCGACGCGCACTTCGCTCATCTGGTACCCCCGAACTTTGCATAGCGCGCGGCCAGCACCATCACCGCCATGGACACCGCGATGATGATCGTCGACACCGCGTTGATCTCGGGCGTGAACCCCTTGCGGATCGCGCTGTAGATCAGCACCGGCAGCGTGCTGTCGCCCGGTTCGGCCAGAAAGTAGCTGACGACGAACTGGTCAAAGCTGACGGCAAAGGCAAACAGCGACCCGGCGATGATGCCGGGGGCTGCATGCGGCAGGATCACCTTGCGCGCCACGGTCAGGGGCCGCGCGCCAAGGGAACGGGCCGCCTCCTCCAGCGCGCGGTCAAAGCTTTGCATGCGGGCAAAGACGGTCACGATGACATAGGGCAGCGCAAGGGCCACATGGCCGATGATGACCGCCGGGGTCCCCCGCCCGATCCCGACGCCGAAGAAGAAGATCAGCATCGCCGTCCCGGTGATCAGCCAAGGCACCGCGATCGGCGGGAAAAGCAGCGCCTGCAGGACACGCTTGCCCGGAAAGTCATGCCGCCACAGCGCCAGCGTCGCCATGGTGCCAAGGACGGTGGCAACCCCCGCCACGACCAGCGCAATCCAGACCGACCGCCAGGCGGCGGCGAGAATCTCATCGTTTGTGAACAGGCGTTCATACCACTCGGTCGAGAACCGGAACGGCAGGGCGTAGAACTCGGAGGCGTTGAAGCTCATCACCGCCATGACGGCGATGGGGGCGTAAAGGAAGATCAGGATCAGGCCCAGATAGGCACGGGCCAAGGCATGGCGGATCATGTTGCCGCCCTCCGCAGCGCGGGGCTTGCGGCGGCGAGGATCAGGAGCACCACGGCCAGCAGGATGAACGAAAGCGCCGCCCCCAGCGGCCAGTTGAACACCGCCACGAACTGATCCTCGATCAGCGTGCCATAGGTCGTGCCAACCCGCCCGCCCAACAGGCGAGGCTCCATGAACGATCCCACGACCGGCACGAACACGAGCACTGCCCCGGCGATCAGACCCGGCATCGCCAAAGGCAGGATCAGCCGCCACAGGATGCGCGGAAAGCGGGCGCCAAGGCTGCGGGCGGCCTCGATCACCGTATCATCAATGGCTTGCAAGGACAGGTAGGTGGTCAGGATGACGTAAGGCAGATAGGAATGGACCAACCCGATCACCATCGCCGTCTCGCTGAACATCAGGTTCAGCTTCACCTCCCACGGGCTGACCGCATTCACCGCCCGGTCCAAGACCCCGTTGCCGCGCAGCACGATGGCCCAGGAAAACACCCGCACCAGCGCGTTGGACCAGAAGGGCAGGATGACCAGCAAAAATAGCGCCTCACGCGACCGGCCCTTGATCATCCGGGCCAAAATATAGGCGCAGGGAAAGCCAAGGATCACGCACCAGACAGTCACCCAGAACGCCAGACGCAAGGATTTCCACAGCAGGATCGCATAGGTCGGGTTGGTCAGCGCCTGCGTGTAGTTGGCCAATGTGAACGACCAGTCACGATCCCCGAACGAGACATCCGTCAGAAGGCTGAAGAACGCCATGGCTGACAGCGGCAGAAAGACCGCCACTGTCAGCCAGACATAGGCGGGCGCCAGCAACCCCAGCGTCCGCAACCGTTCTGTGCCGGTCAATTGACCACCCCCACGGACCCGCCCTTACTGGGCCGCCTTCAGCTCTTGCCACAGCGCCAGATAGGTCGCGCGCACGTCATCCGGCACCGGGCGCATGAACTGGACACGGGCCACCGTCGCCGGATCACCCAGCACCTTGCGGTTGAAGCTCTCCTCCGGCAGGGCTGCCGCGGCGGCGGTGTTTGACGTGGCCGGCGCGCCCTCGGCCTCCCATTTCACATAGAAATCCGGGTCGATCATCCAGTCGATGAAGGCATGCGCCGCGTCCTGCTTGGTCGAGGTTGCGGGAACCGACAGCCCGTCAAGCCAGCCAATCGCGCCTTCCTCCGGCACGACAAAGGCCACCGGCAGACCTTCCGACATCGACCGCGCGGCCGAGCCTGACCAGTAGGTCGCCACCGCGAATTGCCCGGCGGCCATGTTCTGGTTCCAGTCGGTCTCCGCGCTCCAGAACGTGGCGATCTGCGGCATAAGTTCGGTCAGCTTGGCCTTCACCGCGTCAAGATCGGTGATGTTGTTGATGTTCTGCCCGGTGGCGAGCGCTGCGAATTGCACCGCCTCCAGCGCGTCATCGCGGATCGACACCCGGCCCTTCAGCGCCGGGTCCCAGAACACGGAAACCGACGTCGGCGCCTCGGGGAAATCGCCGGTGTTCACGGCAAAGGAGGTCAGCCCCCAGGTCCACGGCACGCCATGCAGCGCGCCGCCTGCGTTCAGGTCTTCGTTGGCCACCAGCGCCGGGTCCACATCCGCCAGATTCGGGACCTTGGCGGCGTCAATCGGGCCGATCAGCCCCTCGGCCTGTGCCTGCGGGGTGAAGGCCGAGTTGATCAGGACCACATCATAAGCGCCCGGATTGGTGCGCAGTTTGGTCAGCATCTCCTGCTCGGAGGTGAAGTATTCATGCACGACCGTATGGCCCGTGGCCTCGGTAAAGGCGGTGATGGCCCAGTCAAGGTCGGTCCCGTAGCCCTGCCAGTTCAGGACCCGGATTTCATCGGCAAGCGCCATGGGCGCGATCAGCGCCAGGGCGGTGGTGGTAAGGATCGTCTTCATTCAGGCCTCCTGTTGCATGGGGATGGGATGGCTGGCAGCAATCGCCAGCACATCGGCAAGCGGTGGGGCCGTGGCCGGCCCTTCTTTCGTCGTCGACAGGGCGGCCGCGATATTGGCCAGCCTGCAGGCTGTTGCGGGCGCGTGGCCCGACGCAAGGGCCGCGACAAAGGCCCCCACATGGGTGTCCCCCGCGCCATTGGTGTCGACCGGCCGCACCGGATGCGGCGGAATGTGGCGTGCCGTGCGCCCCGGCAGGGCCAGCCAAGCACCGTTGGCCCCGTCGCGCAGGACGGCACCACCGGGACGGCCAGCCAGCGCCTCGGCCGCAGTGGCGGGGTCGTGATGACCGGTCAGCACCTGCGCCTCGGTTCGGTTGGCGCTGATCCAATGGGCGGCATGCAATGCGGCCTGCAGCGCGTCGGGGCCGATCTGGGCCACCTGCGGACACGGGTCGAAGACCAGCCTGCCCGGCTGCAGAAACAGCCAGCGGGTCAGCGCGTCCCGGCTGCCCGGGTAAAGCAGCGCATAGCCGGAAAGCATCAGCCAATCATCCTCGCCCAGCGGCAGGGCGGCAAGGTCAGCGTCGGTAACCACCCCATCCGCACCTTCGCTGGCGATAAAGCTGCGCTCGCCCTTGTCGTCGATCAGCACGGTGCAACAGCCTTGATCCAGCCCGGGCAGGCGCGGGCGCAGAAGGGTGATCCCCTCTCCGGTCAGTGCCGTGGCGATGCGGTCCGCAAAGGCCCCGCTGCCAAGTGAGCCGCCATATGCCACGTCCATCCCCATCCGCCGGGCCGCGACCATGGCATTGAAGCCACCGCCCGGGGCAAGGTAGGCCGACCGCACCACCGCCTCGCCCCCCGGGGCGGGCACGGAGTGCACCCGGTAGACATGGTCCATGATGACACCGGAAAGCTGGACCATGCGGGTCATCTGGCGGCCCTCCGCAAGGCGATCAGACCACTGACCAGCGGCGCAAGGTCAAGCTGGTTGATCCGTTCGACTTTCTCCACCTGCTCGGCAGGCAGCGACGCTGTTCCGGCGCAGGCGGCGGCCATGGCGCAGGCGATGGCGCCGATGGTGTCCGTGTCATCGCCGATATTGGCCGCGATCTGCGCCGCCGCCCAAGGGTTACCTCGGGCCAGCCGCACGACGCCAAAGGCACAAGCGACCGATTGCAGGCTTTGCACCGAAGTGCCGATCCGGTCGGCAAGGTCGACTTCGCCCTGCCCTTCGTCGCCCTGCCCCGCCAGTTCCAGCGCTGCGCGAATGCGGTCGGCCATGGCGCGGTGCGCGGCAGGGTCCGTGCCGGTGTTCGGCAGTTCCGCCGCAGCAAGGGCCAAGGGCAGCGCCTCGTCGAAACTTGCGCCCTCCAGACCCTGACTGATGACCATCGCCACCGCCACGGCCCCGGCCAGCGCCTCGCCCGTGCCATGCGTCAGGCGCGAGACTTGCGCCACCCGGACCAGCATCCGCGCGGGGTCTGGCGGGGTGGCGATGCCCACCGGCGTGATCCGCATCGCAGCACCATTGGTCGTGCCGCCGCGCCCGGCTTCCGCCTCGGACGCGCCGGCGCGCAGGGCCATGAGGGCCGCCTTGGTCGACGGGCCAAGCAAGTCGCGCAACCCGCGCGCGGCCACGCTGTCCTCCCAACCGATCAGGTCAGCCGCCCAGCCCGCCACATCAAAGCCGCCCCGGTCCGCAATCAGCCGCTGCGCCAGAAGCAGGGTCTGTTCCGTGTCGTCCGTCACCTGCCCCGCCACCAGCCCATACGACACGGGATGCCCCGGCACCGGATCGACAAAGCTGGTGATCCGCCCATACCCCGCCCGAATCGCCGCGCGGTCCAGCGTCTGGCTGGGCATCCCCAACGCATCGCCGATCGCCAGCCCCTGCAAGGCCGCAAGGGCGCGGTCATGGCCACGGTCCTGCGGCACAGGGGCGGTCAAAACTCCATCCTCAGGCCAAAGCGGACCGGGTCCAGCAGGCTTTCCACATATTCAAGGCACTGCCCCTGCCCGTCGCGCACCACCCGCTCCAGCCGCAGCATCGGCGTGCCGGGCTGCCGCCCCATCATCGCCGCCTCCTCCGGCCCAAGCGCGGGCAAGACCCCCGCCGCCTCGCACCCACTGGCGGGGACCAGACCGAAGGCCGCCAGCGTCGCGCTGATCGACCCCTCGACAAGCCCGTCGCGGAGCAGCCGGTCAAACCCCGCCCGCCACGGCAACCGGCTGCGCTCCAGCGAGATGCCGCGCCCCTCCGACCGACAAAACCGCAGCCGGTCGACGCACAGATAGTCGCCAGCCTCCCCGGCAGCCCGATCCAGAAACCGGTCCGCCCGGCCACAGGGACCACGGCGGATGTCAAGCACCTGCGTCTCGACCGCATCGCCTTCGCGCGCCAGCGCCAGTGACCAGCCCTGAGCCGCGTCCATCGCACTGCCGTTATACGTCACGAAAGACCCGATCCCGGTGCGCGTGGTGATCAGCCCCTGCTCTGCCAGAAGCTTCAGCCCGCGCCGCACCGTGTTGCGGCTGACGGAAAACCGCCGCGTCAATTCCGTCTCGCTGGCAAGGGCGGCCCCATGCGGCGCCCGACCGTTGCGGATGTCGCGCTCCAGCGCAAAGGCGACCCGTTCGGCCTTCGCCAGCCCGACCTGCCGCACATCGCCCCTCTGCCGCGCATCCCGCGTCTGCATCGGCCACCTCGCCACCTGTTCCTACCTGTACCTTACCGCAAGCCCCCTCCCGATCAAGCCCGCTCCTGATCAGGCCCGAAATGGGGTTCACCCCGTGCGGCCAAGGCCCTATCACGGCAGAGGCCGCAGTTGCAGGAACCCCCGATGTCCGACGCCTATTTCCTTTACCACTCCATTGGCATGTACCCCGGCAAGGTTAATGATCTTGCCCATGCGCTCACCGATTTCGCCGCCACCTGGGGCCGCCCGGATGATGCGCAATGGGGCGCTGTCCTGCCCCTGCGCCAACGCTTCATCGACCGCTGGAGCGCCATATTGAACGCCGCCCCCGGTACGGTCACCACCTGCGAAAGCGTGACCCAAGGCCTGCACATGCTGGTCGAGGCGCTGCCAGATCACACCTTGCGCGGCCGCAGCATCCTGGTCGCCGCCGATTGCTTTCCGTCCAACCACTTCCTTCTGTCCGGCATGGCCGAGGCCCGGGGCTTCACCCTCAAGACCGTCCCCCTGCGCCAGGGCGCATCGTGGGTCGAGGATGAGGATATGCTTGCCGCCTGGACGCCCGACGTGGCGCTGGCGCTGCTGACATGGGTGTCCTCCACCTCGTCCCACCGAATCGACCTTGGCGCCATGGTGGCACATGGGCGGCAGATGGGGTCGCTGGTGGGGGTCGACATCACGCAGGCGGCCGGGCTTTTGCCATTCGACGTGACCGAACCGATGGTCGATTTCACCCTGTCCACCTCGCTGAAATGGATGTGCGGCACGCCGGGCGCGGGCATCCTTTACGCCACGCCTGACCTGACCGCCGCCTGTCAGCCCCAGTTGCGCGGCTGGTTCAGCCAGCCTGACCCGTTCAACTGGGACATCACCCGCTTTGCCTATGCCCCCGACATCCGCCGCTTCGATTCGGGCACACCCTCCTGCATGGCGGCGCTTGCCTCACTCCCCGCGCTGGATTGGCATGCTGGGCAGGACCATGCCGCCCTGCTTGCGCATAACCGCGCCCTGACCGACCGGCTGTTCCAGATCGCTGACGCCTGCAACCTTCCCCCCGTCACCCCCCGGGCCGAGGGGCAGCGCGGCGGGTCCGTGATGCTGCGCCTGCCGGAAGGGCGGCCCGCCGCCGCCATCGTGGCCGCCTTGCGCACCCAAGGGATCACCGCCGACGCGCGCGGCCAGACGCTGCGCCTGTCGCCGGGCGTGCTGACCACCCTTGCGGGCTGTGACCATCTGGCAGCCGTGCTCCCAGCGCTTTTGCGCGACGGGGCCTAGACCAAGGCCCCGGCGCGCAGCGTGCTTCAGCGCAACTGCTGCATCAGCGCCAGCGACGGCTCGCCCGTAACCGGCAGCCCCTGGCTGGACTGAAAGGCGCTGATCGCGGCCTTGGTCTTTGCGCCGATCACACCGTCCGAGCCTTCGGTATCGAACCCCCGCGCGGTCAAAAGCCGTTGCAGTTCTTGCCGGTCGGCCTTGGTCATCCCGGCAGCATCCGGCCCAAAGCTGGCCTGCACTGGCCCCCGGCCCAGAATCCGGTCCGACAGATGCCCGACACCGATCGCGTAATTCTGCGCGTTGTTGTACCGCAGGATCGTGGCAAAGTTCTGCGTCAGCAGGAAATACGGCCCGCCGCCTGCGGTGCCCCCGCCGATGATCGACCCGCCCGCCAGCGTGCCATCCCCGGCAGCGCGCACCCCCAGACCCTGCCATTCCGCCGCCGACTTGCCCTTGCCGCGCCCCAGAAGGCCCGTGTTGAAACCGGCGGGCAGCGTCACTTCCATCCCCCAGGGCAGGCCCCTCGTCCAGCCGGACCGCTGCAGGTAGGCGGCGGTTGAGGCCAGCGCATCCGTCGGGTCCTCGTTCCAGATGTCGCGGCGCCCGTCACCGGTGAAATCCACCGCATAGGCCAGATAGCTGGTCGGGATGAACTGGGTATGCCCCATCGCCCCGGCCCAGCTGCCCACCATGCCCGACGCCGTGATGTCACCCGCCTGCAGGATGCGCAGCGCCGCTGTCAGCTGGGATTCAAAGAACTCCCCCCGCCGTCCGTCATAGGCCAGCGTGGACAAGGCGCTGATCACCGGCACATTGCCCCGCCGCGTGCCGAAGAAACTTTCCAGCCCCCAGACCGCTGCGACCACATGCGCCTCAACCCCATAGCGGCCCTCGATGGCCCGCAGGGTGTTGCCGTATTGCGCGAACTTCTGGCGGCCAAGACTGACCCTTTCATCCGAGGCGGCGATGTTCAGGTAATCCTCAAGACTGCGCTTGAACTCGGTCTGGTTGCGGTCGCGCTCGATCACGTCCGGCAGGAAGCCAGCCCCACGGAACGCCGCATCCATCGTGCTCTGGCTTATGCCACGCCCCGCCGCGCGGCCCTTGAAGCCCGCCACCCAAGCGTCCCAACCGGCATTGGGTACAGGTCGCGGTGCAGGGTCCGGCGCGCGATAGCCCGCGCCGCCCCCACCCGTCCTGCCGCCGCCGCCCGGCATGCAGGCCGACAGCAAAGCTGCCGCCCCGGTCAGCAAGACCCCACGCCGTGTCAGAAAATCCATGCCCATCTGCCTCGCCCCGCCTCTGGTTTTGCTTTTGCGCCATGATACTCACGCCTGCGCCCTGCGTCCAACCCCCGCGCACCGCCTACAGGCGGAACCCCGCAGCCAGCACCCACTGAGGTCTTTCTCTTCTAGAAATATCCTCCGGGTAGCCTGCCGGTTTCGCCACCGGTTCAAGAAACCGGCAGGCTGGGGGGTGGAAAACCCCCGGCTTCGACGCTGGCCGCAGGCCCTGAACAAGGTGAATCATCCCTGAACGCCCACCAGCAAACCCTTGAAATCATTTGATTGCAAAAGTGTCCCTGCCCGGGACACCCGCTCACTCGCCCTTGTTCTTCAAGGTCCAGGCAATCTGGCGCAGCATCCCGTGAAAGGTCTGCACCTCGGCCCGCGTCAGCCCCAGCCGCCCCCACATGTTGCGCAGGTTGGACTTCATCCCCTCGGCCTTGGTCTCGGGAAAGAAGAACCCCGCCGCGTCCAGCCGTTCCTCGAAATGGTCCGCCAGACGGCCGACATCCTCGCGGCTGGCAAACTCGGTCCGGGCCAGTTCCATGACCGTCGCCGGCACCTCCGCCCCCTGCCGCTGCCATTCATACCCCAGAAGCAGCACACATTGCGCCAGGTTCAGCGACGGGAACTCCGGGTTCACCGGCACGGTCACGATGGCGTTGGCATGGATGATGTCGTCATTCTCCAGCCCGGCCCGTTCGGGGCCGAACAACACGCCCACCTTCTTGCCCTCGGCCCCCAGCGCGCGGGCCATCGCCATGGCGCGTTCGGGGGTGACGATCTCTTTGACCAGCTCCCGCCCCCGCGCGGTGGTGGCAAAGACAAAGTCGCAATCGGCAATCGCCCCCGGCACATCGGCAAACAGGCCCGCCTGATCCAGCACCCTCCCCGCGCCCGAGGCCATGGCCACGGCCTTGGGGTTTGGCCAACCGTCGCGCGGGCCGGTCACGCGCATCCGCTCCAGCCCGAAGTTGAGCATCGCCCGCGCCGCCGCGCCGATGTTTTCGCCCATCTGCGGGCGGACAAGGATGAAGACGGGCGGGATCATGCGTGGCCTTTGCAACCGGGAAGCCTTGCCCGGCAGATAGGCCAGCGGCGCGGGGCTGGCAAGCCGAAGGCTCATGGCACCCCCGATAGCCAAAGCCGCGAAAGGCTGCTAGATCAGCCGCCAGACCCTTGCCCAGCCGCCTTTGCCGGAGCCGACCATGGCCAATGAAGACCGCCCGCAGATCACCCTGATCACGCCCCCTGCCTTTGACCCCGAGGTGTTCGGGGACCGCATCGCGCGGGTGCTGGACGGGGCCGAGATCGCCTGCCTACGGCTGTCGCTGGGCACGAAGGACGAAGATACCCTGCTCCGCGCCGCTGATGCTGCGCGTGAGGTGGCCCATGCCCGCGATGTGGCCATCGTGATCGACAACCACCTTCTCTTGGTCGAACGCCTTGGGCTGGACGGCGTTCACCTGACGGACGGAGCCCGCACGGTCCGCAAGGCCCGCAAGGACCTTGGCGCCGATGCCATCGTGGGCGCCTTCTGCGGCACCAGCCGGCATGAAGGCATGTCGGCGGGTGAAGCCGGGGCGGACTATGTGGCACTGGGGCCTTTGGGCGAGACGACGCTGGGCGACGGCAGCCGCGTGGAGTTTGACGTCTTCGAATGGTGGTCAGAAGTGATCGAGGTCCCGGTGATCGCCGAAGGCGCGCTGACGGCAGAGCTTGTCGCAAAGTTCGGGCCGGTCACGGATTTCTTTGCGGTGGGCGAGGAAATCTGGGGGGCCGATGACCCTCTGGCCGCGCTCAAAGCGCTGATGGCTCCGTTGGGCTGAGGCTGAGGCTGAGGCTGTGAGGCTGAAATGGGCGATGCCGGGCTGAAGCCCGGCCTACGTGACGGCGTTGACGTGGGCGGTGCGGATCACGCGTTCGCAGTGCAGGGCCAGAACCTTGCGGTTCTCAAAAGCGTCCACCGGAACTTCCGGGTGAAAGGTCACCTCGACCCGTCCCTGCCGCCGGGTTGCAAGGGTTTTCAGCAGATGGGTGGCGAAATCCATGTCGCCCCACCAGCCGTAATGGCGTGGATCTTCCCCTTCCGGCGCGTGAAAGACCACGGTCACAGGCTGGATATGCATGGACCGGACCAGCCCGGGGGCAAAGAAGGCCTCGAACAGCGTGCTTTTGAACGGAAGGACCCGGATCGCGTCGGTGGAGGTGCCTTCGGGGAAAAACAGCAAGCGGTGCCCGGCCTGCAGGCGGGATTCGAAAATCTCTTTCTGGCGCTTCGCCTCGGTCCCCTTGCGGGCGATGAAAAGAGTGCCGGTGGCGCGGGCCAGCCAGCCGATGCCGGGCCAGCTGGCGACTTCGGATTTGGCGACGAAATAGACCCTTTGGGCGGCGTTGAGGGTGAAGATATCCAGCCAGCTGGAGTGATTGGCCACAATCGCGCCCGGCGCGGTCATCGGCCTGCCATGGATGACCAGCGGCAGCCGCAGGATGCGCAGCCCGGTGCGACACACGAACTGGGTGATATAGGGCGTCACGGGACGGGCCTGGCCAAAGATCGGCCATTCGATCAGCCGGACCAGCAGCAGGACCAACAGCCCGCCATAGGTCAGCGACCCCAGCACTGTGCCGCGCCAGATCACGCGCAGCCAGCCAAGCGGGCGAATCCGCGTGGCCGGGACCGGCGCGTCAAGCCAGGCGGTCATGCCGCGCCTGCCTTGCGCAGATAGAATTCCCGGTGGCGGGCCGACATCTGGATGGTGTCCATGACCAGACAGACATCGGTGGTGTTGAAGGCCCGGTCGACAAAGGCGCCATCGCCGACAAAGCCGCCAAGGCGCAGGTAGGCCTTGATCAGCGCGGGCGTCGCGGCCATGGCCGATTTGCGGTCCAGCCGGTCCGCCGGGATCAGGTCCATCTCTTGCCGATGCGGCGGGCGGGCGCGGACCCGCATGTCAGGGGGCGCAAGGTGGTGGTGGTGCAGCCACGACAGCGGCGCGGCCAAGGCTGCGATGTCGGTGCCATGAAAGCTGGCGACGCCGAACAGAACCTCGATCCCCCGGTCCAGCACATAGTCCGCCAGCCCGTTCCACAAGTGGAACATGGCCGTTCCGCCCCGGTGGTCGGCATGAACGCAGGACCGACCCAGTTCCAGAAGACGGCGACCCGAGGCAAGAAGCGGGGTCAGGTCATATTCGCTTTCGGAGTAGAACTGCCCGGCCGCGGCCCGACGATCCCCGGGCAAGACGCGGTAGGCACCGATCACATGGTCAAGCCCTGCCGGATCGCGGCGGCGGTCCACCAGCACCAGATGATCGAAGAAGGGATCGAAGGCGTCCCGCTCCAGCCGCGCGGCGTGATCGACCAGCGGGCCAGTGCCGCCGAGCTCGACCACGAACACCTCATACCGCAGGCGTTGGGCTGCGGTCAGGTCATTGGCCGTGGTGGCCAGACGTAAGATGTAGGGTGAGTCTTCGGCTGTCATCATGCATCGCTTCAGGCTCGTTCAGGGGTGACTTAGCCACCGCTTGGGGGCAATGCAACCATCCGTCCGCCTGTTTGGGTCAATGGCAATTGCAGGTTGAAATCCCAAGACAAATTCGCACTATGGTCGCACAGGCCCAAAGTCACGAACAAGGGAGATGCGATTGCTGTCAATCACCACCTTTCCGGCATGTTCGAAGTTGACCGTTACCCGGGCCCCGACGACCGACTGGACCTGACCAAGGCCCCAATCCGCCTGATCCGGGTGGCGTACCAGCATTCCCGGTTCCAGAAGTGCCGACATTTCCGCCCCCAATCCGTGGTTCCGCCGATGCAAGACAAGCCCGACCTCGCCGCCCTGATCGCCTCGCGCATTTGCCATGACCTTATCAGCCCGATTGGCGCCATCGGCAATGGGGTGGAACTGCTGGCGATGGATGGTGGCACGCAGCGGCCCGAGATGGCGCTGATTTCGGAAAGCGTGTCCAACGCGAATGCCCGGATCCGGTTCTTCCGGATCAGCTTTGGCGCGGCCACGGGCGACCAGCGGATTGCCCGCTCCGAGGTCATGTCGGTGCTGACAGACCTCACCCGCGGGGGACGGGTCAGCTATGCCTGGACCAGCGTGGCCGACCTGCCCCGGCGCGAAGTGCGGCTGGCCTTCCTGTTGCTGCAATGCGTGGAAACCGCGCTGGCCTATGGCGGCAAGGTCGCGGTCGTGCGGGACGATATGGGCTGGACGATTCAGGCGGAGGCTGCCCGCCTGCGGATTGATTCCGCCCTTTGGGAAGTGCTGACCGAGCCGCGCGCACCGGCCGATATCGGCGCGGGCCAGGTGCATTTCGCGCTGGTGCCAGAGGAACTGGCCCGGCAGGGCCGCCGCCTGGTCACGTCGATCGGCGAGACGTCGATCAGACTTACGTTCTGATCGTACCGTTGCCGGTGACGAGATATTTGAAGCTGGTCAGCTGCTCCGCCCCCACCGGCCCCCGCGCATGCAGCTTGCCGGTGGCGATGCCGATCTCCCCCCCCATCCCGAATTCGCCGCCATCGGCAAACTGGGTCGAGGCGTTGCGCATCAGGATGGCGCTGTCCAGCCGTTCAAAGAACCGGGCGGCGGTGGCGTCGTTTTCGGTCAGGATGCTTTCGGTGTGCTGGCTGCCATAGCGGCGGATGTGGGCGATGGCCTCATCCACCCCGTCGACCAGCTTGGCGGCGATGATCATATCCAGAAATTCACGTCCGAAATCATCGGGTTGGGCCTTGACGGTGCCGGGGACCTTGAGAAGCTCACCTTCCGTCCGGACCTCGACCCCGGCTTTCAGGAGATCCTCGATCAGCACGGCGCCATGCTTGGTGTAGAACTGCCAGTCGATCAGCAGGCATTCTGCCGAACCACAGATGCCAGTGCGGCGGGTCTTGGCGTTCACGACGACGGCGCGGGCTTTTTCCAGGTCGGCGTCGCGGTCGGCGTAGACGTGGCAGATGCCTTCGAGATGGGCAAAGACCGGCACGCGCGCCTCACGCTGGACGAGGCCGACAAGGCCCTTGCCGCCCCGGGGGACGATCACGTCGATATATTCGGTCGCCTGCAGCATGGCGGTGACCATGTCCCGGTCGCGGGTGGGGATGAACTGGATTGCGGCTTCGGGCAGGTTGGCGGACTTCAGGCCCGCGACCATGCAGGCATGGATGGCGGTCGACGTCTCGAAGCTTTCGCTGCCGCCGCGCAGGATCACGGCGTTGCCCGCCTTGAGGCAGAGGGCACCGGCATCGGCGGTGACGTTCGGGCGCGATTCGTAGATCACGCCGATCACGCCTAACGGGGTGGCCACGCGCTGGATGTGCAGGCCGTTCGGGCGGTCCCATTCGGCCAGGACCCGGCCCACCGGATCACGCTGTTCGGCGATCTGGCGCAAGGCGTCGACGATGCCGCGCAGCCGGTTGGTATCAAGGCGCAGACGGTCGAGCATGGCGGGGCTGAGGCCCTTTTGCTCGCCTGCATCAAGGTCAAGCGTGTTGGCGTCAAGGATGGCATCGCGCCGTTGCCAGACGGCATCGGCAGCGGCGATCAGGGCGGTGGCCTTGCGTTCGGAGCCGGCATAGGCCAGTTCTGCCGCCGCCGCGCGGGCCTTGGCGCCGATCTCGGCCATCAGGTCAGTGAACTGTCCGTCCATTGCTTGCTCTCCACCTCAAACATCGCGTTGCAAAAGTTTTCGAAAACTTTTGCAAATTCCTTCGAAGGAATTTGCGACCCTACATCACCATGTCATCCCGATGCACCAGCGCCGCACGGCCCTGATAGCCAAGGATTGCCGCGATTTCGCTGGACCGGTGCCCGGCGATCAGCTTTGCCTCAACCGCAGTATAGCGCACAAGGCCCTTGCCCAGAACCACCCCGTCCGGCGACAGGATCGACACGGGTTCCCCCCGGCCGAACGTGCCGGTCACCCGGGTTACCCCGGCGGGAAGCAGGCTTTTGCCCGCGCGCAGTGCCGTGACGGCCCCGGCGTCCAGCACAAGTTCGCCCCTGGGCTTCATCGCGTTGATCCAGCGCTTGCGCGCCAGTTGCGGATCGCCTTGCGCCACGAACCAGGTGCGCGCCGCCCCTTCGGCCAGGGCCTTCAGCGGGCGCAGCATGGAGCCTTCCATGATCGCCATGGCGCAGCCCCCGGCGACGGCGGTCTTGGCGGCCAGAAGCTTGGTCTTCATGCCACCCTTGGACAGGCCGGAGATCGGATCGCCCGCCATCGCCTCAATGTCCGGGGTGATGGTGTCCACCACGTCAAACCGGGTGGCGGTCGGGTCTTCCTTGGGATTGGCGGTGTAAAAGCCATCCACGTCCGACAGCAGCACCAGCTGATCCGCCCCGGCAGTCACCGCAATCTGGGCAGCAAGCCGGTCGTTGTCGCCGTAACGGATTTCGTCGGTGGCGACGGTGTCATTCTCGTTCACGATCGGCACGACGCCAAGGCCCAGCAGCGTTTCCATCGTGGCGCGGCTGTTCAGATAGCGGCGGCGGTCTTCGGTATCCTCCAGCGTCACGAGGATCTGGCCGGTGGTGATGCCGTGGGGGGCAAGCGCTTCCTCATAGGCGCGGGCAAGGCGGATCTGACCCACCGCGGCGGCGGCTTGGGACTGTTCCAGCGTCAGCACCCCATCGGGCAAGCCCAGCACCTTGCGACCCAGCGCGATGGAGCCGGAGGAGACAAGGACGACATCCGTGCCGCGCGCCTTCGCCTCGACTACGTCAAGCGCAAGGGCGGAGAGCCAAGACTGATTGAGCCCAGTCTTGCGATCAACCAGAAGGGCCGAGCCGATCTTGACCACCAGTCGTTTTGCCGTGCGGATGTCGGGAGCAGCCGTCTTCGGGTCTCGGGTCAGGGTTGCCATGGCTGGCCCTCTGTCACCTTTTCCTCGGGCGGGTTGATCCGGGCATAGAGCACGCGCAGCACATCGGTCAGGCCCTTGCCAGAGACGCCCGAGATGACATGCACGGTCCCGCCGCTGGCTTTTTCCAGCGCGCGGCGGCGGTCGCTGATCTGTTTGGCATCCATCGCATCGGTCTTGTTCAGGGCCAGAATGCGGGGCTTGTCGCCAAGGACATCGGAATAGGCCTCAAGCTCCGTGACGATGGTGCGGTAATCGGCCGTGATTGTGGAGGACGTCCCGTCGACAAGGTGCAAAAGCACCTTGCAGCGTTCGACATGGGCCAGGAACTGGGTGCCAAGGCCGCGCCCTTCGGAGGCGCCTTCGATCAGGCCGGGGATGTCGGCCATGACGAATTCATGGCCATCGACGCCGACGACGCCAAGGTTGGGGACGAGCGTGGTAAACGGGTAATCGGCGATCTTTGGCCGGGCGTTTGACACCGCGGCGAGGAAGGTGGATTTGCCGGCATTGGGAAGCCCGACAAGGCCTGCGTCAGCGATCAGCTTGAGACGCAGCCAGATCGTGCGTTCAACCCCGTCCTGACCCGGATTGGCACGGGCTGGCGCGCGGTTGGTCGAGGATTTGAAGCGCAGGTTGCCCCAGCCGCCATTGCCGCCCCGCGCGAGAAGCACCCGGTCGCCGGGGTTCACCAGATCGGCGATCACGGTTTCTTCGTCCTCGTCCAGAATCTCGGTCCCCAAGGGGACTTTCAGGACCACGTCATCGGCAGTCTTGCCGGTTTTCTGGCTGCCCATGCCGGGCTGGCCGGACTTGGCGAAGAAATGCTGCTGGTAGCGGTAGTCGATGAGGGTGTTCAGCCCCTCGACCGCCTCGGCCCAGACGTTGCCGCCATTGCCGCCGTCACCGCCGTCAGGGCCGCCGAATTCGACGAACTTCTCGCGCCGGAACGAGACGCAGCCCGCCCCACCGCCGCCAGAGCGGATGTAAACGCGGGCGAGATCGAGGAATTTCATGGGATGGGGCTTTCGGGATCAGGTCAGGGCCGAGGGAATACAGGAAGCGGAGCCGATCCTCAAGCGAGCATGGGGGCGGGTCTCGGCGGCCGGGAGCGCGGGGCTAGGTTTTGGGTTCAGGGGCGCGGGTTCAAATTTGGCACAAGGCTTGGGAGGTGGCGCGCAGCCCGGGCGGTTTTCGGATTGAGCGCTGACGCGCAAGCCTTTCGTCTCGCCTCTGGCGCGCAAGGGCGCGCGCCAGAGCCTCGGGATGATGGGGGCATTCTGCCCCCAAACCCCCTGAGAGTATTTTGAAAAGAGCAACTTGCAGGCAGCAAGAAGGCCGATTGGCGCGGCCCGGTCGCGGGAGGCGGTGGTGTAGTGGCTATCCCAGTTTGCGGATGTAGGTCCAGGTTGGCGCAGTGGTCCCACGCGCGACTGAGAAGCTTTCGGCATCGCCCAGATACTGGAAACCGGCATTGGTCAGGACCCGGGCAGAGCCGGGGTTGTCCTGAAACGCCTCGGCAAAGAGGGTGCAGTTGCCTTGCGGGTTGGCCGCGACGAGCGCGCCGACTGCTTCGGAGGCGATGCCGTGGTTCCAGAAGGCCGGGGCGACCCAGAAGGCAACCTCGGACTGACCGCGGTCCATCTTCTTGAGGCTGATGACACCCAGAACTTCGGGCAGGGCGGCGCGGGTGCCGTCCATGACCCAGATATCCTCATCCCCGCCGGACGCCATGGCGCGGGCGACAAACGCCTCAGCCGTGCCGGGTGGCAGCGGGTGGGGGATGCCTTGCGTCGCCTCGGCCACGCGCTTGTCGCCAGCGTAAAGCGCGAAGAGACCGACGTCGGACCGGCGCACTGGGCGCAGCGTCAGCCGGTCGGTGGCGATTTCCGCCCTGGGGACGAGCTTTTCAAGGATCATGGCTTCCCTCCTTCGAAGCACATGCGGGCGCGGCGCATGCAGGCGTGCCGGATACCCCGGCAATCGCCCGATTTCTTGACCCTTTCGCGGTAACGGCGTGGCAGTTTGCCACGATCGCGCCGGGTCAAGCCCGGAAACGAGAAAGGGGACCGGCTTTTCAGCCGATCCCCCATCTACAATCCGATTGTAAAGGTTCGGCTTACTCGGCTGCTTCCTGGGCAGGAATAACCGAAATGAAGGTGCGGCCTTTCATGCCCTTCTTGAAGGTCACGCGGCCTTCCACCTTGGCGAAGATGGTGTGATCGGTGCCCATGCCGACGCCTTCGCCGGGAAACCAGGTGGTCCCGCGCTGGCGGCAGATGATGTTGCCGGGAATGGCAGCCTGACCGCCGAAGAGCTTGACGCCCAGGCGACGACCGGCGCTGTCGCGACCGTTGCGGGACGAACCGCCTGCTTTCTTGTGTGCCATGGGCTGTTACTCCTTGGGGGCGGCGGCTTTGGCCGCGCGCTTCGGTTTCTCGGCGGCGGCTTCAGCGGCCATGGGGGCGGCTTTGGCGGCTTTCGCAGGCTTCGCGGCTTTCGCAGGCTTGGCGGCGGGCGCTTCGGCCTTGGCGGCACCGGGGGCTTCGTGCGCCACGCGGCGGGCGGCGACGGTGCCGGTGGCAGCTTTCACGCCCGATTTGTCAGCGCCGGTTTCCAGCACGTCGGTCACGCGGACCAGCGTCAGGTGCTGGCGGTGGCCTTTGGTGCGCTGCGACGAATGCTTCCGGCGGCGCTTGACGTAGTGGATGACCTTTTCACCCTTGATCTGGTCGATCACTTCGGCCTGCACGGCAGCACCGGCCACCATCGGCGCACCGATCGTGGTGCCGACCATCAGGATGTCGTTGAACTGGATCTTGTCACCAGCGGCAGCATCAAGCTTTTCAACGCGCAGCACGTCACCCGCCTGCACCTTGTATTGCTTGCCACCGGTCTTGAGGACCGCAAACATGGGTCGTATCCTTCTTTTGCTCCGCGCCCTGTGGCCCCCGATCGCTCGGGCGTTTGGGGGAGTTTCCTCCGCCTCGGACAGCGCGCCCTTCGCAGGGCGTCATGAAATTTAAACCCGGCGAGAGTCGCCCCTCGCCGGGATGCGCGCTTATGCGGCGAAGTGGCCCGGCTGTCAAGCGGGTGCGGGGCACAGTTCGCGCAGGGGCAGTGGTCAGATATCCGTGCCCAGCATGGCAACACCGGCGGCGTGGCCAAGGTCACGCGACACGCCGGTAAACACCTCGCTGAAGGCGGTGAACAGGGCGGCGTTCAGGCGCTGGCCAGCGGGGGTTTCCATGAACTCGATGTAGGCTTGCAGGTCGGATTCGGCCAGCGGGGCATAGGCAAGGCCAAGATAGGCGTAAAGCCAGGCGCTGGTGTCATCGCGGATCTGGTCTTCCTGCGCCCAGACATCCGACATGAGCTGGTCTTGGGGCATGGCATCGCCGTAGACACCAGATTCAGTCATGCCGGTCATGAAAGCGAGATTGCCCGACAAAGAGCCGGCCACGTTCATTTCGATCAGATCACCCGCCTCTATGAAACGGCGCAGCAAGGGAACGATGGGATCGCGCGCGCCAAAGCGGTTGTCGGCAGCGACACGGGCAGCCTCTTCCGTTGCGGTGTCAAGGAAGGCGCGCCGGGCCTCGATCTCAAGCCCGACGACACGCTTGCCCAGATCGGAGGTGAAAAACGCCAGGATCGTGGACAGGGTTTCGGGATCGTCACCAAGTTCAGTTTGAAGAGCAGCCTCAAACTGGGTCTGGAGCGCCGCGGCATCATAGATCTTGGCGACCGCGCTGGCCCATTGTGGTCCACCGCCGCCTGGAAACATCTCGTCCTCAAGCGTCTGTCCATAGGCGATGCCTTCTTCGCGCAGGACCGCAAAGAGCGCGTCAAGCTGCAGCGCCTGCCCCAGCGCAACGATCGACGCCGTGGCCGGGGTCGTGGCATCGGTGGTCTGGGCCACGGCCGGAACGACGGCCGGGGTCGCAAGCCCAAGCGTGGCGACAAGAAGAAGGCGGGTCAGCAACATGGAAAACCTTGGCGTGGCCATCAGGACAGCTTTAGAGGTAGCCCCTTACCCGTGACTTGCCAAGGAGGCGATAAGCAACTGGGCGTGATCCGGCCGCGCGGAATGGCCCTTGCGCATTGCGCGGTGCCCGGCTACATCGCCGTCCACAGACGACCCCTGAAGCGCGGAGAGGTGGCAGAGTGGTCGAATGCGGCGGTCTCGAAAACCGTTGTCGGTTTGCGCCGACCCAGGGTTCGAATCCCTGTCTCTCCGCCATCTTCCCTTCTGCTATCTGATACAACGCCACTGCGGCGGAGAATGGCCTTGCCGTCAGCTGCGGGTCTGTCTTCCGATGCCACGCGGCGTCTGACCTCGCGCTGTTGCGCGATCGTGTCGCGGCCAGAGTCAGATTTCCCCGATCCGGATCACGCGGCCATGGTCGGGCGTGGGGCAATCGCGGGGGACGGCCCAGATCAGCGGAATGCCGGGGGGCGGCGGCAGGGGGGCGTCAAGGTCGGTCAGGACGACAAGGGCTGAGGGGCGCAGCTGAACAGCGCGGGCGAAAAGGTCATGATAGTCGGTGCCGCCACCTGTGCGCAGCGGGGTGCTGCCCAGTGCGGACCAACCGTCCGGATCCAGCCGAAGGGTGTCGAAAACCACCTCGTCAAACAGCAGCAGATGCGCCTCGGCCCCGGTGCGGCGGGTGATGGCCTCAGCCTCGGCCGTGAAAAGGCGCAAGGTTTGCGGGTCGATGGACGAAGACGTGTCGAGGCCGATCACGATGCGCGGGCGGTGGGTCTGGCGCTGGCGGCCCGGTTCATAGACCGGCGCGGGGCTACCATGACGCTCGGCCTCGGCCATGCGGGCGACCCAGGCGCCGGAGGGGCGGCGCCAGCTGGTCTGGGGGCGGTCGGTCAGGGCAAGGGCAAGAAGGCGGCGCAGGTGCACTTCCCACGGGGTGGCGGCGGGGGCGAGGTCGGCAAGAATGGCGCCAAGGCGGCCGATGCCTTGCCCGGCCTTGCGCCCCGCCTCCATCGCGCGCAGCATCTGGTTGCGCCAGTCAGAGGCGGATTGCGGTTTGGCGTCGTCCTGCAGGTCCCCGGCAGCGAGGTCCTCGGCAAAGCCGCGTGACTTGGCCCAGTCCCGCAAGCGCTGCGCGCGCTTGGGGTCGCTGTGCAACGCCATGGCGAGGCGGTCGGCGTCCCATTTCTCAAGGGCTGCGATCGGGGTGGGTTCGGGCAGGCCGGCTTGGGCGAGAAGGTCGGTCAGGGTTACGGCGGGGCGCGGGATGGCGTGACCGGCAAGGATCAGCGTGTCGTTGATGATGCCATCGGCGGCAAGGCCGAACAGAGTGGGATCAAAGCTGTCGCCCAGCCGTTCCTGCAGGGCCGCCTGCCGGGCCGAGTGGCGCAGCGCGACATGCAGGATGTGGTGGGCGACGAGGCCGACCTGTTCGGGCAAGCCGAGGATGGTGAAATCGGGGCTGTAAGTGATGACCTCGCCCGCCGTTCGGGTCATGCCGTCGCCGTCGCGGTGGCGGCACCAAAGGCCAAGGACGGCAAGGGCGGGGTCAACCTCACCCAGATGGGCAAGCGCGCGGGCGGCGCGGCGGGTGTGACCCTCAGTCGTCACGGCAGGCCCGCCGCCTGACGTTCGGCGGCATAGTCGGCGTAGGCGTCCGAGGTGGCGAAGGCGTCGGCCCAGCCCCGTTCCAGCGCGCGACCGATGAGGAGTTCAAAGCCGAAGGTGGCAAGGTCGCCAACGGGAAGGCCTTTCGCCTGCCCCCCCTGCAAGCGCAGATCGGCGAGGATTTCGATGGCGGCGGGAAGGCTGTCCCGGGTGACCGCGCCGACAAGGCCGTAGACCAGCGCAGTCAGGCCGTGCAGCGTGGTGGGATAAAGGCCGGCACGGTCGGCACGGGGGGTGGACAGCATGGTGTCGATCTGGACGGTCGCGGAAATCTCGTCCGCAAGCAGGGCGAATTCGGCGGCGGGGGCGCTGCCCACGGTGCCCGCGATCATCACCCGACGCAGGGCGCGGTCCGGCACGGCGGCCATGATGCGGCTGACGCGAGTCCAGCTGCGGGGCGTGCAGGCGATCATCTGGCCACGGCGGAGGGCGTCTTCGGTCGTCTCCAGAAGGTCGGGCCGGGTGCGGATGAAGGCGGCCACCGTGGGGTGGATACCTGCGGGCAGCGCGTAGTGCTTCAGCCAGTCGTCGGCCGAGGCCTGCACGATCATGTGGACCAGCCGGTCGCTGAGCGCGGTGCCCATGTCATAGGCAATCGCCCCATCCTCAACCTGGTTGCCTGCCGCCACGATCAGCACATTGGCGGGCAGCACATGCCGTCCGACGCGGCGTTCCTGCAAAAGGCCGTAGACGGTGGGCTGCAACGAGGGCGCGGCAGAGGTCAGTTCGTCCAGAAACAGGATCGCGGGGGCGTCGGTGTCGGGCAAGTCTTCGGGGCGGTACCAGACGGTTTTCGCGGTGGCATGGTCGAAATAGGGCAGACCGCGCAGGTCCTGCGGTTCGATCGTCGTCAGGCGCAGGTCATAGAGTTCCGCGCCGATACGGGTGGCGAGGGTCTGCACCACCTCGGTCTTGCCGACGCCGGGGCGGCCATGCAGCATCCAGGAGGCGGTCAGCGCACCGGCGGCCTGCGCGTCCCAGGCGGCTTGCAGGACGCGCAGCGCCTCACCAGCGGAAACTGTAGTGGCGTTGACGGTCATGACGCGGCCTTTCGCTTGTCAAGAAGGGCGGCCAGCCGGGCATGGGCGCTGACGGCGCGGGCCTCTTGCGTGATGCTGCGCAGATAAAGGTTCTCGCGATGGTTGACGGCCAGAAGATCGCGTTCCGTCAGATCGGCGTCGAAAAGCGCGGCAAGGGCGGCACGGTCATCGGCGTCCAGCACCAGAAGGTGCGGCTGCGGCACGTCGGTCTGGACAGACACCAGCGTCAGCGGCGGGACGCGGCCAAGGTCGGATTGTTCGATCACCAACTGCAACTGGCCTTCCGTCAGGTCATGCCGGGCGGCGAGAGCGCGCAGGATGGCCCGGGCGCGGAAGGCCAGGGTGTCCAGCCGACGGGCCGCCTCATCCGCGCTGACGCCATTGGCGCGGGCGGCCCGGGTCGGACGCATGACGCGCAGTTCAACCCAGGCGACGACGATCACCATGACTAGCGGGGCCTGCATCACCGGCATGGCCCAGTCGCGGGAAAAAAGCGGGACGAGGGCAAAGGGCAGCAGCGGGACGATGAAGCGCAAAAACTCCATCTCAAGCAGCAGGCGCAGCCACAGCCGCAGGCCCGCGCCACGCGGGATGATCTGCACCCGGCCAAGGAACTTTCGTGGCAGGCTTTTGGTCTGCAGGATGCCACGGTTGGCTATGGTGGCTTCGGTCATGATCAGCATCGGCTTCCCCGCCCCGTGGGTAAGCTAGTGCCCTGCCCGCGCTTTGCCAGCACAGCCCGGTTCCCTTGGGCCCGCGTCATGCGCGCAGCGTGAAGCCGCGGGCGATGTGGTTGCGGACGAACCAAATCATCGCCAGCCCCGGCAGCAGCGACAGGCAGGTCATCGCCATCACCATGCCGATGTTGGTCTGGAAAGTGAACATCGCCTGGATCGCCATGGTGATCGGCTTGCCGCCCGTCACGGTCAGGATGCGGGCAAAAACCACCTCGACCCAAGAGAAGATGAAGCAGAAGAAGGCGGCGACGCCGATCCCCGGCGCAATTGCCGGCATGAGGTGGCGAAAGAAGAAGGCCGGGCCGGTGTGGCCGTCGATGAACGCGGTTTCGTCCAACTCACGCGGGACGGCGCGGATGAAGCTTTCAAGGATCCAGATCGCCACCGGCAGGTTGAACAGGCAGTGCACCAGCGCAATCCCGACGGGGGAGTTTACCAGCCCAAGCTCGGCAAACAGGATGAAGATCGGCAGGGACAGGACAACCGGCGGCGTCACGCGGAACACAAGGATCGCCAGCAGAAAATGCCGATCGCCCATGAAGCTGTAGCGCGCAAGGGCATAGGCGGCGGGCAGCGCCACGGCGATGCAGAGCGAGACGTTGAGAAAGACATAGATCGCCGAATTCAGCATGGCTGCGCGCAGTTCCGGCGTGGCAAGAACGGCGGTGTAGTTCATCAGGCCAAATGTCCCCCGCGCGACCCCCTCACCCCCCAGCGTGGCGGTGAAGCTGAGGAGGATCGCCTGCGCCAGCGGCAAAAGGATGAACCCGGCCAGCGCCAGTAGGGCAAGGACGCGCATCATGCCTCACGCCGCCTTGTGGCAAGGACAAAGGCCCAGACGACGCACAGGACGATCAGGAAATACAAGACCGCGCGGGCAGCGGCCTGACCGTAGGAGAAACCCTTGATCTCCTCGCCCAGCTCGACCGTCAGAAAGCGGGTCGCGTCACTCGGCCCGCCGGCGTTGATCCCGAAAGCCTCGGTGTAGATCATGAAACTGTCGACGAAGCGGAGCAGGAAGACGATGGCCAAGGCCCCCGCAATGCGTGGCAGTTCGATATGGCGAAAGACGGCAAGGCGGCTGGCACCGTCAATGGCGGCGGCCTGACGGTAGGCGGGTGGGATCGACGACAGGCCCGCGTAGGCCAGCACCACGACCAGCCCAAGCCAGTGCCAGGTGTCCATCGTCAGGATCAGCGCCCATGTGTGCCAGGCGGTGAACTTGTAATCAAATCCCACCGCCGCAAGCCCCGGCCCCAGCAGCCCCGTGTCCGGGTTGATGAGGCCCAGCCACAGCATCGGGATCATGTTCCACGGCACCACCAGCGGCAGGGCCACCAGCATCAGCCCCCAGACCGCCCAGCGCCCGCATGTCAGAAGGACCAGCGCCACCATGATGCCAAGTGGCACCAGAATGCCCAGCACCAGCGCCGAGAACAGCAGGCTGCGGCCAAGCGAGGCCCAGAAACGGTCAGAGCCAAGAATCTCGGCAAACCATTCAACCCCGACCCAATGCACGTCCTGCAAGGTGAAGATGTCGTGAAAGCCGTAGTTGATCACCGCCAGCAGCGGCAGCACACCGACCACCCCCAGAAGCAGCATCGCCGGCAGCAGCAGCCACCAGGCGCGGTTGTCATATGGCGGCATCAATCCCTCCGGCTACGGCCCAGCCGACAGCCAAGCGCTGCGGGTGTCAAGGGCGAACCGGCGCGGGGACCTAGCGCCGCCAGACCACCGCGTTCTCATGCCGCTGGATCAACTGCTTCATCGCATCGAACGCCTCGACCACGAAATCGGCGAAGGCGGCGGCGGCGGGGTTCTGGTCGCCCTCCTCCAGCCGCAGGATGCCAAGGTTGCGCTGCGGTTGGGGAATGTCGACCGGCAGGACGGTGATGCGGCTTTGCTTGCGTTCCGCGAAGGCGACCGAAAAGGGCAGGACCGCAAGCGCATCGGTTTCCGCCAGATAGTTCATCAGGCTGAGAAGCGAGCCGCCGGAATAGCGGATATCCAGGTCGATCGACCCCAGCGAGGATCGGATGGCGAACAGGTCGGCCAGAAGCGGCGACCCCGGCAGCGGCGCGACCCAAGGGTAAAGCGCCAGTTCCCCCAGATCGAGGCGCTTGGTGCGGATCAGCGGATGGCCAGGGCGGCAGCAGACCACGTTGCGCGCGGCAAGGATCGGCTGGAACCGCAGGCCCTTCGGTTCGCCCGAAAGGCCCAAGGGCACGATGCCAAGGTCAAGCTGGGCCGCACGCAGGCCAAGGCTGACTTCGGCAAGGTTGCCATAGCTTTGTTCCACCATGACATCGCTGTGTTTGTTCTGAAACTCGGCAATCATGCGGCTGATCATGGCGTCCATGAAGAAGGGCACGCCGCAGACACGGACCAGACCCCGGGTGCCGCGCAGCAGGCTTTGCACCGCCTCGGTCGCGCGGCGGCTTTCGATCAGGATGCGGCGGCCATGGGTGGCAAGCTGGATGCCAAGCTGGGTGGCCTGCAAGGGCCGCTGGCCGCGAATGAACAGGGGCTTGCCCACCCGCGCCTCAAGCTGGGCCAGCGAACGCGAGACGGCGGGTTGCGCCAGACCCAGCGCCTCGGCCCCTTTGCTGACGCTGCCGGCATCGACGACAGCGGCAAGCTGGATGAGGTGGGTTTCGTTCAGCTTCATAACAAAGTGGTATATTGACTGACATGATACTTATCAACCACGGGGATCGGCGGCCCTAACCTCATCTCGGTGGGGGAGCACTACGATGGACAGTCGGCCAGCCTTGGTTGGAGAGAACAGGATTGCCGCCGCGCTGCGCGCCCGGTTGCAGCAGTCCGGTCCTGACCGCCTGAGTCTGGCTGTGGGTCTCATCCTTGAACATGCCTTTGCCGTCCTGAAGGACCTCAAGCCAAGCGAAGCCGAGTTCGAGCAGCTTTTGCAGTTCCTCACCGATGTGGGCTATGCGACCGATGCGCGCCGGCAGGAATGGGTGTTGCTGGCGGATGTGTTCGGCTTTTCCGATCATGTCGCGGGCTGCAGCGCCGGGCGGGACCCGACCGCGACGCCGTCGACGCTGCCCGGACCCTTCTTTCGCCCCGATGCGCCGCGCCTGGAAAGCGGCGCAAACCTTTGTCGCGACGGGGTGGGCGCCCCGCTGGCCGTGCGCGGACGGGTCACGTCAACCGATGGACAGCCGATCTGTGGCGCCGAAGTTGACGTATGGCATGCCAACGGCAAGGGCCGGTACGAAAACCAGGACCCTGACAGCCAGCCCGAACATAACCTGCGTGGCCGGTTCGTGACCGACGCCAATGGCGGCTTTGCCTTCCGGACCGTGCGGCCCGGCGGGTATTCCTTGCCGGACGATGGCCCGGTGGGGCGGCTGGCGCAGCGGTTGGGCCTGTCGCTGGACCGCCCGGCGCATCTGCATTTCGCGGTGACCGCCCAGGGTCATCAACGCCTGGTCACCGCCATTTTCGACGGCAGCGACAGCGCCATCGACCGCGATGCCTTGTCGGCGGTCAAGCCCGCGCTGATCGGCACCTTCAAACCCGAGGCCTTTGGCCATTCCCTTGACGTGGCGCTGGTCCTTCTTCCCGACGCCACGCCCCAGCCCAATGATCTGCAGAAAGGATGACAAACATGGCTCTTGTGTCCGGCTATCACCATCTGACGATGAGCACGCATGGCGTGCAGGAAGATTTCGACTTCTACACCAAGACGCTGGGCCTGCATTCGGTCAAGCGCACGGTGCTGTTTGACGGCACCCTGCCGGTCTATCACCTGTATTACGGGTCGCCCAACGGGGATGCCTCGACGATCATCACCACGTTCCCGTTCAAGAAGCCCGGCATCTACGGGCGACGTGGCAGCAACCAGACCCGCACGATCATGCAGGCGATCCCGATGGGGTCGGCCGAGTTCTGGCTGGACCGGCTGAACCGCATGGGCGTGCCTGCAACGAAGGGTGACCGCTTCGGCCTGACCCGGGTGATCTTCGCCCATCCCTGCGGCATCCCGCACGAGCTGGTCGAAAACCCCGGCGATACCCGCAAGCCCATCACCAACGCCGCGCAAGGCATTGGCGAGGCACATGGCATCCGTGGCATCTTTGGCGGCACGGTCGCAGTGATGGACGCCACCGCGATGGAGGAGTTCCTTGACATCGGCATGCAGTTCCGGCGTGAGGCGACGGATGACAACGGCAGCCTCTGGGTCGTGCCGGAAAACAACGGCCTTCATTCTGTGATCGAGCTTGTGGTCGACAAGGGCCCGCAGGGCACTTGGACGCTTGCGGGGGGGACGGTCCATCACCTGGCGTTCAACACCGGGACCGAGGACAACCAGATCGCGCTCAAGGCCCGGCTGGAGGGCATGGGCTATACCGATGTCAGCGAACAGAAGGACCGCAACTACTTCAAGTCAATGTACATGCGGTCGCCGGGCGGCGCGCTGTTTGAGTTGGCCTGGACCGTACCGGAAGGCTGGGCCAAGGATGAACCGGCCGACGCCATTGGCAAGTCGTTGGTGTTCCCACCATGGTTCGAAGACCGCCGCGCCGAGATGGTCGCCGGGCTGGAGCCTGCGAACTTCTGATGCCGGGCATCGTCGACATCCAGCGCCTTGGCGCAACGGCGGACCGGGCAAGGGTGCTGTGCATCCTTGTCCACGGTCGCAACCAGTCGCCCGAGGCGATGGAGGCTGCCGTGCTGCGCCACCTGACCACGCCGGATGTGGCTTTTGCCCTGCCTCGGGCGGGCGACAAATGCTGGTATCATGCGCTGGCGATCACTCCGCTGACTGCCGAGACGAGGGCCGAACTTGGCGCTTCGCTGGCTGACCTTGCTGCGCTGGTGCAGGCCCTGCGGGCCGAGGCCCCAGGTGTGCCCCTGGTCCTGGCAGGCTTTAGCCAGGGCGCTTGCCTGTCATTGGAATATGCCTTCACCGGCGTTGATCTTCCCGATGCCATGGTCGCATTGACCGGCTGCCGGGTTGGGGTGGTGGGCGACGACCGCCCTGCCCGGCTGCCCCATGGCCTGCCGGTCTATCTGACAGCGGGGCGCGAGGATCCGTGGATCCCCCTGCCCGCCTTTGCCGAAGTTGCGCTTGAACTGGGCCTTGGTGGCGCGGCCCTGCGGATGGACGTGTTCCCTAACCGCCCACACGAAGTCTCTGCCCCAGAGATCGCCATGCTGGACGGCATTTTGGCCGACCTTGCAGCAGGTCATCCCCCCAGCTTCGGAGGCACTAGATGACCCGCCCGTTCACCTTCCCCGGCCTAGCCACCCGCGTGGTCTTTGGCCATGGCACGCTGGCGCAGGTGCCCGAAGAGGTAGCTCGCTTTGGCCACAGCCGCGCGCTGGTCCTCTCCACACCCCAGCAAGAGCCGCAGGCGCAGGCCCTGGCCGATGCGTTGGGGGCGCGGTCGGCTGGGGTCTTTGCCGGGGCCACGATGCACACTCCGGTCGAGGTGACAGAACAGGCGGTGGCCGCTTATGCCTCGGCGGGCGCGGATTGCGTGGTCAGCTTGGGCGGCGGGTCGACCACCGGCCTAGGCAAGGCCATCGCCACCCGCACAGGGGCGGATCAGGTGGTCGTGCCCACCACCTATGCCGGGTCCGAGATGACGGATATTCTGGGCGAAACCGCAGGGGGTGAGAAGACCACCCGCCGCGATGCCAGCATCCGGCCCGAGGTGGTGGTCTATGATGTGGACCTTACCCTGACCCTGCCGGTGGGCCTGACTGTCACCTCAGCCCTGAACGCCATCGCCCATGCGATGGAGGGGTTCTATGCCCCAGACCGCCACCCGATCACCGAGGCGCTCAGCCGCGATGCGATGACGGCCTTTGCCCGGGCGCTTCCCGTGCTGGTGGGGAACCCGCAGGACCCGACCGCCCGGGCCGATGCGCTTTATGCCGCCTGGGGCTGTTCCACGACCCTTGGCCATGTGACCATGGCGCTGCACCACAAGCTGGCGCATGTCCTTGGCGGCAGCTTCGGCCTGCCCCATGCCGAGACGCATGCCGTGCTTCTGCCCCACACCACCGCCTACAATGAAGCGGCGGTTGAGGGCCTGTTGAACCCGATCCGCGATGCCTTTGGCCATCCGACAGCCGCGGCTGGCCTTTGGCACCTCGCCAAGTCCTGCGGCGCTCCAACGCGGCTGGCCGACCTTGGCCTGACCGTCGCCGACCTTGACCGCGCGGCAGAGATTGCCGCGCGCAACCCCTATGCCAACCCGCGGCCCATCACCCGCGACGGCATCCGCCACCTGCTGCAACACGCCTTTGACGGGGATTGTCCCTAAGCCATCAGAACTGAAAAAAGGGAGGAATGACAGATGATTACCAGACGCAAACTGCTCCGCTCCGGTGCGGCGACGGGCCTTGCCATGGCCACCCCCGGCCTGTTCGCCCCCGCTATCGCGCAAGGGGCCAAGATCCGCATCGGCTATGTCAGCCCCCAGTCCGGGCCGCTGGCGGGTTTTGCCGAAAGCGACAGCTACAACATCGAAAGTTTCCTTGCGACCGAGGTCGGCCAGAACTTTGAGGTCATCGTCAAGGACAGCCAGTCCGACCCGAACCGCGCCGCCGCCGTGGCCAAGGAACTGATCGTCGATGACGAGATCAACCTGATGATCGTCGCCTCGACCCCCGAAACCACCAACCCGGTAGCCACGACCTGTGAGGCCGAAGGGATGCCTGTCATCTCGACCAAGGCACCGTGGCAGCCGTGGTTTATCGGCCAGCAGGGCAACCCCGGCGACCCGGCAAGCTGGAAGCCTTTCGATTTCGCCTTCCACTACTTCTGGGGGCTGGAGGATGTGATTGCCGTCTTCCTGAACATGTGGAACCAGATTGAGACCAACAAGCAGGTCGGCGGGCTGTTCCCCAATGACGGCGACGGCAATGCCTGGGGTGACCCGAACGTCGGCGTCGGCCCCGGCTTTGCGGCGCAGGGCTATACCCTCAACGATCCGGGGCGCTATCAGAACCTGAATGACGATTTCAGCGCCCAGATCAACGCCTTCAAGGCCGCGAACTGTGACATCGTCACCGGCGTCGTGATCCCGCCCGACTTCACCACCTTCCGCAACCAAGCGCTGCAGCAGGGCTTCAACCCCAAGATCATCACCGTGGCCAAGGCCATCCTCTTCCCGCAGTCGGTCGAGGCGTTGGGTGAGGCGGGGCACAACCTGTCCTCCGAAGTGTGGTGGAGCCCGTCGCACCCGTTCAAATCCTCGCTGACCGGGCAGTCGGCAGCGGAGCTTGCGGCGGATTACACCGCCAAGGCGGGGCGGCCCTGGACCCAGCCGATCGGCTTTGTCCATTCGCTGCTTGAGGTGGCGTCGAACGTCATGGGCCGGGTGTCGGACGTGACCGATGCCGAAGGCGTGGCTGCGGCGATTGCCGCCACCGACATGGACACGATGGTCGGCAAGGTCGCCTGGAACGGCGCGGGCGTGCCGCCTTTTGCCGCAACCAACGTCTGCAAGACCCCGCTGGTCGGGGGCCAGTGGCGGCGCAAGGAGGACGGGACCTTCGACCTTGTCATCGTCGACAACCAGACCGCGCCGGACATCCCGACCGGAGGCACGATGGAGGCGCTGGCCTGATCGCCAGCCAAGGAAAACAACGCGCCCCGGGCTTGACCCGGGGCCTCCACCAAGGACTGGGCCAGTGACTGTCCTCGAACTCACCAATGTCTCGAAAAGCTTCGGCGCCCTCAAGGTGACCGATGACGTCAGCTTTGCCGTGCCAAAGGGGCAGGCGTTGGGGATCATCGGGCCGAACGGGGCCGGGAAATCCACGCTCTTCAACCTGATCACCGGCAATTATCTGGCGGATGCGGGAACGGTCACCTTTCTTGGGCAGGATGTGACCCGGGTGCCCGCCATGACGCGGGTGCGCATGGGGGTGGGGCGCAGTTTCCAGATCCCGCAGCCTTTCGAGGGGCTGACGGTGTTCGAAAACCTGCTGACCGCCGCCGCCTTCGGTCAGGGCAAGCGCGAGGCCGAGGTTGAGGCGGGTTGTGCCGCGATCCTGCGGGACACCGAGCTTCTTCGCCGCGCCAACGATCTGGCGGGGTCGCTGTCGCTTCTGGACCGCAAGCGGCTTGAAATGGCGCGGGCAATGGCGACGGGGCCGGAACTTCTCCTCCTCGACGAGATCGCCGGGGGGCTGACCGAGGGCGAATGTCAGGCGCTGGTCGCCACGATCAAGGCGCTGCATACCAAGGGCACCACGATCATCTGGATCGAGCATGTGCTGCATGCGCTGACGTCCGTGGTGGAGCGTCTGCTTGTGCTGGATTTCGGCAAGGTGATCGGCATCGGCGCACCGGCCGAGATCATGGCCTCGCGTCAGGTGCAGGAAATCTATCTGGGGCTGGAGGTTTAGCGGATGCTGGAGACCCATGGCCTGACCGCGTCCTACGGCCAGTTCAAGGCCCTGTTCGGGATCGACATCACAGTCGCCCCCGGGGAATGCGTGGCGATCATCGGGGCGAACGGGGCGGGCAAGACCACACTGCTGAGGTCGATCAGCGGCGTGCTGCGCAACGCGCCGGACATGGTGCTGCACAAGGGCACGCCCATCGGCGCGCTGGCGGCAGACGCCGTCCTGCAACGCGGGATCGCCATGGTGCCAGAGGGGCGGAAGCTGTTCCCCTCACTCTCGGTAGAGGAAAACCTGCTGATCGGCGGGCAGGTGCGGCGGGGCGACGGGCGCTGGACGCTGGAAACCGTCTACGCCCTGTTCCCGATCCTGAAGGAACGCCGCCTGTCGCCCGCCACGGCCCTGTCCGGCGGGCAGCAACAGATGGTCGCCATCGGCCGCGCGCTGATGTCGAACCCCGAGCTTCTGCTGTGCGACGAGATCAGCCTTGGCCTTGCCCCTGTAGTCATCCGCGACATCTACGCCGCCCTGCCCCGCATCCGCGAAACCGGGGCGGCTATGGTGATCGTCGAACAAGACATCACCCGCGCTTTGGCCGTGGCCGACCGCGTCTACTGCCTGATGGAGGGTCGCGTCACCCTGACCGGCGCCACCACCAGCATCACGCGCGAGGCCGTCCACGCCGCCTATTTCGGAGACGCTGCATGACCCGTACCCTGCGCCAAGTGGCCCTCCACCCCCATCCCCTCCCCACAAGTGGGAGGGCTGGCGACCAGTGCTGCCATGTTGCGCCGCCCTCTCCCCCTCGTGGGGGAGGGATGGGGTGGCGGGGCACCACGCACCATCAAGGGACAAGCGCATGATCTGGCTTGATACCATCGTGCAGGGGCTGCTGCTGGGTGGGCTTTACGCCCTCTTTGCCGCAGGCCTCAGCCTTGTGTTCGGGATCATGCGGCTGGTGAACCTTGCGCATGGCGATCTGATCGTGCTGGCGGCCTTCATCGTGCTGGTGGTGGTCGAGGCGACGGGGCTGAACCCGTTCCTGTCGGCCCTGATCGCGGCCCCGGCCTTGTTCGCCTTTGGCTGGGCGCTGCAATGGTTCGTGCTGAACCGGGTGCTGGGCAAGGACATCCTTCCACCGCTCCTTGTCACTTTCGGTCTGTCCATCGCCTTACAGAACGGGATGCTGGAGGTGTTCTCGGCCGACAGCCAGCGCATCCGCGCAGGCGCGCTGGAAAGCGCCTCGGTCGATCTGGGGGTGGTCACGGTGGGGATCATGCCGCTGTTGACCTTCGCCTCGGCCGTTCTGGTGATCTTCGGGCTAAACCAGATCTTCTACCGCACCGCGCTTGGCCGGGCGTTCAGGGCCACGTCGGACGACCCGGTGACCGCCAGCCTGATGGGCATCAACCCCCGGTCAGTCTTTGCGATGGCCACCGGGCTGGCCATGGTCATCGTCACCATCGCCGCCCTTTACCTTGGGATGCGGTCGAACTTTGATCCCTCCATCGGCCCGGCCCGCCTGATCTTTGCCTTCGAGGCCGTGATCATTGGCGGACTTGGGTCGCTTTGGGGCACGCTTCTGGGCGGGGCGATCATCGGGATCGCGCAGACGGTTGGCGCGCAGATCAACCCGGAATGGCAGATATTGGCAGGGCATCTGGCGTTTCTCGTCGTGCTTCTGGTGCGGCCAAGGGGCCTGTTCCCCCGGGCGGTGGACTGATGGACCATCCCATGCAGATCACCGTCACCACCCGCACCCGCGCCAGCACTGTTGCCGGATTTGTGGCGCTGGGATTGATCGGGCTAGGGCTGGTCTTGCCCGCCTTCGCCTCGCGCAGTCTGATCCAGGACCTGTTCTTCATCCTGACGATGCTGACCCTTGCGCAGCTTTGGAACCTGATCGCGGGCTATGGCGGGATGGTCAGCGTCGGCCAGCAGGCCTTTGTCGGTATCGGCGCCTATGCGATGTTCGCGGGCGTCATCCTCTGGGGCTGGGACCCGGTTCCGGCGATCCTGCTGGGCGGGGCCGCGGCCTTCCTTCTTGCCATCCCCATGGCCTTCTTCGCCTTCCGCCTGCAGGGCGCCTATTTCGCCATCGGCACTTGGGTGATTGCCGAGGTGACCCGTCTGGTCATCGCCCAATGGAAGACCCTTGGCGGCGGCACCGGCACCAGCCTGCCGCGTGAGGCGACATCAGACATCATCGGTGTCGCCACGATTGCCGAGGTCTTTGGCCTGCGCGATGCTGCCGCCCGCGATGTGCTGGCCTACTGGCTGGCGCTGGCGCTGGCGGTGGGAACGATGGCCGCGATCTATGCGCTTTTGCGGTCGCGCAACGGCCTTGCGCTTACGGCGCTGCGCGACAATGACAATGCCGCCCGGTCAGTGGGGGTGGATGCCGGGCGGCTGAAATGGCTGGTGTTTCTTACCGCCGCCGCGATGACCGGCCTTGTCGGTGCGCTGATCTACATGCAGACCGCCCGCATTTCGCCCGACGCCGCTTTCAGCGTCACCAGCTGGACCGCCTATGTCATCTTCATCGTGGTCATCGGCGGCATCGGCCGGCTGGAAGGGCCGATTGTCGGCGTCCTTGTCTTCTGGGGGCTGCAGACCGCCTTTGCCGATTACGGCAGCTGGTATCTTCTGGCCCTTGGTCTTCTGGCCATTGTCACGATGCTTTTCGCCCCGCGCGGGCTTTGGGGCCTGATCGCCGATCGTACCGGCCTTGCCCTGTTTCCGATCCAGCGCCGGCTGACCCTGACCTCTGAAGGAGCCTCCAATGCCTGATATCACCACCGACGTCCTTATCATTGGCACCGGCCCCGCCGGGTCGGCCACCGCAGCCCTTCTGGCCTCATACGGGGTCGATGTGCTGGTGGTGAACCGCTACCGCTGGCTTGCCCACACGCCGCGCGCCCATATCACCAACCAGCGCACGATGGAGGTGCTGCGCGACCTTGGCCCCGAGGTCGAGGCCGAGGCCTACATGCACGCCGCCGATCAGGACCTGATGGGGGAAAACGTGTTCTGCGAAAGTCTTGCCGGGGAAGAACTTGGCCGGATGAAAAGCTGGGGCAACCACCCGCTGTCCCGCGCCGAACACCTGATGTCCTCGCCCAGCCGGATGAACGACCTGCCCCAGACCTTCATGGAGCCGATCCTGTTCAAGACCGCGTGCTCACGCGGCGCGCAAAGCCGGATGAGCACGGAATACCTGTCCCATGTGCAGGATGCGGATGGCGTGACCACCACCTGCCGCGACCGGCTGACGGGCAAGGATGTGGTGATCCGGTCTAAGTTCCTTGTCGGTGCCGATGGCGGCAACAGCCTTGTGGCCGAACATTGCGGCTTGCCGTTTGAAGGCAAGATGGGCGTCGGCGGGTCGATGAACATCCTCTTCCGGGCCGACCTGTCGCGCTATGTCGCGCATCGCCCGTCGGTCCTGTACTGGGTCATGCAGCCCGGCGCGGATGTGGGCGGCATCGGCATGGGGCTGGTCCGCATGGTCCGGCCGTGGAACGAATGGCTGATCGTCTGGGGCTATGACATCAACCAGCCCGCCCCGGTGGTGGATGCCGCGATGGCCACGCAGGTCGCGCGCCAGCTGGTCGGCGACCCGGAGCTTGAGATCGAGCTGATCAGCGCCAACACCTGGACGGTGAACAACCAATACGCCACCCACATGCAGCAGGGCCGCGTCTTCATCATGGGTGACGCCGCGCACCGGCATCCGCCGTCGAATGGCCTTGGGTCCAACACCTCGATCCAGGACGGGTTCAACCTGGCTTGGAAGCTGGCGGCGGTGGTCAAGGGCCATGCAGCCCCTGCCTTGCTTGACAGCTACTCCCCCGAACGCGCACCCATTGCCAAGCAGATCGTCACCCGCGCCAACCAGTCCATCGGCGAATTTGGCCCGATCTTCGAAGCGCTGGGGATGGACGGCGGCGTCGACCACCAGAAGATCCAGGCCAGCATGGCCGCCCGTTGCGACGCGACCGAGGCGGGGGCTGCGCAACGCGAAGCCCTGCGCAAGGCGATCGAATTCAAGAAATATGAATTCGACTGCCACGGGGTCGAGATGAACCAGCGCTACACCTCCACCGCCGCAGTCACCGATGGCCAGCCCCAGCCCGCCCCGAACGCGGATATGGAGCTGCACTACCAGCCCACCACCTGGCCCGGCGCGCGGCTGCCGCATGTCTGGGTCTTCAGCGCTGATGGCAAGCAGCACTCCACGCTCGACCTGTGCGGTCGGGGGCAATTCACCCTCTTGACCGGCATCGGTGGCGAGGCTTGGGTGGCGGCAGCCAAGGCCGAAGCGGCCAAGCGCGGCATGCCGATCCGCACCCATGTGATCGGCCCACGTCAGGCGATTGCCGACCATACCGGCGACTGGGCCCGCGCCTCGGAAATCGCTGACAATGGCTGCCTTCTGGTGCGCCCCGACCACCACGTCGCCTGGCGCAGCGCGACCCTGACCCTAGACCCCGCCGCCGACCTTGCGCGGGTCCTGACCTCCATCCTTGGCAAGTGAGACCGAACATGACCACCGAAAGCGGATACTTCACCGAAGCCACCTCGGCCGCAGTCGTCACCGCCCGCAACGCAGGCGCGCAGGACGAACGCCTGAAACAGGTGATGGAGGTCATCACCCGCAAGCTGCACGAGGCGGTGAAAGAGATTGAGCCGACCGAAGCGGAATGGTTCCGCGCCATCATGTTCCTGACCGACACCGGCCACATGTGCAACGAATGGCGGCAAGAGTTCATCCTGTTGTCGGACGTCCTTGGCGTGTCGATGCTGGTCGATGCGATCAACAACCGCAAACCCTCTGGCGCGTCGGAAAGCACGGTCCTTGGACCCTTCCACGTCGCCGATGCGCCGGAATTGCCGATGGGGGCGGACATCTGCCTTGACCAGAAGGGTGATCCGATGCTGGTCCGTGGACGCATTCTGGACACCCATGGCAACCCGATTGCCGGGGCCAAGATCGACGTCTGGCAGGCCAATGACGAAGGCTTCTACGACGTCCAACAAAAGGGCCTGCAGCCCGATTTCAACCTGCGCGGCGTGTTCCGCACCGGGCCGGATGGCAGCTATCACTTCCGGGGCGTGAAGCCGAAATTCTACCCGATCCCGGACGATGGCCCGGTCGGCAAGCTGCTGGGTGCGCTTGGCCGCCACCCCTTCCGCCCCGCGCATCTGCACTTCATCATCGAAGCGCCCGGCTATGCGCGGCTGGTCACCCACATCTTCGACCCCGATGATCCCTACATCCACTCGGACGCGGTGTTCGGCGTGAAGGAAAGCCTGATGGCCGAGTTCACCCCCGTCTCCGACCCCGCGAAAGCCAAGGCTGCAGGCTTTGACGGGCCGTACTTCGACACCGAGTTCGATTTCGTCCTGGCCCCCGCGTGACCATGAAACCCTGCATCATCTGCGTCGCCATCACCGGCTCATTGCCGCGCAAGGCGCACAACCCGGCCGTGCCGATCACCATTGCCGAACAGGTGGAAAGCACCCATGCGGCATTCGAGGCGGGGGCCTCCATCGCCCATTGCCATGTCCGCAACGATGATGAGACCCCCTCCTCCGACCCCGAGAAATTCGCCCAGCTGCTGGAGGGGTTGCGGAAGCATTGCCCCGGGCTGATCGTCCAGTTCTCCACCGGAGGGAGGTCGGGCGCGGGGCGGGAACGCGGCGGGATGCTGCCGCTTCGGCCCGACATGGCATCGCTGACGGTGGGATCGAACAACTTTCCGACCCGGGTCTATGAAAACCCGCCCGATCTGGTGGACTGGCTGGCAAGCGAGATGCTGGCCTACAACATCAAGCCCGAGATCGAGGCCTTCGATCTTGGTCATATTCACCAAGCCGCAGCCATGGCGCGGGATGGGCGGCTGCGCGGCCCGCTTTATGTGCAGTTCGTGATGGGCGTGAAGAACGCGATGCCCGCCGACCGCGACGTGTTCGACTACTACATCCGCACGGTGAACCGTCTTCTGCCGGATGCCGAATGGTGCGCCGCCGGGATCGGGCCGCATCAGATCGAGCTGAATGAATGGTGCGTCGCCGCCGGGGGCCATGCCCGCACCGGGCTGGAGGATAACCTGCGGCTGGACCGCACGACCCTCGCCCCGTCGAACGCGGCACTGGTGCAGCGCGTGGTGGACCTCTGCCACCGCTACGACCGCAAGGTCGCCACCCCGGCCGAGGCGCGGGCGATCCTGGGCCTGGCCAGCTAGGCCCGCGCCAGAACATCCTCGGCGATGGCAGTGCCGCTGGTCCATGCGGCCTCGACCCGCGGGCCGATGCACCAGTCGCCGCCAAGGTACAGCGTGCCATCCGCGCTGCGCAGGAAGTTCTGGCCAAGGGCTTGGGTCACCCGGGCGTAGCGCCAGCGGTGCGCGGCGGCATGTGCAACCATTTCCGGCGCGGCCCCCAGCCGGTCGCACAACAAGGGCAGCATCAGGGCGGCGATCTGGGTCGGGTCCTTCTCCAGATGTTCGACGCTGAAGGCTTCACCTGCCTGCGCGACCCAGGCGGTGACTGCGCCGGACGGGCGGCCCGGTTTGCTGCTGTCCTGCGCGATCCAGGACAAAGGATCATCAGGGTCCTTTCGGGTGACAAAGGGCGCGGGGCCCGCGATGCCGGCCATCAGCGTCAGGCATGGGGCAAGGCGCACCCCGGCGAGCGGCGCGACCAGCGGATGATCTGCGCCCAGCAGGCCTGCCACCTGCGGGGCAGGAATCGTGATGACCACGCGGGCGGCGGCAAGGTCGGCGTCGCCCACGCGCAACTGCCACCCCCCTGCCACCGTCAGCACCCGCGACACGAGGGCGTTCTGCCGCACGTCAAGCCCCGCGCCCAAAGCCTTGGCCAGCGCCGACATGCCGGGGGTCCCTACGCTGTGGCTGCGCCCCGTGCCATCTGCCCAAGGCGCGACCGCCCCTTGGGCAGCAAGGTCGCGCAGCAGGGCGGCAAAGCCGTCCTCCCGTGCCGTCACATATTGCGCCCCGTGATCGAACTGCATCCCCTCGGCCCGCCGCGTGGCGACACGCCCGCCGATGCCGCGCCCCTTGTCGAGGACTAGGGTCGGCACCCCGGCCTGCGTCAGCCTGCGGGCACAGGCCAGCCCGGCGATCCCGGCACCGATCACCACAACCGGGGTCATGCCGCTACCAGCCGCGCAAGGATCTGCGGGATCTGCTGCTTGACCTTGAAGAACCCGGCCGAGGCATGGGGCCAGATCGTGCTGTCCCACTCACGCCGCCATTCGGCCAGCACGATCCCCTTCGCGGCCAGATATGGCGTGGCCTCGTCCATCCAGTCCATCAGGGGCCCTTTCGTGATGTAAGGCGTGGCAATCTGGCTGGCCCCGACGGAAGCCGCCCATTTGGCCAGCCCATCGGGGTGATCGGCCCGCAGGTTGATCGGCGTCAATCCAGCCCGCGCGGCAGTGTCGGCCAGCGCCCCGGCCTCAAACGTGGCCACTGCAGCGGCCACTGGCAAGGGCGACCGCAAATGGCTTGCGGCAAGCGTGGCGGTCGCGACGATGTTCAGCCCGGCAAGATCGAAATCCTCGATGCAGCAATCCTCATCCGTCAGCAGAAGTGCGGTCGGCCGCCCCGGTTCCGGCGCGCGTGGGCTGCGGATCGGTTGCAAGGACGGCAGACCGTCGGGTTCGGTCGCCTCCAGCCCTTGGGTCACCTCAACCAGATCGGTCTCGCGCGGCGTGAAGCGCTGGCCGGTGAAGGTGGCAATGTTCCAGGCCTGCGCATGATAGGGCTTGCCCCGCGTGTGCAGCCCCGCAACCCAGCGCCAGCCAAGCGTGTTCGACGCGGCATCGCCGTCCAAAAGGTGGCGATAGAAGAAATCCGCCCCCAGCCGCCACGGCAGCCCCAGCGTGAAGATCCAGATCGAGGCGAACCACATCCGCGCGTGATTGTGCAGATAGCCGGTCTCCACCAGCTCTTCCGCCCATGCGTCCATGCAGGCAAGCCCGGTCTGGCCATCCATCGCGCGCTCGACATCGCGGCGCAGGCGGCGGTCACGGTCAAGGGCAGCAAGGTCAGCCTCCAACCCCTGACGGTAACTGGCCCAGACCTGCGGTCGGCGTTCCAGCCAGCCCTTGAAGTAGCTGCGCCAGATCACCTCTTGCACGAACTTTTCGGACGCCTCGGGGCCATGGGCGGCAAGGGCAGCGGTCACCACCTCAGCCTCGGTCACCAGACGGCGGCGGATATAAGGCGACAGCACCGACACCGCCTTATGCTGGCCCGGCCCCCGGTCGTAGTTGCGCCCGTTGGCATAGCGCCACCCCATCGCGGGCACGAAAGCCTCCATTCGGGACAGGGCCTCGGTTCGGATCGCAATGAAGGTGGGGGGCATTCCATTCCTCTGCTGGTCAGGCGGCACAACCTGTTCTTCCAGCGCAAGAAATCAACAGTCGGCGGCAGGGTTTCCCACCTGCCAGATCGGCGCGCATCCAGGCGACTGCCGTGTGGGTCTGCCCTATCGGCTGCAAAGCCCGCGCGCCTTGCCCAAGATTTGGGCAACCGCACGGACCGACACTTCAGAAGAACCATCGCTTGTGCCGAATCGTATAGGTATTTTACTCATTGGTAAAAAGAAGACGAAGAAACCACCAACCGGGATAGGAAAGCCAATGACCATCGGGACATTCACGATTTCGCGGCGCGGACTGCTGCTTGGCGGCGCGGCTGTGGCCGCTGCGGCGAACCTGCCGCGCGCCGTTCTGGCACAAGAGCCGGTCCGCATGGCCGGCATCTACACCGTGCCGGTCGAACAGCAATGGGTCAGCCGCATCCACATCGCTGCCGAGGCGCTGAAGGCCGCGGGCACCGTGGATTACAGCTACACCGAAAACGTCGCCAACACCGATTACCCCCGCGTCATGCGCGAATACTGCGAGGCGGGCGTCAAGCTGATCGTAGGCGAGATTTTCGGCGCCGAGGCCGAAGCGCGCGAGGTTTGCGCCGAATACCCGGACGTAGCCTTCCTCCTCGGGTCCTCGTTCATGCCGGATGAGGCGGCGAACCCGAACCTATCGGTGTTCGACAACTACATTCAGGACGCGGCCTATCTGTCCGGCATCGTCGCGGGCGGGATGACGGCGGGCAATATCGGCATGGTCGGCGGCTTCCCGATCCCCGAGGTGAACCGCCTGATACACGCCTTCATGGCCGGGGTGCGCGAGGTGAAGGCGGATGCGACCTTCCAGGTCAGCTTCATCGGCTCGTGGTTCGACCCGCCGAAGGCCAAGGAAACCGCATTTGCGATGATCGACGGCGGCGCGGACCTGCTTTACGCGGAGCGCTTCGGTGTGTCGGATGCGGCCAAGGAACGCGGCGTTCTGGCCATCGGCAACGTGATCGACACGCAGGCCGACTACCCCGATACGGTCGTGACCTCCGCCCTTTGGCACTTTGAACCCACGCTGAACGCCGCCGTCGCCGCCGTGCAGGCCGGCAGCTTCAAGGCCGAAAACTATGGCACCTATTCCTACATGATCGCTGGTGGCTGCTCGCTTGCCCCCCTCGGCACGTTTGAGGGCAAGGTTCCAGCCGAAGTCATGGCCCTCGTGGCCGAGAAGGAAGCGGCGATCAAGGCAGGCAGCTTCACCGTGGCGATCGACGACAGCGAACCGAAATCGTCGTGACCCAAGCGCAGGCAAAGGCGGAGGTTGTCCTCCGCCTTGACCGCATCACCAAAGCCTTCGGTCCGGTGCGGGCGAATGACGCCATCTCGCTGACGCTGCGGCGGGGCGAGGTGGTGGCCCTTCTGGGCGAAAACGGCGCGGGCAAGACCACGCTGATGAACATCCTCTTCGGTCACTATGTGGCGGATACGGGAACGGTTGAGGTGTTCGGCCACCCCCTTCCACCCGGTGCGCCGCGCGCGGCGCTGCAGGCAGGGGTGGGGATGGTGCACCAGCATTTCACGCTGGCGGGCAACCTGACCGTTATCGACAACATCACCCTTGGCACCGAAAGCCTCTGGTCACGCGGACGCGGGCGTACGGCTGCGCGGGCGAAGGTCGAAGCCTTGGCCCGCGACTTTGGACTTGCCGTCGACCCCTTGGCCAAGGTCAGCCGCCTGACCGTTGGCGAACGCCAGCGGGTTGAGATCCTCAAGGCCCTCTACCGCGATGCGAAGATCCTGATCCTTGATGAACCCACCGCCGTCCTGACCCCGCAAGAGGCCGAGGCCCTGTTCGCCACCCTGCGGAAAGCCACCGCCCTTGGCCTGTCGGTCATCTTCATCAGCCACAAGCTGCATGAGGTGATGGCCATCGCCGACCGCTGCCTTGTCCTGCGCCATGGCCGCGTCGTGGGTGAGGTGGATACCCACGCCACCGACAAGACCCAGCTTGCCGCCCTGATGGTCGGCGGGGAACTGACCCTGCCCAAGGCCGAGGCTCGGGCGGCGGGGCCGGTTCTGATGGAGCTTCAGGCCGTCTCCACCCCCGACCGGGGGGCGGCACCGGGCCTGAAAGCGGTCTCCCTGGGCTTGCGTGCGGGGCAGATCACCGGGCTGGCCGGCGTTTCCGGCAATGGGCAGGCAGCCTTGGCGGACCTGCTTTCTGGCCTTGCCATGCCAACCTCAGGCTCAATGTCGCTGCAAGCCAAGCCGATCACCCGCTGGTCGCCGCGCGTTGCGGTGGCCGAAGGCGTGGGCCGCATCCCCGAAGACCGCCACCACACCGGCAGCATCGCCGACTTCGACCTGACCGAAAACGCCGTGCTGGAAGGCTACCGCACCCCCCGCTTCTCGCGCCGGGGCTGGATGAACTGGCCCGCCGCCCGCGCCTTCGCGGCCGAGATCATCGCCGCCTATGACGTGCGCTGCCCCGGCCCTGCCACCCGCATCCGCCTTCTGTCCGGCGGCAATATGCAAAAGCTGATCCTGGGCCGTGCGCTGGCACCCGGGCCACAGATCATCCTTGCCAACCAGCCCGTGCGGGGGCTGGATGTCGGCGCCATCGCCTATGTGCAAAGCCAGCTGATCGCCGCGCGCGACCGGGGGGCGGCGATCCTGCTGATATCGGAAGACCTTGATGAAATCATGGGCTTGTCGGATGTTCTTCACGTCATGTCTCAAGGCCGCTTAAGCCCCGCCTTCCCGCGCGGCACCATCACCGCGCCCGAAGTTGGCCTCTGGATGGCCGGTCAGGGCTTTGACGGGGCGCGCCATGCGGCTTGAGCCGATTGCCAACCCTTCCACCCTGCGCCAGCTTGGCCTGCCCGCGCTGGCGATCGCCGCGACGATGGGGGTGGCCACCCTTCTGGCCCTCATCGCAGGGGCCGATCCCTTCGCCACCCTTGGTCAGATCGCGACCGGCGCGCTTGGCTCACGCCTTGCCATCCTTGAGACGCTGAACCGCGCCACCCCGTTGATCTTCACCGGCCTTGCCGTCGCCGTCGCCTTCCGCGCCAAGCTGTGGAACATCGGGGCCGAGGCGCAGCTTTATGCCGGCGCCATCATCGCCGTCCTCCTTGGCACCGGCGCGCTTGGCAGCCCCTTTGTCCTGCCCGTCAGCGCCCTTGCCGCAATGCTGGCGGGCGCGCTGGTGCTTCTTGGCCCCGTCCTTCTGAAAACCCGGCTTGGGGTGGATGAGGTTGTCACCACCCTTCTGATCAACTTCATCATGCTTCTGTTCGTCAGCTACCTGCTGGAAGGCCCGATGAAAGACCCGATGGGCATGGGCTGGCCGAAATCCCCCGCCCTCATCCCCGAAGCGCGCCTGCCCCGCATCGTTGAGGGTCTGCGCCTGCACTGGGGCTTTGGCCTTGCCCTGATCGCGGCGGCCCTTGTCTGGGTGATCCAGACCCGCACGACGCTTGGCTATGAAATCCGCGCCGTGGGCCAGAACCCCGCCGCCGCGCGCTTTGCGGGGATTCCGGTCAATGTAGTTCTCCTCAAGACCGCGCTCCTGTCAGGCGGCCTTGCCGCGCTGGCAGGCTGGTCCGAGGTGGCTGGGTTGAAAGGCCACCTGAGCCAGGACCTGTCCCCCGGCTTTGGCTATACCGGGATCATCGTCGCCATGCTGGCCCTCCTCCACCCCCTCGGCGTGGTCGTCAGCGCCCTCTTCGTTGCCGGCATCTTCGTCGGCTCCGACGCGATGAGCCGGGCCGCCGGCGTGCCGACCTATATCGCCGACATGCTGCTGGCGACGGCCCTTCTGTTCATGGTGCTCGCCATCCTGCTGACGAAATTCCGGATGGTGCGCGGATGACCGACATCATCGACATCCTGATCTCCGCCAGCTTCTGGGCCGCCGTGATCCGCATCGCGACACCCCTGATCTTCGCCACGATGGGCGAACTGATCTGCGAACGCGCCGGGGTGCTGAACCTTGGGATCGAGGGGATCATGGTCATCGGCGCCTTCACCGGCTGGATGGCGGTCTATCAGGGGATGCCGCTTTGGGGCGGGGTTGCTACCGCGATGGGCGCGGGGATGTTGTTCGGCCTCCTCCACTCCACCCTCACCGTGCCCTTCGGCCTGTCGCAACACGTCGTTGGGTTGGGGGTGACGCTTCTGGCCACCGCCACAGCCTCCTTCGCCTATCGCCTCATGCTGCCCGAGGTGACAAGCCCGCCGAAGATCGAACCCTTTCAGCCGCTTGACCTGCCCGTCCTCTCCGACCTGCCATTTCTGGGTGAGGCGATCTTCCAGCAAACCGCCCTCACCTGGGCCGCCTTCGCCGTGGCCGGCCTGACCGCCTTCACCCTTTACCGCACCCCCCTTGGCCTCGCGCTGCGCGCGGCGGGCGAAAACCCCGCTGCGGTCGAGGCGCAGGGGCTGTCGGTGACCGCGCTGCGGATGGGGGCGGTCATGGTCGGGTCGGGCCTGATGGCGGTGGGCGGCGCGTTCCTGACCCTCTCCGCCTTCTCCAGCTTCTTCTTCGAGATGGTCAACGGCCGCGGCTGGGTTTGCGTCGCGCTGGTCGTCTTTGGCGCATGGAAGCCCGGCAAGGCGCTGCTGGGCGCGATCCTGTTCGCCGGGTTCGACGCGCTGCAGATCCGCCTGCAACAGACCGACCTTGGGGCCGTGCTGCCCTACCAGCTCTTCCTCGCCGCGCCCTATATCCTGTCGATCCTCGCCCTGATCCTGATGTCGCGCCGGGCCGAGGTGCCTGCAGCCCTGATGCTGCCTTACAACAAGGGGGAACGGTAGATGTTCGATCTTCTGGTCAAGGGCGGTACGCTGCCCGATGGCACGGTGGCCGATATCGGCATCACCGGCGACCGCATCGCCGCCGTGGGACGGCTGGAAGCCGAAGCCGCCCGCGTGATCGACGCCACGGGGGACCTTGTGGCCCCGCCCTTCGTCGACCCGCATTTCCACATGGACGCAACGCTGTCCTACGGCCTGCCCCGCGTGAACGCCTCCGGCACGCTGCTGGAGGGCATCAGCCTCTGGGGCGAACTGCGCGAGATTGCGACGGTCGACGAAATGGTCACCCGCGCCGTCACCTATTGCGACTGGGCGGTCAGCATGGGGCTTCTGGCGATCCGCACCCATGTCGACACCACGCCCGACCACCTGCGCGGGGTCGAGGCGATGCTGGAGGTCAAGCGCATCGTCGCCCCCTACCTTGACCTGCAACTCGTCGCTTTCCCGCAGGACGGGCTATATCGCACCAAGACCGGCCGCCAGAACCTGCTGCGTGCGCTGGACATGGGGGTCGATGTCGTCGGCGGCATCCCGCATTTCGAACGCACGATGGAGGAAGGGGCAGACTCCTTGCGCGACCTTGGCCGCATCGCCGCCGAGCGGGGCCTGATGTGGGACGTGCATTGCGACGAAACCGATGACCCGATGTCCCGCCATGTGGAGACCATGGCGCGCGAGGTGACGCGGCACGGCCTTGGCAGGCGGGCGGCGGGCAGTCACCTGACCTCGATGCATTCGATGGACAACTACTATGTCTCCAAACTCCTGCCCCTGATCGCCGAAAGCGGCATGACCGCAATCCCCAATCCGCTGATCAACATCACCCTGCAAGGCCGCCACGACAGCTACCCAAAGCGGCGAGGTCTGACGCGCGTGAAAGAGATGCAGGCGATGAGCATCCCGGTCGGCTGGGGTCAGGATTGCGTGCTGGACCCGTGGTATTCATTGGGCACGGCGGACATGCTGGACGTGGCCTTCATGGGCCTGCATGTCGCACAGATGACCCACCCGGCCGAAATGGCGCGCTGCTTCACCATGGTCACCGAAACCAATGCGCAGATCATGAACCTTGACGGCTACGGCCTGAAGCCCGGCGCGTTGGCCAGCATGGTCATCCTCGATGCAGGAAACCCGGTCGAAGCGCTGCGCCTCCGCCCGGACCGCCTGGCCGTCCTGTCACGCGGCAAGGTGGTGGCAGAGCGCAACCGCAACGATTGTCGGCTTGGCCTGCCGGGCCGCCCGGCAACCGTCCGGCGCAGGCACGGATAGGCCCGCAATCCGCACCATGCCAAAGCGCGCCCGACGGGATGGGCCGAAACCGGTTGTCCCTATTGAACAGTATCTTCCAGAATCGCTTCACCAGCCCAGACGCGACGTTCGACCCGCCAAAATCGCGGATCAAACGCTTCACCCCGTGGTTGAGCGCCCGGTCCTTCAATATTCCATCCAAGCGCCCCATTTTCGCCGTCATCCACAACCAAGCATCAAACTGTAGATTGGTGCGCGGGCGTGGACGATGCCAGGCGAAGCGTGGGAAATGCTAGATATCCCCGCAGTATCGCACGTTTTTGGCATTCAGACGCACCGCGATTGCGGGAAGGATGGGCAAGATGGCGCAGCAAAAGGCTGTCGAGGCTCCGGCCGATGATGTCGAGGATCTGGTCGACGAATTGCAGCCCGGCACGAAGTTGCTGAAGGGCCAGTACACGATCGTTCGCTACATCAACAGCGGCGGCTTCGGCATCACCTATCTCGCCAAAGACAGCCTCGACCGCAATGTCGTCATCAAGGAGTGCTTCCCAAGCTCTTTCTGCCGCCGCAGCAAGACGATGGTTTCAGCCCGGTCGCGCGCCCACACGGCCGAACTCCGGTCGGTCGTGCAGCTTTTCGTGCGCGAGGCGCGGCATCTTTCGAAGATCGTCCACCCGAACATCGTCGCCGTGCATCAGGTGTTCGAGGATAACGGCACCGCCTACATGGCGATCGACTATATCGACGGGCTTGACCTGCAGCAGATCATCGAAGGTCAGGGCCGGATGCCCGGGCCGGACGAGATCGTGCAGATGACAGAAAAGCTGCTGGCAGCCGTCGGTTTCATCCACGCCAACGACATGCTGCACCGCGACATCTCGCCCGACAATGTGCTGATCGACCAGAAGGGCCAGCCGATCCTGATCGACTTTGGTGCCGCGCGGGAACAGGCCAGCCAGAAAAGCCGGGCCATGTCGGCGCTGCGGGTCGTCAAGGATGGCTACTCGCCACAGGAATTCTATATCGCCGGGTCCGAACAGGGCCCGTGGAGCGACCTTTATGCCCTTGGCGCCACGCTGTACCACCTGATTGGTGGCGAGGCCCCGGTGAACGGTCAGGCCCGTCTGGCGGCTCTGGCCGAGGACAAGGCCGACCCCTACATCCCGCTGGAAGGCCGTTTCGAAGGCTATCCGCCGGGCTTTCTGGCGGCCATCGACAAGGCTTTGTACACCCTGCCGAAGCAGCGTGTTCAATCGGCGCAGGAATGGCTGTCCATGTTCCGTCCCGGGCTTGAGCTTCCGGTCGGCCCGGCTGACGATATCGCAGCGGCGGTGCAGGCCATGGTCGCCCTCGCCCGGTCTTCAGAAGCCAATGCCGAGGCTGCACGCCCGGCCCCCGTCACCTTTGGCGCCCCGCCCCAACTTGCTCGCACCGTGTCGCAAAGTCAGCCAAAGGTGGAAGCCGCCGATCCGGTGCCGCAGGTCCGCGGATCCGGGCGCAGCGGCATGCCTGTGCAGTTGATCGGCGGGATTGCCGCCGCCCTGGCCATCGTCGGCGTTGGTGTCATGCTGATGGGTGGCGACGACGCCCCTGCCCCGTCCGCAGCACCGATAGCCTCGGTCGAACCAGCTGCCGACCCCGCTCCTTCAGTGTCCGCAACGGCGGCGCCAGTCACACCCACCGAAACCGCTGCAGCGGAACCGGTGGCAGAGACCGTGACAGAAGCTGCGGCTGAAACCGAAGTTGCCGAACCAGTAGCTGCACCTGTCGTGGCGGAAGCTGAGCCTGCGGTTGCCGAGCCAGCCCCCATCGTGGAAGCCGTTGCGGAACCTGCGGTCGAAGACACCACAGCCGCAGCCGCAGCCGATGACACCGCAGCAGACCCGGCCCCGGCAGCTGCACCCGTTGCCTTGCAGGAAAACCAGGTTGGCTTTGCCGCCTGGGATGTAGAAATGCCCTTCATCGAAGACAACCGGATTATAGGCGGCGAACGTGTGGCCATCGTCCTCCGGCTTTTGCCAAACGTGAACGTGGCCGAAGTTGGCGATTGGCTGGCAAACGGCCTGATCCTGCATTCCGTCAACGGTGTGGACATTCAGCAAAGCGGCAGCATCACCACCGCCGTGTTGAACGCAATGAAGGTCGACCCCGACGGCAAGGCCCGCGTCGTCGTCCAGTATTCGGGGTCGTCGCTGGAACGGCAGACCGGTCTGATGACGGTGGATGCCACACGCCGGGTCAGTCTGGCCAATGGTGTGAATGTCACGATCAGCACGGTCGAGGGCGAATGGAAAACGGTCGTAACCGGGGTGACTTCGCCCGGTGCAACCCAGTTGCGGCAGGGCGATGTGCTGTTCCGGGACAAGATCACCGGCACGGCACTGGACGGCCCGACCTCGCTTGAGACGATCATGGCTGCCTTGGTCGAGGTGGGCACCCCGCAGACCGAGTTTTCGATCATCCGCGACAACAAGCTTGCTACCGCAACCATGCAATTGGCCGTCAAAGCCGGACAGTGAGGCAGGTCGTGATCAAAGGACTGACCAGAACCGTCGCCATGGACACCGAAAGCCAAGCGGCGTCTTTGGGTGATACTGACCAGCCTCGTGGCAAAGGGCCCCAAAGGCTTGATCCTCTGGTCGAGGCTTTGGGTCAGGCGATTACCCGGCAGACAACCCGCGATCGGGCCCATTCCGTCGCAAGGCCTTGATTTCAGAATGAAAATGACCAGCAAATGTCCACCGCCTTGCTGCGCGGCCTCGATAGACGAGGGCAAGAAGCACGTCTGGCGGTGGGCCATAGGAGTGCACTGATGAAGATTCCAACGAAAACGCTTTGCATCGGCTGCACCGCCGCTTTCCTGTCTGGTGGCACAGCCTGGGCTCAGGAAGCCTGCTCCACCTACGTCGTGGCGCCCGGCGACAACCTGCGCTACATCGCCCGCAATGCCTATGGCGACGCAGACATGTACCGCGTGATCTATAGTGCCAACGTCGACACCATTGGCGCCAAGGCTGACCTTATCGAGATCGGCGTGTCGCTTGCCATCCCTTGCGACCCCAGAGAGGAAACCGTCACTGCGGCAGCCCCATCGGTCGGCCTGCAAACCGAGGTGGTCGATCCGGCAAAGCAGCCTGTTGAAGTCGTGCCAGAGCTACCCGTCGGTGATGCCGGTCTCGGCGGTTCAGAGGTCGTGGTGCAGGAACCGGCGCCAGAACCCGCCCCGGAACCCGAACCAGTCGAGGTTGCCGCCGCCACGCCCGAAGCGCCGCCCGAAGTTCCGGCAACCGAGTCACAGCCGCCAATGGCCTTTCCCTACCGTCTGGTGACGGGCAACGGTTACGCCCCCTTTGCCGATGAAATGCTGCCCGGCGGTGGCATGTTCACCCAGCTGGTCGAGATGGCGATCTTCCGGGCAGACCCCGCGATCCCCTACAACCTGACCTTCGTGAACGACTGGCAGGCCCATATCGACGCGCTTTTGCCGTCTGGCGCCTATGATCTCAGCTTTCCTTGGGTCCGCCCGAATTGTGAAGCGCCCGACGCCCTGTCAGCCGCTGACCTCGCCCGCTGCGAAAACTTTGAATTCTCGGCCCCCTTGTATGAAATCGTCGACGGCTTCTTCATGCCTGCCGACAGCGAGCTTCTGTCCGCCACCAGCTACACCGCCTTTGAAGGCAAGCGCATCTGCCGTCCCGAAGGCTACACAACCGGGGTGCTGGAAGCAGCTGGCCTGACCAGCGACAAGATCGACCTGTCCCGCCCGATCGAAGTGACCGACTGCTTCGAAGATCTGGCCGCCGGCAAGGTTGACCTCGTCTCGATCGATGCCGAGGTGGGCGATTCGGCAATTGCCGCGCTTGGCCTGACGGGAGATTTCGCCCAGAACCCGCATCTGATGACACTGGACAGCCTGCATGTCATTGCCCACAAATCGAATGCCCGCGCCGTCGAGATGATCCGTCAGATGGATGGCGGCGTGATCGAAATGTACGAATCCGGGGAATGGTACGACATCGTGTCGTCGGCCCTGTCCAACGGCGCATTGCAGCAATAGAACGACCACAAGGCTTCCCCAATGGCCGGCCCATCTGGGCCGGCCATTTCATTGGGCAACTGGTGAAACCGCACCCAACCGGGGGCAAATCGCAGCGCAATCCCGGGCTAATGCGGCGCTGAATGTATCCCCTTGGGTTGTGCCATTGTTTCTACGAACAGTCACATTTTCACCCAAAGGTGGTTTGCGACAGTGAATCCTTCGAATTGCCTTATTCGTGCCACTTCCGACCTTCTTTCTAGGCGGCGTAGGCGGATTGTTTCGGAAATGAAGTATCGTTCGCCAATCGCAACTGTCGTCAGAAGGACATGACATACATGAGAACTGGATCTGACAAATACCGCTCGACGGCACTGTCGGCGTTGCTTATCGCCTTTCCGATCGTGGCCTCTGCCCAGGAAGCCTGCACGACCTATACCGTCACGGATGGCGACACCCTTGGAACCATCGCCCAGGCGGCTTATGGGTCCTATGACTATCAGATGATCTTCAACGCCAACCGCGATGCGCTGGCCGCGAACCCGAACAATCTTCCTGCCGGCCTGCAGCTGATCCTGCCTTGCGAAGACGGTCGTCTGACGCCGGACTCCGAGCTGTCCTCGATCATCCAGCAAGAGACGGCAGAACAGGAAGCCACGCGTACCAACAGCAACACCTATGAACCGCCGCTGAAGTTCGTCAGCTCCAACAACTGGATGCCCTTCGCGGATGAATCGCTGACCGGCGGCGGCATCTTCGTGCGCATGGCCGCCACCGCCATGCAGCGCGGCGGGAACGACCGCGGCTACAACATCAACTACGTTGACGACTGGATGTCGCATATCGACGTTCTGCTGCCGTCCGGTGCCTTCGACGTGTCCATCGCGTGGGAATCGCCCGATTGCTCCAAGCTTGATCTGCTTGGCGAATTCTCGGTCCGGATGTGCACCGAATTCGACTTCTCGCTGCCGATCTATGAAACCGCCTATGCGTTCAACACGCTGAACGACAGCAAATACGCCGCCGCCCGGGAATTCGCCGATTACGCTGGTGCGCGGATCTGCCGGCCTGAAGCCTGGCCGATCAGCGACCTTGAAGTTCAGGGTCTGGTCGAACCTTTGGTGACCTATGTTCACCCCAAATCGCCGCTCGAATGCGCTGAAATGCTGATCAACGGCGAAGTTGACCTCTATTCGATCGAGGCTGAAACCGCATCGGCAAACTTTACCGAACTCAACGCGAATGACCGCGTCTCGCCGAACCCGGCGCTGGCGACGTTCATCACCTACCACTTCCTGACCTCGAAGAGCAATCCGCGCGGCCGGGTCTATATCGCCATGCTGAACCGCGGCATTACCGAGATGCGGGAATCCGGCGAATGGTACGACATCGTTGCCACCGGCCTTGCCGAATACAACAAGCTTAGCCAGTAACCCGAACATCTGGCCCGGCAAATCCAGCCCCTGCGTCGCAAGACGCGGGGGCTTTTCTTATTGATCCGCCCGTTCCCACGCGCGTGACGAAAAGCTTGCCGAAATGGAACATTCATTCCATAGTCTGGAAGACTAGGCAAACCCGCCGCAGCAGATGGCAGCATGATCCGCACGTTTCAGACCCCACCGGACACGGTCGATGCCTTCCACGATCGTTTGACCCAGATTCGCGGCCAGCTGCCCCGCCGCCTGCAGCAATGCGCCGACCATCTGGCCACACATTCCGACCGCGTCGCGCTGTCCACCGTCGCCCAGATTGCCGAAGGCGCAGAGGTGCCGCCCTCTGCCCTGATGCGGTTCTGCCAAGTGATGGGGTTTTCCGGCTTTGCCGAAATGCAGCGCCTGTTTCGCAGCGCTTTGCCAATGGGCTTGCCCGACTATGCCGCGCGTCTGGCCAACCTGAAATCCGGGCCAAAGGGTGCGCCGTCGGCCCTGGTGGCCGAATTCATCGACGCGGGGCGCCAGTCGCTTGAGGCTTTGGCACAAGACCTGAACGAAACCCTGCTTGATCAGGTGGTTACATGCCTGTCCCGCGCCTCCACCATCCATCTGGCAGGGCTGCGGCGCTCCTACCCAGTGGTCGCCTATCTGGCCTATGTTCTGGAAAAACTGGAAATCCCCGCGCTTTTGCACGAAGGCACCGGTGGCCTTGCCAATCGCGCCGCCCTGCGGCCCGGCGATGCGCTGCTGGTGGTGTCCTTCGCGCCCTATGCGGCGGAAACACTGGCGCTTGCCCAGGCGGCGAAAGTGGCCGGGCTCCCCGTCGTCGCGCTGTCCGACCGGGCCGAAAGCCCGCTTGCCCGGCTGGCCGACACCACCCTTGTCGTGACCGAGGTGGATTTCGGCGCCTTCCGGTCCTTGTCAGCCACAATTGCGCTGGCCCTGTCGCTTGCGGTGGCGGTGGCGGCAAGGCGCGAAACTTAAGGCTTCCCCGTGCGGCAGAAATAGAATATTCATTCCATATTGGCGGGCGACTCGGCCTTGGCGGCCATTTGCAGGGGGACTGTCGGCATGGGCACCACATCGCACAAAAAAGGCAGGCCGCTGGATGTCATCACCATCGGCCGCTCGTCGGTCGACCTTTACGGCGCACAGGTAGGTGGGCGGTTGGAGGATATGGGGTCGTTCCAGAAATACATTGGCGGCAGCCCCACCAACATGGCCGCTGGCACCGCGCGGCTCGGCCTGAAATCCGCCCTCATCACCCGCGTCGGCGACGAACACATGGGCCGCTTCATCCGCGAAGAACTGGCCCGCGAAGGTGTCGACGTGCGCGGCGTCAAGACCGACCCCGAACGCCTCACCGCCCTCGTCCTCCTCGGCATCCGCGACGACAAGCAGTTTCCGCTGATCTTCTACCGCGAAAACTGCGCCGACATGGCCCTGTGCGAAGATGACATCGATGAATCCTTCATCGCCGAAGCCCGCGCCGTCGTCGCCACCGGCACCCACCTCTCCAACCCCCGCACAGAAGCGGCGGTGCTGAAAGCGCTCACCCTCGCCCGCAAGCACGGCCTGCAAACCGCCCTGGACATCGACTACCGCCCCAACCTCTGGGGCCTTGCTGGCCATGGCGACGGTGAAAGCCGCTTCATTGAAAGCGCACAGGTCACCGCCAAGCTGCAGGCCACGCTCCACTACTTCGACCTCATCGTCGGCACCGAGGAAGAGTTTCACATCGCCGGCGGCACGACCGACACCATCGCCGCCCTGCGCGCCGTCAGGGCCGTCTCCAAAGCCACCCTCGTCTGCAAACGCGGCCCCATGGGCGCCGCCGCCTTCACCGGCGAAATCCCCGACAGCCTTGACGACGGCGAAACCGGCCCCGGCTTCCCGATCGAGGTGTTCAACGTCCTGGGCGCAGGCGACGGCTTCATGTCCGGCCTCCTCAAGGGCTGGCTTGACGGCGAGCCCTGGCCCACCGCCCTGACCTATGCCAACGCCTGCGGTGCCTTCGCCGTCAGCCGCCACGGCTGCACCCCCGCCTACCCAAGCTGGGAGGAGCTGCAGTTCTTCCTCAAGCGCGGCGTCGTCACCCCCGCCCTGCGCAAGGACCCGGCCTTGGAGCAGATCCACTGGGCCACCAATCGCCACCATGACCAGTCCACCATGCGCGTCTTTGCCTTCGACCACCGCCTGCAGCTTGAGGCGATGGACGGCGCGACTCCGGCGAAGATCGCGGCCTTCAAGCAGCTGTGCCTGACCGCCGCCCTGCAGGTCGCAGGCGGCAAACCCGGCCATGGCATCCTCTGCGACAGCCGCCTTGGCCGCGACGCGCTCTACCGGGCAGCGGGAACCGGGCTCTGGATCGGTCGGCCCGTGGAATGGCCCGGATCGCGCCCCCTGACGCTTGAGCCTGAACTGGGCCCCGATTTCGGCGGCTTGCAGGAATGGCCGCTGGGTCATGTGGTCAAGGTTCTGTGCTTCGCCCACCCCGATGATGACGCCGAAACCCGGGCGAAACAGGAAGATGTCGTCCTGCGCCTGTTCCACGCCTGCCGCCGCAACCGGCTTGAAATGCTGCTGGAGCTGATCCCCTCAAAGGTCGCCCCGGTGGACGACCAGACCAGCGCCACCCTGATCCAGCGGTTCTATGATCTGGGCGTCTACCCCGACTGGTGGAAGCTGGAACCCTTCACCACCGACGCCGCCTGGACGAACGCCTGTGCGGCCATCACCCGGAATGACAACCATGTGCGCGGCATCGTTGTCCTTGGCCTTGATGCCAGCGAAGCCGATCTTGCCGCCTCGTTCCGGCTTGCGGCCCGGCATCCCTTGGTGAAAGGTTTCGCCATTGGCCGCACGATCTTTGCAGATGCCGCGCGCGGCTGGCTGCAGGGCCAGCTTTCCGATGACGCGGCCGTTGCAATGATGGCCGACCGCTATGCGCGGCTGTGCAAAGTCTGGGACACCGCCCGCGAAACAGGAGCGAACGCATGACCACGATCCGCCTTACCGCCGCGCAGGCCATGGTCCGCTGGCTTTCGGTGCAACAGGCCGAGGACGGCAGCCGCTTCATCGAAGGCGTCTGGGCGATCTTCGGCCATGGCAACGTGGCGGGTCTGGGTGAGGCTTTGCATGCCCACAAGGACACCCTGCCCACATGGCGCGGCCATAACGAACAGACCATGGCCCATGTCGCTGTCGCCTATGCCAAGGCCAATGGCCGCCGCAAGGCGATGGCCGTCACCTCCTCCATCGGTCCCGGCGCCACAAATATGGTCACCGCCGCCGCCGTGGCGCATGTGAACCGCCTGCCCGTCCTCTTCATCCCCGGCGATGTCTTCGCCTCCCGCGCGCCCGACCCGGTGCTGCAGCAGATCGAGGATTTCGACGACGCCACCGTCAGCGCCAATGACTGCTTCCGCCCCGTGGTGCGCTACTTCGACCGGATCAGCCGGCCGGAACACATCCTCACCGCCCTGCCCCGCGCGCTGCGGGTGATGACCGACCCGGCAAACTGCGGCCCGGTCTGCCTTGCCTTCTGTCAAGATACACAGGCCGAAGCCTACGACTACCCGGTCGAATTCTTCACGCCCAGAACCTGGTTCATCCGCCGCCCCGAACCCGACCAGCGTGAGCTTGAGGCCGCCGTTGCCGCGATCCGCGCCGCCAAGGCCCCGCTGATCGTCGCCGGTGGCGGCGTCCTTTACTCGGGCGCGGAACAGACGCTCCTTTCCTTCGCGAAGACCCACAACATCCCCGTGGTCGAAACCCAATCCGGCAAGGGCGCGATGGACTGGGAGGAGCCGCTTCATTTCGGCTCACCCGGTGTCACCGGCACCGGCTGCGGCAATGACCTTGCCGCGCAGGCCGACCTTGTAATCGGCGTCGGCACCCGCTTTCAGGACTTCACCACCGGGTCATGGACGGTCTTTTCCGCCCCCGGCCGCAAACTTCTGTCCATCAACATCCACGGCTACGACGCGCATAAGCGCGCGGCCCAACCCCTTGTTGGCGACGCGAAAATCGCGCTGGAAAAGATCAGCGCCGCCCTTGGGCACCACCGCTTCGCCGACCCCGACTTCGCCAATCGCGCGAAATGGTTCCAGACGACCGACACCGTCACCGCTGCCCCCAAGGGCAATGAGCTTCCCTCTGATGCGCAGGTTGTCGGCGCGGTCCAGCGGACGACGGGAAAGGATGCGCTCATCATGTCCGCCTCCGGCTCGATGCCCGGCGTGCTGCATGTCCTGTGGAAAGCGTCGCAGGGCGGCTACCACATGGAATACGGCTTTTCCTGCATGGGGTATGAGATTGCGGGGGCCATGGGCATCAAGATGGCCAAGCCCGACCGCCACGTCATCTGCATGATCGGGGATGGCAGCTACATGATGGCCAACAGCGAACTTGCGACTGCGGTGATGATGGGCATCCCCTTCACCGTGGTTCTGACCGACAACCGTGGTTTCGGCTGCATCAACCGTCTGCAAAAGGCCACCGGGGGCGCTGCGTTCAACAACCTTTTGGCGGACAGCTACCATGTGAACCCCACCGACATCGACTTTGCCGCCCACGCCCGCAGCATGGGCGCAAATGTCGTCAAGGCCGCAACCATCGCCGAGGTTGAGGCGGCGATGACCGCCTCGAAATCCGCCACCATCCCGACCGTCATCGTCATCGACACCGACCCTGCGCCCGGCACCGGCGCTGGTGGGACATGGTGGGAAGTCGCGGTCCCGGAAGTCTCCGACCGCAAAGAAGTCAACGAGGCCCGCAAGGCCTATGAAGCGGGCACCCGCGCCCAATGGCTAGTGAACTGAGCAAACCATGATCCAATTCGGAACCAACCCCATCGCCTGGGCCAACGACGACGACCAGACCATCGGCGCCGACATCCCGACCACCCGCATCCTGGACGAGGCGGGCCGACAGATCGGCTTTGACGGCATCGAAAACGGCCACCGCTGGCCCGATGAGCCAGAGGCGCTGCGGGCATTGCTGGCTGAATACGGGCTGAAGTTCATCTCGGGCTGGTATTCGACCGAACTTCTGGTCCGGTCGGTGGAGGATGAAATCAAGGCCGCGCAGGCCCATATCGCCAAGCTGAAGCACAATGGCTGCAAGGTGATGATCGTCTGCGAAACCTCGAACGCGATCCATGGCGCGGCCAAGCCAGTGAACGACCGGCCCCGCCTGGCGGCGGCTGAAATGCAGGCTTTCGGCGTGAAGCTGGAGGCCTTCGCGGCCTACCTGACCACGCAGGGCCTGACGCTGGTCTACCATCACCACATGGGCACAATCGTCGAATCGCCCGACGATATCGACGCCTTCATGGCCGCGACCGGCCCGCACACCCACCTTCTCTTCGACGCGGGCCACTGCGCCTTTGGCGGCGGCGACCCGGTTGCGGTGCTGACGAAACACATCGCCCGCGTGCGCCATTTCCATGCCAAGAACATCCGCCCCGCTGTGACTGCGCGCGTGCGGGCAGAAGGTCTGAGCTTCCTGCAAGGCGTGGTTGCCGGAGCCTTCACCGTGCCAGGCGATCAGGAGGGCGGCATCGACTTTGCCCCCTTGTTGAAGATCCTCGCCGGGGCAAACTACGACGGCTGGATCGTGATCGAGGCCGAGCAGGACCCGAACGTCCGCAATCCGCTATTGTATCAGACGCTGGGTCTAGCAACGCTGAAGCGGCTGTCGCGGGACGCCGGTCTCATCTGACAGGCGGCGGACCGGGGGCCAGCCCCCGGACCCCCGGAGTATTTGGAAAAGAGCAAGCCATGGGCAATCTTCTTTGCAAGCCGACAGGATCACGCGGCAAGGTGCATGACATCACCCCCGAAAGCGCGGGGTGGGGGTATGTAGGCTTCTCGCTGTACCGGCTGGAACCGGGCGACGTGGCCGAGGAGGCGACGGGGGACCGGGAGGTGATCCTTGTGCTGGTCGAGGGCAAGGCGACCGTGCAAGCGGCCGGGCAGGACTGGGGTGAGATGGGCGCACGGATGGACGTGTTCGAAAAGACCGCGCCGCATTGTCTTTATGTTCCGAATGGCAGCGACTGGAGCGCGGTGGCGACCACCGCCTGTACGCTGGCCGTCTGTTCCGCACCTGGGATGGGGGGGCATCAGGCCCAGCGGTTGGGGCCGGACGGGATTGACCTGACCCCGCGCGGCAAGGGGACGAACACCCGCCACGTCAACAACATCGCGATGGAGGGGCGGGAGGTGGCGGACAGTCTGCTGGTCACCGAGGTCTTTACCCCCGCCGGGCACTGGTCAAGCTACCCCAGCCACCGGCATGACGAGGATGACTTTCCCCGCATGACCTATCTGGAAGAGACCTACTACCACCGCCTCAACCCCGGGCAGGGGTTTGGCGTCCAGCGGGTCTATACCGAGGATGGGTCGCTGGATGAGACCATGGCGGTGAAGAGCCATGACGTGGTGCTGGTCCCGAAAGGGCATCATCCCTGCGGGGCGCCGTATGGGTATGAGATGTATTATCTGAACGTGATGGCGGGGCCGACCCGGAAGTGGCGGTTCCAGAATGATCCCGACCATGACTGGATCGCCAAGCGGGACGCCTGAGGGGGGTGTCCCTGCCCGGGACACTTGGCAAACTGTTTGATTTCAGTGGCTTGGCCGACCGCGTTTACCAGATGTTAAACTCTGGCCACGGTCAGGCCGTCTTTTGCGGCACCCGGTTTTCCAGCCAGCGGAACAAGAGGACGATCAGCCCGGCAATGGCCATGTAGACCACGGCCAGAAGCAGGAGCGGCTCGTAGACCACAAAAGTATCCTGCCGGATGCGCGATGACACGGCGTAGATGTCTACCACAGTGATGGTGGCAACCAAGGGCGTGGCCTTCAGCGTCAGCACGGTTTCGCCCCCCAAGGTGGGCAGAACGCGCTGGATTGCTTGGGGCAGCCAGATGCGGCGGAAGATGGTGAAGCGGGGCATGCCCATCGCCTTTGCTGCCTCAAGCTGGCCATGCGGCACGCCCTTGAAGGCGCCGCGCATCACCTCGCCTTCATAGCCTGCAACAGAGAGCGTCAGCGCAAGGACCGCATAGGGCCAGGCCTGCCGCAGGATGGGCCAAAGGTCGCTTTCCCTGATCCACGGGATCGACGGGAACAGCGAACCGAGCCCGTAGTACAGGAGCCAAAGCTGCAACAGCAGCGGCGTGCCGCGCACAAGCCCGCAGAAGGCGCGGGCGGGCATGGCCAGCCACCACGGGCCTGCCGCCTGCGCAAGGCCAAGCGGGATGGCCAGCAGCATCCCCAAGACCATGGTCACGACCAAAAGCCAGCAGGTCGTCCAGATGCCACGCAGGATCAGGCTGTGGTACTTTTCAGACGCGAGCCATGTCCAGTTCAGGCTGGTGGCGCACCAGATCACCAGAAGCACCGCCACGGCGGCCATCACTATGCGGCGGGGCACCCAGAAGCCGGGGGTCAGGGCTGCCTCGGGCTGGGCCGCCGCCTGTTGCACGGGGAGGTCCGCCATCAGCCCGACCCCGGCCGGACCTGACCACGGCGGGCCCAGGCTTCGGCCTTAGCAAAGAGGATCGTGGAAAGGATCGAGATCACCAGATACAGGACACCCGCCGCCATGAAGAAGGTGAAGAAGGCCTTGGTCGTGCTGGCTGCCTGCCGGGTGACCAGCGTCAGTTCGGCATAGCCCACCACGGCCAGAAGGGCCGTATCCTTCGTCGCGATCAGCCAGAGGTTCGCCAGCCCCGGAATGGCGGCGGCCAGCATCTGCGGGAAGGTGACCCGCCAAGCCAGCATCAGGGGCGGCATGCCCATGGCGCGCGCCGCCTCGATCTGGCCGGAGGGGACGGAGAGGATGGCCCCGCGCAACACCTCGGTCGCGTAGGCGCCCTGCACGACGCCCAGAACCACGATGCCGGCCACAAAGCCCGAGATCTGCACCCGCTCAAACCCCCAGGCCAGCAGGAGGTTGTTCAGTGAGGAGGTGAAGGCGAAGTAGAGGATCAGGATCAGCACCAGTTCCGGCACGGCGCGGACCACGGTGGTGTAGATGCCCAAGAGGTCACGGGTGACGGGGCTGCCGTAAAGCTTGCCATAGGCCCCGCCGACCCCGATCAGGAGGCCAAGCGCGAACGCCCCGATCGCGATCATGATCGACTTGCTGAGCGCTACCAGCAGGGTCGCCCCCCAGCCGGGCGGGGAGAAGGCGAGCAGATCGAGGGTTGAGGCCAGAAGCGGACCGCCGGTCATGACGCGGCCCTTGCCGGGGAAAGGGCGCTGCGTGGACGCAAGTTAGGGAACGCGGCCCCCCCACCCTCTCCCTCCCCCACGAGGGGGGAGGGAAGCGCTTGATCGCCATGGTGCGGCGTGGGTGGTTGGCCATTGGCACGACGCTGGGCATGCGCGCCTCCCCTCCCCCCTTGTGGGGAGGGGGTGGGGGGCATCCCGCAGGCAGGGGGAACGTCGGCTGCCGAGGCAGTCCTTCCGGCCCCTGCTTGACACGCATGGCGGAGAGGAAGCGCTTGATCGCCATGGTGCGGCGTGGGTGGCTGGCCATGGGTGCGACGCTGGGCGTGTGCGCCTCCCCTCCCCCCTGGTGGGGAGGGGCTGGGGGTGGGGGGCATCCTGTCGGCATGGGGAACGTCGGCTGCCGAGGCAGTCCTGCCGGCCCCTGCTTGACCCGCATGGAGGAAAGGAAGCGCTTGATCGCCATGGTGTGGCGTGGGTGGCTGGCCATGGGTGCGACGCTGGGCGTGCGCGCCTCCCCTCCCCCGTTGTGGGGAGGGGATGGGGGTGGGGGGCATCCTGCTGGCATGGGGAACGTCGGCTGCCATGGCAGTCCTGCCATGGTCGCCCCCCCCTGGCGGGAAGGACGGCGCCTTTGCCTGCCTTGGCATGCCCCGGCGGATCACGCCTTAGCCGCCGTAGATCGACGACGAGAAGTAGTTGGCGGTGATCGTGTCATAGGTGCCGTCGGCGATGACCTTTGCGATGGCCGCGTTCAGCTTTTCGCGCAGCTCATCCTCGCCCTTGCGGATCCCGGCGCCGACGCCAAGGCCAAGGATCGTCGGATCATCGGCGACCGCGCCCTTGCTTTCGCAGCAGGCCATGCCGGCTTCGGAAGCGAGGAAGGCGTCCATGGCGATGCTGTCGGCCTGGGTCGCGTCAATGCGGCCGGCGGCGAGGTCGGAGTTCGCCTCATCCTGGGTCTGGTAGATCTTGATCTCGGCCGCGGTGGGGCCGAAATACTTCTGGGCGTAGTCGGCGTGGATGGTCGAGGCCTGCACGCCGATGATCTTGCCGGTCAGCCCTTCTGGCGTCGGGGCGATGTCACCGCCCTTGGCCCCGACGATGACGGTGGGGGTGTTGTAGTACTTGTCCGAAAAGTCGATGGTCTTGGACCGTTCTTCGGTGATCGACATCGAGGCCATGATCACGTCGATCTGGCCCGAGGTCAGCGAGGGAATGATGCCATCCCATGCGACCGGGGTGATGACGCATTGCATTTCGCCAGCGGCGCAGACGGCGTTGATGAAGTCGACCTCCCAGCCGACCCAGTTGCCGGAGGCGTCGGGGCTGGCGAAGGGCGGGTAGGCTTCGGCGGCGATGCCGATCTTGACCTCTTGCGCGGCGACAGGGGCTGCGAACAGCAGCGCGGCGGCGACCAGGGTTGTGAATTTCATGTGTGTCTCCTTGGTGGGTTGTTCCGTCTTTTCAGGCGACGGATTTGAGGAACTGTTTCAGACGGTCGGATTTCGGGGCGCCAAACAGCTGGTCCGGCGGGCCCTGTTCTTCGATCAGACCGTTGTGAAGGTAGATGACATGGGTGGCAACCTCACGCGCGAACTTCATCTCATGCGTGACAAGGATCATGGTGCGGCCCTCATCGGCGAGGCCCTTGATGACCTGCAGCACCTCGCCCACCAGTTCGGGGTCGAGGGCGCTGGTCGGTTCGTCGAAGAGCATGGCCTTGGGTTCCATGCACAAGGCGCGGGCGATGGCGGCGCGCTGCTGCTGGCCGCCGGACATGAAGGCGGGATAGGCGCCCTCTTTCTCGGCCAGACCGACGCGGGCGAGGAGTTTGCGCGCGCGCTCGATGGCCACGTCGCGCGGGCATTTCATGACATGCACCGGAACCTCGATCAGGTTTTCAAGGACGGTGCGGTGGGTCCAGAGGTTGAAGCTTTGGAACACCATGCCGAGCGACTGACGGATGCGTTCCAACTGGCGGCGGTCTGCGGGGCTGCCGTCCGGGCGCATGGCCACGGCTTCGCCCGCGATGGAGATGACGCCGGAGGACGGCGTTTCCAGAAAGTTGATGCAGCGCAGCATGGTGGACTTGCCCGACCCGGAGCCGCCGATGATGGCCACCACATCGCCTTCATGCGCGGTCAGCGAGACGCCCTTCAACACATGATGCGTGCCAAAGCTTTTGTGCAGGTCATGGACCTGGATCGCCTCGGTCGATGAAAGGGTGTTGTCGGCCATGGTCCCCCACTGCTTTCCGGGCATCAAAGCGGTGAAATCGCAGCCGCGCAAGCCCTTCATTCCGGGCGGGGCGCTTGAAGGGGGTCTGTGCGTCGTCTAAGCAGGGGATGGGTCCACGGGGGAAGCGATGCGCATTCTGATCACCAATGACGATGGCATCAACGCCCCGGGCCTTGAGGTCCTGACCGAGATCGCCACCAAGATCGCCGGGCCGGGGGGCGAGGTGTGGACGGTGGCCCCCGCCTTTGAACAATCCGGCGTGGGGCATTGCATCAGCTATACCCATCCGATGATGATTGCCGAACTAGCCCCAAGGCGCTTTGCGGCCGAAGGCAGCCCGGCGGATTGCGTGCTGGCGGCGATTTATGACGTACTGGACGGGGCAAAGCCGGATCTGGTGCTGTCGGGCGTCAACCGGGGGAACAACGCGGCGGAAAACGTGCTTTATTCCGGCACTATCGGCGGCGCGATGGAGGCGGCGTTGCAGGGCGTGCCGGCGATTGCGCTGTCGCAGTTCTTCGGGCCGGAGAACGCCCGGCTGGCCGATCCGTTCGAAAGCGCGCGGGTCCATGGCGCGGCTGTCGTGCGCGCCCTTCTGGACAAGGGCATCTGGACCGAAGGCGACTACCGGGTGTTTTACAACATCAACTTCCCGCCCCTGACGGCGGCTGACACCTTGGGCATGAAAGTGGCCCCACAGGGGTTCCGCCGCGATACGGCCTTCAGTGTGGAACCGCACCAGTCGCCATCAGGGCGCAAGTTCCTGTGGATCAAGGGCGGGCCGCAGCATACGCCCACCCTGCCCGGCACGGATGCGGCGGTAAACCTTGAAGGCTTCATCTCGATCACCCCGATGCGCGCGGACCTGACGGCGCATGATCTTCTGGCCGATCTTGAGGCCCGGTTGGCATGAGCACCGGCCCGGAGGACTTTGATGACACCTCCGATCAGCCCGGGGAGGGGCTTGCCGAACGCAAGATGCGGTTCCTGTTTGCCTTGCGGTCCCGGGGGGTGACGGACACCCGCGTGCTGACGGCGATGGAGCGGGTGGACCGGGGCCTGTTCGTGCGCGGACTGTTTGCCGACCGGGCCTATGAGGACATGCCCCTGCCCATTGCCTGCGGTCAGACGATCAGCCAACCCTCCGTCGTCGGGCTGATGACGCAGGCCCTCCAGGTCAACCCGCGCGACACCGTGCTGGAGGTGGGCACGGGGTCGGGCTATCAGGCCGCGATCCTGGCGCAGCTGTGCCGCAGGGTCTACACCGTGGACCGCTATCGCCGGCTGGTGCGCGAGGCGGGCGAGCTGTTTCGCCAGCTGGACCTGACCAACATCACCTCGATCACGGCTGACGGGTCGTTCGGCCTGCCCGATCAGGGCCCGTTCGACCGGATCATCGTGACGGCGGCGGCAGAAGACCCGCCGGGGCCGCTGCTGGAACAGTTGAAGCCCGGCGGGATCATGGTCTTGCCGGTCGGGCAGTCGGATACGGTGCAAAGCCTGATCAAGGTCACGCGGTCATCACGCGGGTTTGACTATGAAGAACTTCGCCCAGTGCGGTTTGTCCCTCTGGTCGAGGGGCTCGGGTCCGAGTAGGATAGCGCGCCAGAACCCGGATCAACCGGGGCAGTGGCTTCAGAGGCGGTATTACATGCGGACACCTGGCAGTACTTCCCGGATCGGTCTGGTCCTTGGCGCAAGCGTTCTGGCGTTGTCGGCCTGTGTGCAAAGCAACAATCTGGACTGGGACCTGCGGGCGGGTGGCGGCAACACGTCAGACGCGGCCCGGCAGGCGACGGCGGCGGTGCCGACGCCGGATGCCAACGGCATCCTGTCCTACCCGGATTATCAGCTGGCCAAGGCCCAGCGTGGCGATACCGTCGCCTCGATGGCCGGGCGGTTGGGCCTGAACCCCGAGGAGCTGGCGCGCACCAACGCGCTGCGCCCGACCGACCCGTTGCGCGATGGCGAGCTTTTGCTGCTGCCGTCGCGCGTGGCAGCGGCCGCGCAGCCAGCGGTGATTGGTGGCGGGTCGGTGGACATCTCTGCAATCGCGACGACGGCGCTGGACGAAGCCGGTCCTGCGGCTGCGACCGCCCCGTCGCAGCCCATTCCCGGCCAGCCTCTGACCCACCGCGTGGCGCGGGGCGAAACCGCCTTTACCATCGCGCGGACCTACAACGTGTCGGCCAAGGCGCTGGCAGACTGGAACCAGCTTGGCGCCGACATGGCGGTACGCGAAGGGCAGACGCTGATCATTCCGATCGCCACCGCCCCCGCGCCGGACCCGGAACCCGTGGTAACCCCCCCGGGCGCCGGTTCACCCACGCCCGAGCCGCCTTCGGCCGCCAAGCCCCTGCCCGACGAAGAGACCGAGGCCGCGGCCAACACGCCCAAGGCAACCCCGCCCTCCCCCGACCTTGGGGATCAGGCGACCGGGGCCTCGGCGGCGAAGTTCACCATGCCGGTGCAGGGCAAGATCATCCGCGGCTATGACAAGCGGACCAATCAGGGCATCGACATTGCCGCAGCGGCGGGCACTGCGGTCAAGGCGGCGGATGCGGGGACGGTTTCCGTGATCTCGTCCGATACCAATGGCAAGGGGATCGTCATCATCCGCCACGCGGGCGATCTGTTGACGGTCTATGTCGGCGTCAGCAACCCTGCGGTGCAGAAGGGTGCCAAAGTGTCGCGCGGGCAGGACATCGGCAAGGTCGCGGCGGGCGATCCGGCCTTCCTGCATTTCGAAGTGCGCAATACCTCGAAGGAAAGCTTCGACCCGATGACCTACCTGCAGTAGCCGTCCGGGGCGTTTTGCCTGCACGGGAGGGCACGAATTTTCGGCGAAAATTCGTGCGCTTTGGTCAGGCTGACAGGCGGGACACCAGCACTTTGTCGATGCGGCGGGCGTCAAGGTCGATCACTTCGAACCGGTGGCCTTCGACGGTGAAGACCGCGCCAAGCTCTGGAATCCGGCCCAGCTGGTGCAGGACGAGACCCGCGACGGTGTCATAATCCCCGGCGATGTCGCGCGGCAGGCCCAGCTTGTCGCAGAATTCATCCGCCGGCATCCAGCCAGCCACCAGATGGCTGCCGTCTTCGCGGCGGACCATCGCAGGTTCGTCCACCTCGCTTGACGCGATGGCCCCGGTGATGGCGTCAAGCACGTCGTCGGTGGTGATGATGCCTTCGAAATGGCCATACTCATCATAGACCAGCGCAATGTGATGTTCGGATTTCTGCAGGATTTCAATCACATCCAGCGCTTCCGTCCGGTCTGATACGACCGGCACCTCGCGCAGCAGCGCAGCGACGTCCAGCGGTTCGCGGCGCGAGACGGCCTGAAAGGCATCCGCCAGCAGCACGATGCCGACCACATCGCCTTCCGTGTTGACCACGGGCATGCGCGCCCGGGCGATGCGGCGGATGGCGGTCAGCGCTTCGGCCCCGGTGGCGGCAAGGGGCAGCATGTCAAGATCGCGGCGCGGGGTCATCAGGCCGCTGGCGGTGCGGTCCGACAGGCGCATGACGCCGGCCATCATCTCACGCTCTTCGGGTTCCAGCACGCCGCCTTCATGGGCTTCGGCGAGAAGGACATGGACCTCTTCCTCGGTCACCCGGTTTTCATTGGCGCCGGACTGGCCCAGTACGAACAGGACGGCTTTGCCCGACCGGTCCAGCAACCACACGATCAGAGCGCCGATCATGGCGAGAAAGGTCATCGCCGGGGCGACGCGGATGGCAACGGCTTCGGGATTGCGAAGCGCCATCTGTTTGGGGACCAGTTCGCCGATGATCAGGCTGAAATAGGTCAGGGCCACCACAACCCCCCCGACACCCAGTGTCGCGGCCCAGTCGGCGGGCATCCCTTGCGCAATCAGCCAGCCCTCAAGCCGCAAGCCAAGGGTCGCCCCGGACAGCGCACCCGACAGGACGCCGACCGCCGTGATCCCGATCTGGACCGTGGACAGGAACTTGCCCGGGTTTTCGGCCAGCCGCAGCGCCATGCGCGCGCCCCGGCTTTTTGCCTCAAGCGTTTTCAAGCGCCCGGGGCGGGCGCTGACAATGGCAAGTTCGGACATGGCAAGAACGCCGTTCACGACGATCAGGGCCAGAATGACAAGGATTTCGGTGATCATGATGGAGGGGGAGGTAGGGCATCACCCCTGCCATTGCAACCGGTGGCTGCCCTCAGCCCTGCAATGCCACACCTTCGCGGGCGGCAAGGTCACAGAAGAACTGCCACGCCACCCGGCCCGAGCGTGACCCGCGGGTCGCCTGCCATTCGATCGCCTCGGCGCGCAGGCGGTCTTCGGGGACGGATACGCCATAGGCCGCGCAGTAGCCCTGGACCATCTCAAGGTATTCGTCCTGACTGCAGGGATGGAACCCAAGCCAGAGGCCGAAGCGGTCTGACAGGGACACCTTTTCCTCTACCGCCTCGCCGGGGGTGATGGCGGTGGACCGCTCATTCTCGATCATGTCGCGCGGCATCAGGTGGCGGCGGTTGGAGGTGGCGTAGAACAGCACATTCTCGGGCCGGCCCTCGATCCCGCCGTCCAGCACGGCCTTCAGGCTTTTGTAATGCTGGTCGTCATGGCTGAAGGACAGGTCATCGCAGAACAGGATGAACCGGTGCGGCGCGGCGCGCAGGTGCGCCAGCAGGCGCTGCACCGACGGCAGGTCTTCGCGGGACAGTTCAACGATCTTGAGCGCGTGGCCTTCGGCGCGGACGGCGGCATGCACGGCCTTCACCAGACTGGATTTCCCCATGCCCCGCGCGCCCCACAGGAGGGCGTTGTTGGCCGAGAGGCCCCGCGCGAAGTGGCGGGTGTTCTCCAACAGCGTATCGCGCGACCGGTTGACCCCGATCAACAGCCCGATGTCGACGCGGGCAACCTTGGTCACCGGCTCCAGCCGGTCCGGCCCGGTGTGCCAGGCGAAGGCATCGGCGGCGGCGAAATCGGGCGCAGGCATCGGCGCGGGGGCCAGACGTTCCAGCGCGGCGGCGATCCGGTCAAGGGGATCGGTCACTCGTCCGCCTCCGGCTCCACCCAAGTGCCATCGGCCTTCGCCTCAGCCTCGCGCCGCTTTTCGATGCGGCGGATCAGGAAGATGGAGACTTCGTACAGGGGGTAGACCGCGAAGAACAGGATCAGCTGGCTCATCACATCAGGGGGGGTCACCAAGGCGGCGACGATCAGGATGATGACGATGGCATACCTGCGCATTCCCGCCAGCCCGGCCGAGGTGGCAATGCCCGCCTTGCCCATCAGCGTCAGCAGCACCGGAAGCTGGAAGCAGAGCCCGAAGGCGAGGATCAGCTTGAGGCTGATATCCAGCGTCTCGTTCACCTTGCCCTGAAACACGATGTCGATGCCTTGATCGACGACGGGTGCCGCAGGATCGATGACAGGGGCGTCGGTCAGGCTTGGCACCAGTGCGGCAATCACCGAATAGGCATCGGCAAAGCCAAGGAAGAAAGTCATCGCAATCGGCGTGACGACATAGTGGGCAAAGGCAGCGCCCACGAAGAACAGGATCGGCGAGGCCAGCAGAAACGGCAGGAAGGCCTGCTTTTCACTGCGGTAAAGGCCCGGGGCCACAAAGCGCCACAGCTGATAGGCGATGACCGGAAAGCTGACCATCAGCCCGGCCACGACCGAAATCTGGACCAAGGTGAAGAAGTATTCCTGCGGCGCGGTGTACTGCATCACCGGGTTCGGATCGCCCAGCGACCGCATTGCTTCTTCGATGGGTGCCAGAAGAAAATCAAGGATCGGTTCGGCCACGACAAAGCACAGGATCATGGCGATCAGGAAGGCACTGACCGACCAGATCAGCCGGTTGCGCAGCTCCGCCAGGTGTTCGACCAGCGGGGCCGAGCTGTCTTCGATGTCATCCTTGGTCGTCATGCGTCTTCACCTGCGCCCGCTGCGGGCTTTTTGCGCACCCGGCCACCACGTTTGGGGGCGGGCGCTTCGGCAGTGGGGGCGGGTTCGGCAACCGGTTTGGCCGCAACAGGTGCTTTCGCGGGTGCCGCCTTTGCCTCGCGCAGTTTCGCCACTGTTTCGGCAGAGGCGGCCCTTTTCGCTGCGACCTTTTCGGCCAGGGCCGCAGTCGCCGGCCCGACGGGGGTAGCGGCTGGGGTCACGGCAGGCGCGGCTGTCGGCATCGGGGGCATCGGCGGCGGGGTCAGCGGGGCCGCGGGCTTGGGCGCGGCAGAGGCCCCTGGCTTCATCGGATCCCACTTTTCGAACTTGTCGGCGGCGTTGCGCATGGCATCAAGCCCCATCGCCTTGGGGTTGGTGACCTTGCGCAGGTCGTTGGCGACATCCTTGACGCCCGACTCCTTGGCGGCCTGATCCATCGCGCGGGAAAAGTCACGCCCCATGGCGCGGACTTTGGCCATGAAACGGCCAAGCTCGCGGAACATGCCGGGCAGGTCCTTGGGGCCGATGAAGATCAGCGCCACGATGCCCACGACCAGAAGTTCGGACCAGCTGAGATCCATGCCTTGCGTCCCCTACCGAATGCCGGACTCAGACCTTGTCTTTCTCGGCGGGGGTCACGTCCTTGGCGTCTTCGGCCTTGGCGGCGTCAAGCTCGGCAGTGCCATCGTTGACGCCCTTCTTGAAGGCGGTGATGCCCTTGCCGACTTCGCCCATGAGCGAAGACACCTTGCCCCGGCCAAACAGGACCAGAAGCACGACGGCGATCAGCAGAAGGCCGGGAAGTCCGATATTGTTGAACATGGAAGTTCTCCATTTCACGGCCCCGATCCCGGGGCGGTTTAAGCGACTGCCCCCAGATACGACCTCGCCGGGCCTGTTTCCAAGGGCCAAGCAGCTTGCGTTCCACATTCTACTGACAGTATTTTGTCAGTTGGGTGGGCAATAGAGCCAAACCTGCGGACCCGGTGCCCCATGAAACGCGACGCGCGGCTTTACGATATCGTCCAATCCCTGCGCGACGGGCGGCTGCATACGGCAGCCGAACTGGCCCGCGCGCTTGGCGTATCGACCCGCACGATCTGGCGCGACATGGAGATGCTGGCGGCGACCGGCATCCCGGTGTCGGGCGAACGGGGGCTTGGCTATATCCTGCGCGCGCCGCTGATGCTGCCGCCCACGATGCTGACGCCGGAGGAACTTGAGGCGCTGGTCGAGGGGCTGCGCCATGTCGGTCAGGACGGAAACCCCCGCGCCCGCGCGGCGCGCAGCCTGCTGTACAAGGTGGCGACCCTTCTGCCGCAAACCGGGATCGACCCTGACCCGAAAGACGACTGACCCGATCATTGCTGACAGGGTGTTGTCAGTTGGCCCCTGTCATGACGGCCCCATCGCAACCGATGGAGATGACGATGCGCCTTTTGCCTGCCTTCAGCCTGCTGATCTGCCTTGCCCCCGCCGACGCCGCCCGCGCCGATACCGCTGCCACGGGTCCGATGACAGGACCGGTGATGGAGATCGTGACCTTCCGCCTTGTCGCCGGGGCAACCGACACCGCCTTCCTTGCCGCGGCGCAGGGCACGGCTGACCCGCTGCGGACGCAGCCCGGGTTTCAGGGCCGGACCCTGACCCGCGCGGCGGATGGCCTCTGGACGGACCACGTCCTCTGGGCCTCGATGACCGAAGCGATGGCCGCTGCCGAGGCGATGATGGCGGACCCCGCCTTTGCCCCCTTCATGGCGCTGATCGATGGCCCGAGCGTCACCATGCAGCACGCGCCGGTCCTGTGGCGGATGGATTGACCGCAAGCCACGCCCCCGGCACCCTGCCGCCATGCGCCGCACCGACCGCCTGTTCGACCTGATCCAGATCCTGCGCGACGGGCGGCTGCACACCGCCCGCGCCATGGCGGAAACGCTTGAAGTCTCGGTCCGCACGATCTGGCGGGACATGGCGACGCTTGTCGCCTCGGGCCTGCCGGTCGAGGGCGAGCGCGGTGTGGGCTATGCCCTGCGGGAGCCGATCACCCTGCCCCCGCTGACCCTGACACCGGATGAGGCGCAGGCCCTGACCCTTGGCCTGCAGCTGGTCACCGAAGGGGCCGACCCGTCGCTGGCCGGGGCGGCGGCGTCCCTGCGCGGCAAGATCGCGGCGGTGGTGCCAGACCGGCTGGGCGTGGACCGTGGCAGCGAGACCTGGGTCTTTCCGGGGGCCGAGGCCATGGCCGCCGCCCGCCACCTGCCCGGCCTGCGCCGGGCCATCCGGCTGCGGGAGCGGATGCTGATCACCTACCGCAGCGCCGAGGGCGCGGTCTCGCAGCGCATCGTCCGCCCGCTGGTGCTGGAATTCTGGGGCCGGGTCTGGACCCTTGCCAGCTGGTGCGAGACGCGGGGCGATTTCCGCAGCTTCCGGGTCGACCGGATGGAGACCGTCCTGCCGACCGGCCAGACGTTTCACGATGAGCCGGGCCGTGACCTTGCCGGCTGGCGCGCGCTGACCGCAAGCCAGACCCGCCCGCTAGACCCCGAAGACGAAACAGCGATCGCGGCGGATCATCAGCCATAGCACCGTGCCGGGCTTTGGCAGGAACACGCCGGGGACGGATGCCGTCAGCTTTGCCCCTTCAAAGTCCATCGCGAAATCCACAAGGCTTTCGCGCCCAAGATACCGGCTGCGCAGCACCGTGCCACGCGCTGGCACGCCTTCCTCGGGCGTGGGGTTCGGGCCGCGTCCGCCCCGGTCAAAGTCGATCCGCAGATGCTGCGGACGGATCACGATCTCCACCTCGCCGCCATCGGCATGGCCCGGCGTCAGGAAGGCGCCAAACGGCGTTTCCGTCAGCGCGCCCCTTGACACACCCCGGATCACATTGACATCGCTGAAGAAAGCCGCCGCCGCCTTGTCGACCGGCGCATTGTAGACGTTATAGGGCGCGCCCCGCTGCACGATCCGGCCCGCGCGCATCAGGGCAATCTCATCGGCCATCCGCATCGCCTCATCCGGCTCATGCGTGACCAGAAGGACCCCCGCCCCCTCCTCTTTCAACAGCTCCAGCGTCCGGTCGCGGATGCCGTCCCGCAAACGGTTGTCGAGCCCGGAAAACGGCTCGTCCATCAGCATCACCCGGGGCTTTGGCGCCAAGGCCCGGGCCAGTGCCACACGCTGCTGTTCGCCCCCCGAAAGCTGATGCGGATGCTTGGGGCCAAAGCCGGAAAGATCCACCTTCTCCAGCAGTTCCCCGACCCGCCGCGCCTTTTCAGCCCGGTCAACCCGCAGCCCGAAACCCACATTCTCGGCCACCGTCAGGTGCGGAAACAGGGCAAAGTCCTGAAACATCAGCCCGACCGACCGCTGTTCGGGCGGCAGATGCACCCCCGGCCCCTCAACCAGCCGCCCGTCGATCTGCACGGTCCCGGCATCGGCACGCTCCACCCCGGCGATCATCCGCAGCGTGGTCGATTTCCCGCAGCCCGAGGGGCCAAGCAGACAGGTCACCTGCCCCGGCGCCACGGCCAGCGACACATCCTCAACCACCGGCCGCCCGCCAAAAGCGCGGGTCAGATGCGATACGTCCAGACGAGGGACCGGGTTGAAGGGCAGGCTGTCAGGCGGGTTGGCAGGCATGAAACTCAACTGATTTGCTCAGGCTTTCCCTAACAGCGCCGCCTTGTCCGGGCAAGCACGCTTGCCAGCCAACCTGCCACACCGTCTAGGTTACAGCGTTGTGTTCGTAGCCCCCCCGTCCAGCAGCACGTTCTGCCCGACGATGAAACCGGCATGCTGGGAACACAGGAAGGCGCAGGCTGCCCCGAACTCGGCCGCGGTGCCATAGCGACCGGCGGGAATGGTGGCGGAGCGTTCGGAAATCGCCTCCTCCATGCTGATGCCGCGCGCCTTGACCACGGCGCCATCCAGCGCAATCGCCCGGTCGGTGGCATGGATGCCGGGCAGCAGGTTGTTGATCGTCACCCCCTTGCCCGCCACCTGCCGCGCCGTGCCTGCGACAAAGCCGGTCAGCCCGGCCCTGGCGGAATTCGACAGCCCAAGCACCGCCACGGGTGCCTTGACCGACACACTGGTGATGTTGACCACCCTGCCCCAGCCTTTGGCCATCATCCCCGGCAGGACCGCCTGCATCAAGGCGATCGGCGTCAGCATGTTGGCGTCCAGCGCCTTGATGAAATCCTCACGCCCCCAATCCGACCACAGGCCCGGGGGTGGCCCGCCCGCATTGGTGACCAGAATGTCGAATGGCCCCTTGTCCAGAACAGCTGCCCGGCCCGCTTCGCTGGTGATGTCACCGGCAACGGTCACGACGTCGACCTGGTACCGCGCGCGGATCGCCGCCGCCGTCGCCTCCAGCGCCTCGACCCCGCGCGCGTTCAGCACCAGATCGACGCCGGCTTCGGCCAGGGCTTCGGCACAGCCGCGACCCAACCCCTTTGACGACGCACATACCAGTGCCCGCTTCCCCCTGATGCCCAGATCCATGCGCCTGCTCCTTGCTTGATGGCCAAGCCTACCAGCGCCGCAGGCAGGGGCAAGCCCGGCCTGCGGATTGCTCTTTTCCAAATACTCCCGCCGGAGGCCGCCCGCGCCGGTTGGCGCGCGTCTTCGCGCGCCAGAGGCAAGACAAGAAGCCTGCGCGGAACGCGCGCGATTCGAAACCCGTGGGAAGAGGCGGATCAGCTGGAGTAGAAGAACTCCTCGCGCACGATCTTGCCGTTCTTCACATGATAGACCGCGACTTCGCGGCCCTGTGTCCGAACACCAGTGGCGCGGTCTTCGGTGTCCATGCCGAAGATCACGGCAAAGCGGTCATCCCCATGCACGAACGGCCCTTCGACCGTCAGGCCATGGGTGATGAAGGCCCCCTCCCACCAGTCGTGCTTGCCGTGGATGCCCGCAAGCCCCACCGTTTCGCGCCCGCCACCCATATCCGCCGCCTCAACCGATACGGCGTCCGCGGCATAAAGCCGGTCCAGATTCTGCCGGGCGCGATCTTCGCGGCAACCGGCGACGAGTTCATTCGCAATTTCGAGAAAGGTCATGGCATCCTCCAATGTTCCATCAATGTTCTCATACTGCCGCGCAGGGTCGCCGCGCTCAACCGGAATCGTTGAAGCCCGGCATCTTTCCCCCTAGGCTTTGATAACGGGGCGTTATTGCGTTCCGCACAGCGCGCAAGGGGTGTCATGTGAAGTCCTTCCTGTCCGCAGCTTTCCTTGCCTGCCTGACCGCACCACTTGCCGCGCAAGAGCTTGCCCCCCTGCCCGACGAGGCGCCGCTTTACGATGCCGTCATGGCAAATATCTCCGGCCAAGTGCCGGAGGGCCGCTTCATCGACAGCATTTCCCGGTGGCAAGCCGATGTGGTGGGCGACACGACCCCCGACCAGATCGTTCAGGCCGTGGTCGGCTACGACGGCGGGAACGGCTATGACTTCTGGCACTGGATCTTCATCGGGGCTGAAGGCGGCTTTGCCGGCATGTTCCCGATCCAGTTGAACGGCGGCGCGGTCACGGCGGTTCGGCTGGATGGCGAGGTCTTGGCCTTTACACTTTCGACCTACCTGCCCAGCGACGCCAGATGTTGCCCGACCGGGGTCGAAGTCATCCGCATGCCGCTGCGCTGATATCAGTCCGCATCCTTGGGGCCAGCATCCTTGCGGGCCACATCCTTGCGAAAGCCGGGGGGGCAAGCTATGTCGCCCCTATGTCGAACCGCGCCCCCCTTCCGCCTGAAATCGCCCGCCGCCGGACCTTTGCGATCATCTCGCATCCCGACGCCGGGAAAACGACGCTGACCGAAAAATTCCTGCTGTTCGGTGGCGCGATCCAGATGGCCGGCCAAGTCCGCGCCAAGGGCGATGCGCGGCGGACCCGGTCCGACTTCATGAAGCTGGAGCAGGAGCGCGGGATTTCCGTCAGCGCCTCGGCAATGTCCTTCGACTTCCGCCAGTACCGTTTCAATCTGGTCGACACCCCCGGCCACTCGGATTTTTCCGAAGACACCTATCGCACGCTGACGGCGGTGGATGCCGCGATCATGGTGATCGACGGGGCCAAGGGCGTTGAAAGCCAGACCCGCAAGCTGTTCGAGGTCTGCCGGTTGCGCGACCTGCCGATCCTGACCTTTTGCAACAAGATGGACCGCGAATCCCGTGATGTGTTCGAGATCATCGACGAGATTCAGGAAAACCTCGCCATCGATGTGACGCCCGCAAGCTGGCCCATCGGTGTGGGGCGTGAGTTTGTGGGGGCCTACGACCTGCTGCATGACCGGCTGGAGATCATGGACCGCGCCGACCGGAACAAGGTGGCGGAATCCATCAAGATCAGCGGTGTGGATGACCCGAAGCTGGCCGAGCATATCCCGGCAAACCTTCTGCAGAAGTTCCATGACGAGTTGGAGATGGCTCGGGAACTGCTGCCCGCCTTTGACCGGGCGGCCTTCCTGAACGGCTCCATGACGCCGATCTGGTTTGGCTCGGCGATCAATTCCTTCGGGGTGAAGGAACTGATGGACGGCATCGGCGAATACGGGCCGGAGCCCCAGCCGCAGACGGCGGCGGAACGGCAGATTGATGCCAGCGAAACGCCCGTGACCGGATTTGTCTTCAAGGTGCAGGCCAACATGGACCCCAAGCACCGCGACCGGGTGGCCTTTGTCCGCCTTGCCAGCGGGCATTTCGAACGCGGCATGAAGCTGCACCATGTGCGGACCAAGAAGCCGATGACGGTGGCGAGCCCCGTCCTCTTCCTTGCTGCCGACCGCGAACTGGCCGAGGAGGCCTGGGCCGGCGATATCATCGGCATTCCGAACCACGGGCAGTTGCGGATTGGCGACGCGTTGACCGAGGGGGAGAACCTGCGGTTCACCGGCATCCCCAGCTTTGCGCCGGAGCTTCTTCAGACGGTGCGGGCGATGGACCCGATGAAGGCCAAGCATCTGGAGAAGGCCCTGACCCAGTTCGCCGAGGAAGGCGCTGCCAAGGTCTTCAAGCCGATGATCGGGTCGGGCTATATCGTTGGCGTGGTGGGGGCCTTGCAGTTTGATGTGCTGGCCAGCCGGATCGAGCAGGAATATTCGCTGCCTGTCCGGTTCGAGGGGTCGAACTTCACCTCTGCCCGCTGGATTTCCGGCGACAAGGCCGAGGTGGAGAAGCTGGTCAACGTCAACAAGGGCCATATCGCGCATGACAGCGATGGGGACCTTGTGTTCCTGACCCGCTTGCAGTGGGACATCGACCGGGTGGTGCGGGACTATCCGGGTGTGAAGCTGACGGCCACCAAAGAGATGATGGTCTGACCCTGTCCCGTGCCGGGACAGGCCGGGCTTGCGAGTGAATTCAATGGCTTGCGCAGGGCCGTTCACGATCTGGCAACCATGTGCCGGCCTTGACCCGGCGGCGCACGATCCCTAGTCTGAAGGCGGAAACTGGCGGCAAAGCTGGCGGCAGAGCACGACCCCGGAGATGGCCATGACCTCACCGCCCGATCCGTTTTCAGCCCCCAAGCCGGACCTTGCAGGCGCGCCCGAAGCGGACGCGCCGCAACCTGAAGCACCGCCTGCCGAAGCCCCCTTGTTGGAGACCTCCCCCAGCGCAACATCGCCGGGCGACGACCCGTTTGGCGATACAATGGACGACGACGACGACGGCCCGACCGTCACCTATGCCGATGCACCGGACAGCCTGATCGCGCTGTGGATGGCCCGGCGCAAGCGCATGGCTTTTGGCCCGGGTGAGGGGCTACCCCCCCTGGACGTGCCGCTGCAGCCTTTGCTGGACGCGCGCATTCGGGCCGACGAGCCTGTGCCCGAGGGCAGTCAATCGCTGCACGGCCAGAAGCTGCAGGCGATCCGGGCGGAACTGGTGGGCAAGCCGGAACTGGCAGCCTTGAACGCCATCCTGATCGCGCATCTGCGCAAGCGCCGCTTTCCGCGCGAGGCGCCGCAGCTGTTTCGCCGCATCTGGACCGAGGCTGGACCGGCCCTGATGCAGGAATTGCCGGCGCGCTGGCTGATTTCGTCGATCATCACCTTTGGCGATCATGGCGAGACCGAAGCGCAGCGCCGGATCGGGCTTTCAATGAACGTGCTGTTTTCGCTGATGAAACTTTACGAATTCGAAAGGTTTCATTCCGGCACCCGGCCCGAGACTGCCTTTCCGTCACGGCGGATCGGGCGCAAGAAGCTGCCACTGGGTATGCCGCAGTTTTCCCTGCTGGGGGGTGGGCTGGACGTGAACCTGCTGGCGCAACTGTGGCACGAGGCCAAGGATGAGCCGGTGGCAGGCGCCCTTGCCTGCCATCTGCTGCAGCGCCTGAACGAGGACCCGCGCAACCTGTTCCGCCGGATCGGGCTGATGCGCGCGGCCAAACACATGGACCGGATGGACTCCGCCAGCGACGCGTCAGAGCCGGGCGCCGAACCCGACGAGACGCCCCAAGACTGAGACCCTGCGGCTACGACCGATAGGCCGCCGCGCGGGCACCGTGATCGGGCGACCGTTTGGCCAGCGTCACACGACGGACGACAGCGGGTGGCGTAGAGCAGCCTTCGGCGGTGATCGTCAGGATGGTTTCGCCTGCGGCAAAGCCCTGCCCGATGCGGACAATCGACAACTCTCCCGGGGCAAGGGCCGGGGTATGGCCCAGAAACACCCGTGCCAGCGTTTCCACGCGAAAACGGACCCGGGTGCAGCCTTCTTCCGGAGCGGCAAGCAAGACGCCGTAGCTTTGCGCGTCTGACACCGAGGACAGGTGGAAAACCTGACGGCAGTCCTTTTCGATGCAGGGAATGTGATCGGCCAGCAGGGCATGAGGCCATAGCAGGAAAACCCCTGCCAGGAATGCAGCGTTCTTCATATGTCACCTTTGGAAACGACTTCTTTAAATGCCGATGATTGTAAACCAGTCAGCGCATTTCCCCAAGCGGGATGTGGCCGCCTTGACCGCCTGCCGCTTTTCCTTTATGCGCGAGGCGCGGCCATTGGGGCCGAGACGCCGGGGCGCCCGGAAACTAGCGTCCCACAATCCATGCGGTCCGATACCGCATCCATAGGACGCTTATGACCAAATTTTCTGACCTCGCGCTGGACCCGCGCGTACTGCAAGCCGTATCCGAAGCCGGCTATGAGACCCCCACTCCGATTCAGGAACAGGCCATTCCGCACGCCCTGCAGGGCCGCGATGTGCTTGGGATCGCCCAGACCGGCACCGGCAAGACGGCAAGCTTCGTGCTGCCGATGATCACCCTTCTGGGTCAGGGCCGGGCCCGGGCGCGGATGCCGCGGTCGCTGGTGCTTGCACCAACGCGCGAACTGGCCGCCCAGGTGGCCGAGAATTTCGAGACATATGCCAAGCACACCAAGCTGACCAAGGCGCTGTTAATCGGTGGGGTTTCGTTCGGGGAACAGGACAAGCTGATCGACCGGGGCGTTGACGTGCTGATCGCCACGCCGGGCCGGTTGCTGGACCATTTCGAACGCGGCAAGCTGCTGCTGACCGGCGTGCAGATCATGGTGGTGGATGAGGCCGACCGGATGCTGGACATGGGGTTCATCCCCGATATCGAACGCATCTTCCAGCTGACCCCCTTCACCCGCCAGACGATGTTCTACAGCGCCACGATGGCGCCGGAGATCGAGCGGATCACCAACACCTTCCTGACCAATCCGGCGAAGATCGAGGTGGCACGTCAGGCCACTGCCTCGCTGACGATCACGCAGGCGCTGATCGAGGTGAAGCCCGCCCGCAAGGACCGCAGCTTTGCCGAGAAACGGTCAGTCCTGCGCGCCCTGATCCGGGCCGAGGGGGAGGCTTGCACCAACGCGATCATCTTCTGCAACCGCAAGATGGATGTGGATGTGGTGGCCAAGTCGTTGAAGCAGCATGGTTTTAACGCAGCCCCGATCCATGGTGATCTGGAACAGTCGCAGCGGATGAAGACGCTGGACGCCTTCCGCGACGGGACGTTGCACCTTCTGGTCGCGTCGGACGTGGCGGCGCGGGGTCTGGACATCCCGGCGGTCAGCCACGTGTTCAACTTTGACGTGCCGTCGCATCCCGAAGACTACGTTCACCGCATCGGCCGCACGGGCCGCGCGGGGCGGTTGGGCAAGGCCTATACGATCGCGGTTCCGGGGGATGTGAAGTATCTGGCGGCGATTGAAAGCCTGGTGAAGATGGAAATTCCGCGCGGGGTGCTGCCGGAAGGCTATGCCCCCGACATGTCCGAGGGCGGACCGGAAAAGCCGCGGGAAGAGCGTGGCGGCCGGGGTGGCCGTGAGCGGGATCGTGGGCCACGCGGCCGCGACCGCGACCGTGCCCCGAAGCCGCATGACGAAGTGGCGGCGATGGAACCGGTGGTTCAGGTGGCCAAACCCGAAGCCGCCGTGGAAGTGGCCCGGGAAGACCGCAAGGAGCCGCGTGCGGAGGCTCGGTCCGAACCGCGCCCAGAATCTCGGCCCGAAACACGGCCCGAGCGGTCAGAGGGTCGGCGTGATGCGCGCAATGACCGGCGCGAGCCGCGCGAAGATCGGCGGGACGCCCCACGGGATGCCCCGCGCGAGGAACGTCGGGATTATCGCCGTGACCGTGACCTTGGGCCTGCCGTTGTCGGCATGGGCGACCATGTGCCGGATTTCATCCTGCGCAGCTTTGCGATCAAGGTCAGCGCGAGCGATGAGGTTGAAGAACCCGCGACCGGCACCTGACGCTGGCCTGTTGAACCACAGACAAAAGGCCCCGACAGTGTCGGGGCCTTTTTTGCAGTCCGGGGGAATGGTCAGTCTGCGATCAGGCGGCTGATGACCACGGTGACTTCCGGTTTCTTGCCGATTTCTTCCATTGCGACCTGACGGAGGACCTTGCGGATCTCGTCCTCAAGCTTGGTGTCGTCCTTTAGCAGCTTCTTGCCCGCGCGATCGATGAACTCACCCAAATCGGTCTCGATCGTTTCGACCAGCGGACGGTCGCCGCGGCCATTGGCGGCAAGGCCCGAAAGCTCCACCCAGGGTTCGCCCATCGGCTGATCGTTTTCGTCCAGGATCACGGTGACCAGTGCATGGCCGTTCAGCGCCATGCGGATGCGGTCGCGGATCACGCCATCCATCGCGCCGACAAGGGCCGTGCCGTCGAGGTAGACGCGGCCGGTCTCGATATATTCGGCCACTTCCGGCACGTCGCCGGTCAGGTCGATCATCATGCCGTTGGTGGCGACCACCGCCGCGATCCCGGCTTCAGTCGCGATGCGTGCGTGTTCGCGCAAGTGCCGGTGTTCGCCGTGCATCGGGATTAGCATGTCGGGCAGGACGAGACGGTGGACATGTTCCAGATCCGGGCGGTTGGCGTGGCCCGAGACGTGGTACTTGCCGCCCGCATCGTCGATGACGTTGACGCCCATTTCCGAATAGGCGTTCCAGACGCGCAGAACTTCGCGTTCGTTGCCGGGGATGGTCTTGGAGGAGAAGAGGAACGTATCCCCCTCTTTCATCTGGATTCCCAGATACTTGCCCCGGCTCAACTGGGCCGATGCGGCGCGGCGTTCGCCCTGGCTGCCGGTTGCCAGCAGCATGAGGTTCTTGCGCGGCACTTCCAGCGCCTCTTCCGGGGTGATCGTGCGGGGAAAGCCGGACAGCACGCCCGCCTCATCCGCCGCCGCGATCATCTTCTTCATCGCGCGACCCAGCACGCAGATTGACCGGTCTGCAGCACGCGCGGCTTCGGCCAAGGTCTTCAGGCGCGCGACGTTCGAGCCGAAGGTGGTGGCGACCACCATGCCGCCCGCGCCCTTGATCAGCTCGGTCAGCGCCGGGCCAAGGGTGCTTTCCGACCGGCCTTCGTGGTTGGAAAACACATTCGTGCTGTCGCACATCATGGCCTTCACCGGGCGTTCGGCGACAATCTCGTTGATGCGGGCGTCATCCCAGCCTTCACCCACGACGGGATTATGGTCGATCTTGAAGTCTGCCGTGTGGAAGATCCGGCCAGCCGGGGTGTCGATCACCAAGGCCGAGCTTTCGGGGATGGAATGCGACACGGGCACAAACTGCACCTTGAACGGTCCCGCTTCGATGGTCGCCGGGCGCGGTTCGACGGTGACGATCTGGTCAACCGGCAGACCCGCCTCGTCAAACTTCAGCCGACCGATGATCGCGGTGAAGCGGCGGCAGTAGATCTTTTTCTGCAGCTTGGGCCAAAGGCGGCCGATGGCCCCGATGTGGTCTTCATGCGCGTGGGTGATGAAGATCGCTTCCAGCCGGTCGACCCGCGCCTCAAGCCAGCTCACATCGGGCAGGATCAGGTCTACCCCGGGCGAGGTATCCATATCGGGGAAGGTCACGCCAAGATCGACCAGGATCAGCCGCTCCTTGCCTGCCGGGCCGTAGCCGTAGACGTAGGCGTTCATGCCGATCTCTCCGGCGCCGCCGAGGGGAAGGTAGATCAGGCGGTTCACAGTCATGCGGTTTCCTTGTTGTAGTCGTTGATCAGGACGAGGCCATGCATCGTCAGGTCATCCTCGATGGAATGAAATAGTGCGGTTCCCTGGGCGAACAGGGAGGCAAGCCCCCCGGTCGCGACAACTTTCATGGGGCGGTCACGTTCGCGGCGCACTTCGCGCACGATGCCTTCGACCAGCCCGACATAGCCCCAATACACGCCCGACTGCATGCAGGCCACCGTATTCGTGCCGATCACCTTGTCAGGCTTCGCCACGTCGATATGCGGCAAGGCGGCGGCGGCGTTATGCAGCGCCTCAAGCGACAGGTTGACACCGGGCGCGATGACCCCGCCGACATAGGCACCGTCATCGTCGACCACGTCGAAGGTGGTGGCGGTGCCGAAATCAACGATGATGAGATCGCCGCCATGCCGGTCATGCCCGGCGACGGTGTTCACCAGCCGGTCCGGCCCCACCGTCGTGCCAAGGTCTACCCGGGGGGCGACGGGAAGGCGGCAGTCGGGCTTGCCCACCACCAGCGGCCGGCAGTCGAAATAGCGGTTGCACAGGACGCGCAGGTTGAAGACGACGCGCGGCACGGTGGAGGAGATGATCGCCTCGGTCACGGTGGCATCGGTCTTGGTCATTGCCATCAGCGAAGACAGCCAGACGAAATATTCATCTGCCGTGCGGGTATGGTCAGTCGCGATGCGCCATGTGGCGAGGAAGCGGGTCCCGTCCCAGATGGAAAAGACGGTGTTGGTATTGCCGCAGTCGATGGCGAGTAGCATGGGCACCCCGTTATGTGGTCTGCGATGCACGATTTTTCGGCGAAAAATCATGCCCGGGTCGGGTCAAAAGAACACCTCGGCGGCAGGGATGGCAAGGCTTCCCGCATGGGTGCGCAGGATCAGGTTGCCGCTCGCGTCAACGGTTTCGAAGATGCCATCGCGGGTTTCGGTCCCGGTGCGGGCGCGGATCGGCTCTCCCAAACGGGCGGCGTGGGCCAGCCAGGCGGTGCGCAGGGGCGCGAAGCCTGCGGTTTGAAACGCAGCCTCCCATGCGGCATAGGCGGGGGCGAGGGCGTCGAGGAAAGCCTCGGGCGTGATGCGGTGGCCGGTTTCGTGCAGCAGGGACACCGGGGGGACGGCGCCGGGTTCCACGAGGCTGGCATCCGGGGCGGCGATCAGGTTGACGCCGATGCCGATGCAGAGGACGGGGGTCGGGGTGCCAAGCCCGGCGCTTTCCAGGAGGATCCCGGCGAGTTTGCCGCCGTTCAGCAGCACATCGTTCGGCCATTTCAGGGTGAAGCTGTCGGGCAGGCCGGTGAGGGCGACGCAGGCATCGCGCAGCGCGAGGGCGGCGGCGAAGGAGCGGAGGGCGACCTGTTCGGCGGGTTCCTTCGGTTGCAGGACAAGCGTGGCGTGGAAATTGCCGGGCGGGCTGGTCCATGGCCGGGCGCGGCGGCCGCGGCCTGCGGTCTGAAAGCCTGCGATGATCCAGGTGGGGCCGGGCAGCGAGGCCGCGCGGCGGAAGCCTTCGGCATTGGTGCTGTCGATTTCGGGCAGGGCAATGCGCCCTGCCCCATGTGCCTTAGCGGACAAGCGCTTCGGCCGCTGTTGCGGCGGCAGGCTCGATTCCGAAGAGGTTGATCACACCGACCAGCATGATCACGGCGACGGCCATCAACATCACCCACTGGACCGGGGCCATACGGCTTTCGGCCGGTTCCTGCTCGGCCCCGAAGTACATGAAGTAGACGAGGCGCAGGTAGTAGAAGGCGCCGATCACAGAGGCGACCGCGCCGACGAGGGCGAGCCAGACCATGCCCGCGTCAACCGCGGCTTTCAGGACGTAGAACTTGCCGAAGAAGCCGAGCATGGGCGGCACGCCGGCGAGGGAGAAGAGGAGGACCAGCATGGCAAGGGCCTTCAGCGGCTCACCCTTGGCGAACTGGTTCAGGCTGGCGATGTCGGACACCGGGCGGCCGTTCCGCTCCAGCGACAGGATGAAGGCGAAGGTGCCGACGTTCATCGTGACGTAGATCGCCATGTAGATCAGCGTGGCCTGGATGCCATAGGCGGTGCCGACCGCGACGCCGATCAGCGCATAGCCCATATGGGCGATGGAGCTGTAAGCCATCAGGCGCTTGATGTCCTTCTGGCCGATGGCGGCAACGGCACCTAGGGCCATGGAGGCGACGGCAAGGCCTGCAAGGACTTGGCCCCATTGGCCGGGGACGCCGCCGAACGCGTCCTGCACCAACCGGGCGATCAGGGCCATGGCGGCGACTTTGGGCGCGGTGGCGAAGAAGGCGGTGACGGGGGTGGGTGAGCCTTCGTAGACGTCGGGCGTCCACATGTGGAAGGGTGCCGCGCTGACCTTGAAGGCAAGGCCCGCCAGCATGAACACCAGACCAAACAGCAGCCCCAAGGGCACGCCGTCCTGCACGGTTGAGAGGATCCCGGCGAATTGCGTGGTGCCGGCGTAGCCGTAGACCAGCGACGCGCCATAGAGCAGGAGGCCAGAGGAAAGCGCGCCGAGGACGAAGTATTTCAGGCCCGCTTCGGACGATTTCGCGCTGTCACGGCGCAAGCTGGCGACGACGTAGAGCGACAGCGATTGCAGTTCGAGGCCCATGTACAGCGTCATCAGGTCGGCGGCCGAGACCATGACCATCATCCCCACCACGGCCAGCGCGATGAGGATCGGGTATTCGAAGCGCAAGAGGTCGCGCCGGGTCATGTAATCCTGGCTCATCACCAGGACGGCGGCGGCGGAGAGGAGGATGGTCACCTTGGCAAAGCGGGCGAAGGGGTCGTCGACGAACAGGCCGTTGAAAACCAGACGCTCACCCGCGCCGCCGACGCCGATGTAAAGTGCCAGCGCCACGAACAGGCCCGCCGTCGCCCAGACCAGCGGCACGGCCATCTTGTCCTTGGTGGTGTAGACCCCGAACATGAGCGCGGCCATGGCATAGCCTGACAGCAGGATCTCGGGCAGGAGGGTCTGGAAATCGGCGGACGTCATCGGCGCAACCTCAGTGGAGGGCCGCTTGCGCGCCATCGGCGGGCAAGGCGGCATTGTAGTCGGAAACAAGGGCGGTCACCGACGGCCCGATGATATCGGTCACCAGGCTGGGATAGACGCCCAGGATCAGGGTCATGGCGATCAGGGGGGCGAAGACCACCTTTTCGCGCCGGTCCATGTCGGTGATGGATTTCAGCGCCTCTTTGATGAGGTCACCGAACACGACCCGACGATAAAGCCAAAGCGCATAGCCAGCCGACAGGATCACGCCCGACGTGGCCACGGCGGCAACCCAGGTGTTGACCTGGAAGATGCCCATCAGCGTCAGGAATTCACCGACAAAACCGCTGGTGCCCGGCAAGCCCACGTTGGCCATGGTGAAGAACATGAACACCAGCGCATAGGCGGGCATCCGGTTCACAAGGCCGCCGTAAGCCTCAATCTCACGCGTGTGCATGCGGTCATAGATCACGCCGACGCAGAGGAAGAGCGCGCCAGAGATGAAGCCGTGGCTGATCATCTGGAAAATCGCGCCGTCAATGCCCTGCTGGTTGGCAGCGAATATGCCCATGGTGACGTAACCCATGTGGGCGACGGAGGAATAGGCGATGAGCTTTTTCATGTCGGTCTGCGCCAGCGCCACCAGCGAGGTGTAGACGATGGCGATGGCCGACATCCACAGCACCAGCGGGGCCATGACATCAGACCCCACCGGGAACATCGGGAGCGAGAACCGCAGGAAGCCGTAGCCGCCCATCTTCAAGAGGATCGCGGCCAGCACGACGGACCCGGCGGTGGGGGCCTGAACGTGGGCATCGGGCAACCAGGTGTGAACCGGCCACATCGGCATCTTCACCGCAAAGCTGGCGAAGAAGGCGAGGAACAGCATCGTCTGCAAGCCGCCGACGACGTGGAAGCCAAGGAGGCTGAACGTCTCGGACCCGAAGTCATGCACCAGAAGGTCGGCGATGTCGGTAGTGCCCGCGTCAAAATACATCGCGATCATCGCGACCAGCATTAGGACCGACCCGAGGAAGGTGTAGAGGAAGAACTTGAAGGCGGCATAGATGCGTTCCTTGCCGCCCCAGATGCCGATGATCAGGAACATCGGGATCAGCCCAGCCTCGAAGAACAGGTAGAACAGCACCAGATCCAGCGCGCAGAACACGCCCAGCATCAGCGTTTCCAGCACCAGAAACGCGATCATGTATTCCTTGACCCGGGTTTCCACGGTCCAGCAGGAATAGATCGTGATCGGCATCAGGAAGGTTGTCAGCATCACGAACAGGATCGAGATGCCATCGACGCCCATCTTGTAGGTCAGGCCCATGATCCAGGTCCGTTCCTCGACGAACTGGAAGCCGGTGTTCGACGGGTCAAACCGGAACAGGACGAAAAGCGAGATCACGAATGTCGCGCTGGTGGTGAAGAGGGCAAGCCACTTCGCCCCCTGACGCGCCGCCGCATCATCGCCGCGCATGAACAGCGCAAGGATGATCGCCGCGACCAGCGGCAGGAAGGTGATGATCGAGAGAAGCTGGTTTTCCATGCTGCGCGCCCCTTACTTCGCGCCGCCGAAGAGCGTCATCCAGGTGACCAGGATCACGATCCCCAGCACCATGGCGAAGGCGTAGTGAAACAGATAGCCGGACTGCGCGCGGCCGGCGAGACGGGTGAAGAACGGGATGATCCCCATCGCCACCCCGTTGAGCGATCCGTCGATCACGGCGCCATCACCCTTCTTCCAGAAGAAGTTGCCGAGCCATTTGGCGGGGCGGACGAAGATGACGTCATAAAGTTCGTCAAAGTACCATTTGTTCAGAAGGAACAGGTACAGCGGGCGCTGCTGCGCGGCCAGACGGCCGGGCAGGCTGGGGTTCTTGATGTAGAACAGCCAGGCCAGACCAAAGCCGATCAGCATGGCGACGAAGGGCGAGACCTTGACCCAGTTCGGCACCAGATGGGCTGCGTTGATCATGGTCGTGGGCGCGTGTTCGGCCTTTTCGACCTTGGCCGCATCAAGCCGGTCATCAACAAGCGCCTGTTCATCCGCCGTGAAGGGCAGCATCACGAGCGCCCCCTGCGGCACAACGCCGGTGGCATGGGCTTCGGCCGGGGCGGCTTCGGTTGCGGCGGTGTCACTGTGGGCTTCGGCCGGGGCGGCCTCAGTTGTGGCCTCAGGTGTGGCGGTGCCGCTGGGGGCCTCGGCCGGAGCGGCCTCGGTTGCGGCGGTGTCGCTGTGGGCTTCGGCCGGGGCGGCTTCGCCTTCGGCGGCGGCCGCTTCGGTTGCCTGATCGTCACCATGCGCTTCGCCGTGGGCTGCGGTTTCCATGCCGAACCACGCACGGACCGCGGTTTCTTCGCCGAAGAAGACCTTGTACCACAGCATGCCCGAAAAGACCGCGCCGAGGGCCAGGATGCCCAGCGGGATCAGCATGACCATCGGGCTTTCGTGGGGTTCGTGGTGGTCATCATGGCCATGCGTGTCATGCACGGCGCCGTGGTGATCGTCATGGCCATGCGCCACCAGATGCGCGCGGTTTTCGCCGAAGAAGGTCATGAACATCAGCCGCCAGCTGTAAAAGCTGGTCATGCAGGCGGCGATGACCAGCATCCAGAAGGCGTAGGACGAGCCAACCCAGGCGCTTTCGATCACGGCGTCCTTCGACAGGAACCCGGCGAAGCCGTAGTGGGTCAGCGGGATGCCGACGCCGGTGATGGCCAGCGTGCCGATCATCATCGCCCAGAAGGTATAGGGGATCTTCTTACGCAGGCCGCCGTAGTTGCGCATGTCCTGTTCGTGGTGGGTGGCGTGGATCACGCTTCCCGCGCCAAGGAACAGCATGGCCTTGAAGAAGGCGTGGGTGAACAGGTGGAACATTGCGACCGAATAGACGCCGACGCCTGCGGCCACGAACATGTAGCCAAGCTGGGACATTGTGGAATAGGCGATGACGCGCTTGATGTCGTTCTGCACAAGGCCAATGGTTGCGGCCACAAAGGCGGTGGTGGCACCCAGGAAGGTGACGAAGGCCATCGCCTCGGGCGCGTATTCCATCACGGGGGACATGCGGCAGACGAGGAACACCCCGGCGGTGACCATGGTCGCGGCGTGGATGAGGGCGGAGACCGGGGTCGGACCCTCCATCGCGTCGGGCAGCCAGGTGTGCAGGAACAGCTGCGCCGATTTGCCCATCGCCCCGATGAAGAGGAGGACCGCGATCAGGTTGGCCGCGTTCCAATCCGCCCAAAGGAAGCTGAGGTTGGTTTCCGCAAGCGCTGGCGCGGCGGCGAAGACATCGTCAAACCGGATGCTGTCGGTCAGGAAGTAAAGCGCGAAGATGCCAAGGGCAAAGCCGAAGTCACCGACGCGGTTGACCACGAAGGCCTTGATCGCGGCGGCGTTGGCGGTGGGTTTGCGGTAGTAGAACCCGATGAGGAGGTAGGAGGCGACGCCCACCCCTTCCCAGCCGAAGAACATCTGCACAAGGTTGTCGGCCGTCACCAGCATCAGCATGGCGAAGGTGAAGAAGGACAGGTAGGCGAAGAAGCGGGCCTTGTAATGCTCACCCTCATGCCAGTTGTCGTCATGCGCCATGTAGCCAAAGCTGTAGAGGTGCACCAAGGCCGAGACCGAGTTCACGACGACCAGCATGATCGCGGTCAGCCGGTCCAGACGGATGGCCCATTCGCTGCCCAGAGTGCCGGATTCGATCCAGCGCATCAGGACAATCCGCTGGGTTTCGCCGTCAAAGGTCAGGAAGATCCACCAGGACAATGCGGCGGCAAGGAAGATCAGCGATGTGGTGATGACCTGCCCGGCCTTTTCGCCGATCAGACGCCAGCCGAACCCGCAGATCAGCGCGCCGATCAGCGGCGCAAAAAGGATGATCGTTGCCATCTGGGTCAGCCTTTCATCACGTTCACGTCTTCCACGTCGATCGTGCCGCGGTTGCGGAAGAACACGACGAGGATGGCAAGGCCGATCGCAGCCTCGGCCGCGGCGACGGTCAGGACGAACATGGTGAAGACCTGCCCGACCAGATCACCGGAGAAGGAGGAGAAGGCGACAAGGTTGATGTTCACTGCCAGAAGCATCAGCTCGACCGACATCAGGATGACGATCACGTTCTTCCGGTTGAGGAAGATCCCGAAGATCCCGATGACGAAAAGGGCCGCAGCCACCGTCAGGTAATGTTCAAGTCCCACCATTGTCTCGTTCCCTCCGGGTCTTCGCTTGCCCGTATTTCAGTAATTCGTCGTCGTGTCCGTGCGCTGCGCGTAAGGCGTCATGCCCTTGGGCTTCAGATCGGGGAAGGCGACGCTGCACCCGCAGGTCTCTTCGGTTTCGCGCAAGGTGATCTGTTTGCCATAGACCGCGCGGACCGCCGACGCCAGATCACCCCGGCCGACCAGCTTGCCGTCCTTGACCCGGTCACGCAGGAATTCGGTCGCGGCAAGGGACGCGGCCACCGTTTCAGGTCCTTGTCCCGTGTTGATGGCGTGAAAGGTCCCGCTGGGGCAGTGGGTCACCCGAACGCCAAAGAACCCGTCCAGCGCATCAACCGGTGGCGGCACTTGCCGATACACCCCTTCGGGCGAGGAATCGGGCTTCATGGAAACCTGATAACTCTCGACCGTGACGCCACTCGCGCCGGTATCGGGATCGAGCACCTGCAGGCCATAGATTTGCATCCCGGACTCGCTGCCTTCGCAGGGCGGCGGAGGTGTCAGCGCAAGGGCCTGCCCCCCCGTCACCAGAACTGCGATGGCCAGAAAGCTGCGCATGCGTTACAGCCCCTGCCCCGGTTTGACGTCCTTGAGTTCCATCGCCTTGGCCGGATCGCGCCACATCTGCTGCAGCACGTTCTGGCGCTTGATGTCCTTACGGTGCCGCAGGGTCAGCAGGATCGCCCCGATCATCGCAACCAGCAGGATCAGGCCGGACAGCTGGAACAGAAGGAAGTAGCGGTCATAAAGCAAAAGCCCGATGGCGCGGGTGTTTTCCACCTGATCCGCCGCCGGGGCGACGGCCTGACGCAGCGCCTCAGCCTCGGGCGAGACTTGCCAGACGCCGACACCGATGGCGATCTGCATCAGCAGGATGACCCCGATCAAGAGGCCCAAGGGCATGTAGCGGGCCAGTTCGCCCTTCAGCGCGGCAAAGTCGATGTCCAGCATCATGACGACGAAGAGGAACAGCACCGCCACGGCGCCGACGTAGACGATGATGAGGAGCATGGCCACGAATTCAGCGCCCAGAAGCACGAAGAGGCCAGAGGTGGACAGGAAGGTGAGGATCAGCCACAGCACCGAATGCACCGGGTTGCGGCTGATGGTGACCATCAGGCCCGCGGTCACAGTGACGACTGCAAAGACGTAGAAGGCAAATTCGGCTGCGGTCATGCGTCTTTCTCCCCGTTGGTATCGGCGGTTTCGGCGAAGACGCCTTGCGCGATTTCCAGCGCCTTTTGCATCGACGGCACACCGGCAAACATCGACATCTGCCAGATCACCTCGGCCACTTCGCGTTTCGTGGCGCCGGCGGCAAGGGCGTTCTTGATGGTGATGCGCAGCTGCGGTTCACCCAAGGGGCCAAGCACGGTCTGGGCGGCGATGGTCACCAGAAAGCGGGTGCGCGCATCAAGGCCTTCGGGGTTGAAGGTCTTGCCGAACCACATTTCCAGAAGTTCCTTCGGCATCGCCGGGAACAGCTTTTCAAACGCCTTGACGTCAACGTTTTCCATGGCCGGAGCGAAGGCCTGGGCCATCTTCTGGCCCTGCTCCATCATCGCGGCAAACATCTTGGCGAAATCGTCGGTCATGGGGTCACCTGTAGGGCGCGTCGATTTCAAGGTTGCGGGCAATCTCGGCTTCCCAGCGGTCGCCGTTTTCCAGAAGCTTTTCCTTGGTGTAGAACAGCTCTTCCCGCGTCTCGGTCGCGAATTCGAAGTTCGGGCCTTCGACGATGGCATCGACCGGGCACGCCTCCTGGCAGAAGCCGCAGTAGATGCATTTGGTCATGTCGATGTCGTAGCGCGTGGTGCGGCGGCTGCCGTCCTCACGCGGTTCGGCGTCAATGGTGATGGCTTGGGCCGGGCAGACGGCTTCGCAGAGCTTGCAGGCGATGCAGCGTTCCTCACCGTTCGGGTAGCGGCGCAGCGCGTGTTCGCCGCGGAAGCGGGGCGACAGCGGGCCCTTCTCATGCGGGTAGTTCAGCGTGGTTTTCGGCGCGAAGAAGTATTTCATGCCAAGGCCGAAGCCCTTGATGAAATCCATCAGCAGGAAATAGCGGGTCGCGCGGTTCCAGTCGATGTTGGACATCATCAGCCTCCAATCGCCCAGCGGGCCCAGAACCCACCCAGCACTTCAAACTTTGCAAGGAACGCCACCAGCACGACCCAGCCAAGGGACAGCGGCAGGAACACTTTCCAGCCGATCCGCATCAGCTGGTCATAGCGGTAGCGGGGCACGATGGCCTTCACCATGGCGAACATGAAGAAGAACAGCCACATCTTGGCGACCATCCACCACCAGCCGTCGGGCAGGCCGGGGATCGGTGACAGCCAGCCGCCGAAGAACAGCAGCGACATCAGCGCGCACATCAGGAAGATGGCGATGTATTCGCCAGCCATGAACAGAAGGTAGGGGGTGGACGAGTATTCCACCATGAACCCGGCGACGAGTTCGGATTCCGCTTCCGGAAGGTCGAAGGGCGGGCGGTTGGTTTCGGCGAGGGCGCTGATGAAGAACAGGAAGACCATCGGGAAATGCGGCAGCCAGTACCAGTTGAACAGGCCCCAGTCGCCGTCTTGTGCCGCCACGATAGCCGAGAAGTTCATCGCCCCGGTCGAGATGATGACGCCGATGATGATCAGGCCCAGCGACACTTCGTAGCTGATCATCTGCGCGGCAGACCGGAGGGACCCAAGGAAGGCGTATTTCGAGTTCGAGGCCCAACCGCCCATGATCACGCCGTACACCTCAAGCGAGGAGACGGCAAAGACGAACAGCAGTGCGACGTTGATGTTAGCCAGCACCCAGCCGCTGTCGAAGGGGATCACGGCCCAGGCAAGGATCGCCAGCACGAAGGACAGCATCGGGGCAAGGAAAAACACCGGGCGGTCAACGCCAGCCGGGATGACGATTTCCTTGACCACATATTTCAGAGCGTCGGCCACCGATTGCAGCAGGCCGAAGGGGCCAACCACGTTTGGCCCCCGGCGCATCTGGACGGCGGCCCAGACCTTGCGGTCACCGTAGACCAGGAACAGCAGGCTGATCATCACGAAGGCCACGATCAGAAGGGCCTGTGCCGCAATCAGCACGACCGTTCCGAACCCCGTGGAAAGAAACCCGTCCATCTCAGCCCCTCACTTCAAACCGTCGGTATTCCAAGCGTCGCACAGTCTGTCACCGCCTGTTCGGTGTCGATCGTGTGCAAGCCCTCGGGCAGGCTGGTCGAAAGAAGATAGACCGCATCTCCGACCCATGTCTGACCATCCTTCTTCACGATGGTCCGCACCTGACGCGCGAACCCATACCCTTCATCAAGCGCATACTGCGCTGCAGCACAGCGACCGTAGGCTTCGACATCACCCCTGTCCTTCGTGCCGCGCATCGCGACGGTCAGACTGACAAGGCCCTCGTCAAGCAGGATGGTCGAAACCCCCTCATAGACCGGCTGGCCGCGACCGTCTGTCACCTCTCCCGCCGGCGCGCAACCCCCGAGCGCCACTGTCGCGGTGCCAAGTGTTGCCAAGAGGGTCAGCGGGTGGTGCATCAGGCTACTCCGCCGCAAGGGGCTGTGCCGCCCGACCCTTGGCCATCGCGGAGAGTTCGCCCATGACGGATGACGCGCGGGCGATGGGATTGGTCAGGTAGAAGTCCTTGATCGCATTACGGAAATCAGCCTTGCCCAGCGGCTTCATCTCCAACGGGCTTGGCGGGTTCGGTGCAACCTCATCCACCCGGCCCAGATGCGGATGTGCTTTCACAAGCGCCGACCGCAGCCCTGCAAGGCTGTCCCATGGCAGGGTCGCGTCCAGTTCCGCCGACAAGGCGCGCAGGATGGCCCAGTTTTCCTTGGCCTCGCCCGGCGCAAAGCCAGCACGAAGGGCCAGTTGCGGGCGGCCTTCGGTGTTGACGAACAGGCCGTTTTCTTCCGTCCACGCGGCACCCGGCAGGATGATGTCGGCGCGCGAGGCGCCCCGGTCGCCGTGGCTGCCCTGATAGATGACGAAGGGCCCTGCCGCGATGTCGACCTCGTCGGCACCAAGGTTGTAGATCACCTCGGCCCCGTCGGTGGCCGCTGCAAGGCCGCCCTCGGTCACAGCGCCCACGTCCATCGCACCCACACGGCTGGCGGCGGTGTGCAGGATCAGGAGTTTGGAGTTCGAGTTTTCGGCCAGCTTCATGGCATGGGCCAGCACAGCCGCGCCATCCGCTTCGTTGATGGCACCTTGGCCGACGATCACCAGTGTCGGCTTGGCCTTCGTTTCGTCGCTGATCGTTTGCGAGGACAGCTTTTCCAGGGTCGCGCGGTCGGTGCCGACATGGGCGTAGTCATAGGTCAGATCAACCGCCTCACCCACGAGCCCGATCACCGCGCCATTGGCCCAGGCCTTGCGGATGCGGGCGTTCAGGACGGGCGCTTCAACCCGCGGGTTGGTGCCGATCAGCTGGATCATCTTGGCACTGTCGATATCTTCGATTGTCGCCGTGCCGACATAGCCACTGCGGTTGCCAGCGGGCAGCTTTGCGCCGTCGGTCCGGCATTCGACATGGCCGCCAAGGCCTTCAACCAGGGTTTTCAGGGAATAGACCGCCTCAACCGGGGCAAGATCACCCACCAGTGCGGCAATCTTCTTGCCCTTCATGGCGGCGGCGGCCTTGGTCAGCGCTTCGGCCCAGCCCGCTTTGCGCAGTTTGCCATTTTCACGGACATAGGGCGTGTCAAGCCGCTGGCGGCGCAGGCCATCCCAGACAAAGCGGGTCTTGTCGCTGATCCATTCCTCATTCACTCCGTCATGGTTGCGCGGCAGGATGCGCATGACTTCGCGGCCCTTGGCATCAACACGAATGTTGGACCCAAGCGCGTCCATCACGTCGATGGTTTCGGTCTTGGTCAGTTCCCACGGGCGGGCGGTGAAGGCGTAGGGCTTCGACGTCAGCGCGCCAACAGGGCACAGGTCGATGATGTTGCCCTGCAGGTTCGAATCCAGCGTCATGTTCAGATAGCTGGTAATTTCACTGTCTTCTCCGCGCCCGGTCTGGCCCATCTGGGTGATCCCGGCGACTTCGGTGGTGAAGCGCACGCAACGGGTGCAGCTGATGCAGCGGGTCATCGTGGTGGCGACCAAGGGGCCAAGGTTCAGGTCTTCGGTCGCGCGCTTCGGTTCGCGGAAGCGGCTGAAGTCCACGCCGTAGGCCATGGCCTGATCCTGCAGGTCACATTCGCCGCCCTGATCGCAGATCGGGCAGTCGAGCGGGTGGTTGATCAGCAGAAACTCCATCACCCCTTCGCGGGCCTTCTTGACCATGGGCGACTTGGTCTTGACGACCGGAGCCTCACCGTTCGGGCCGGGGCGGAGGTCCTTGACCTGCATCGCGCAGCTTGCGGCGGGCTTTGGCGGGCCGCCAACAACCTCGACCAGACACATCCGGCAGTTCCCGGCGATGGTCAGCCGTTCGTGGTAGCAAAAGCGAGGGATTTCCACCCCGGCCACTTCCGCAGCCTGAATGATGGTCATCGCGCCATCAACTTCGACCTCGATCCCGTCGATGCTGATTTTCTTGAGGTTAGACATGGGCCCGGTCCTTCCGCAGCAGCCCGCGAAGCGCAAGCCGCAGCCGGGCGAACACCCCGGCATGGCGCGCGGGGGCTGCCTGTTTCATCGTATCCTGTTCATATGACAGGTGTTTCACACGCGCTTCGATGTCGCGCATCATGTATTTCGGGTCGAGATTGCCGTAGCACATGCCCGTCACTCCGCCGCCATTTGCGCGCAGCCGTGGGTTTTCCACAGCTGCGCGTCTTTCAGATATTTCCACCCAAAGGCATGGTCGCTGTCGCCATGGGCGCGCAGATGCTCCAACCGTTCCAATGCCTCGTCCAGTGTGGGGCGGTGGCCTGCGGGCACCCACCACATGACGAAATGCATCTTCCCCAGCACCTCGAACCATTCCTGCCGCCGCTCATAGAACGTGCGGTGGACGGTGTTCCAGACGAAATGTTCCAGCGTCTCCACGCTTTTCCAGACCGTCAGGTTCGACACATATTGCGGGTCGCCGCCAATCTTCGCCTCGGTGTTCCCCGTGCCCGGTTCGCCCGAGCCTTCCATCATCCAGACAAAGCCCGGCATCCGTTTGCCCATGCCGTTCACCCGGTCAAGGGCGGCCATGAATTCGGCCACGCGCGGGTCGTCGGTGGGGGCCAGAAGGCGCCCCACGTTCAACTCGGCCAGATGATGCCCGGGCGGTTGGATCATTTCGTCGACCTCAGCAATTGTCCGATCAGACTGTCCTTGGCGATCTCTTCCTCGCCGATGGCGCAATAGGCGTCGGGGTTGCCGGGTTCAGCCCCGCGTTCCTTGAGGCGTTCGGCGGCAATCGCCTTGCCCTTGGCCTTTTCTTCCTTCGAGGTGACGAAGGCGCGGACTTCCGAGGCCGAGTAGCCCTGCTTCAAGGCATAGTCGCGCAGCTTGGTCAGTTCGGACAGGGCGCGCAGTTTGCGGGCCTCAAGCGTTGGGCAGTTGTCGTCGATGGCGTCGCCGATAAAGCCCTGCAACAGGGTTTCGACGATCACCGGTTCTTCGTTGATCGGCACCAGTGCATAGGCCGGCGCGGCAATGGCCAGCGCTGCAAGGGTCAGGGTGAAGCGTTTCATGAAGGCCTCCTTGGCTGAAACTGCCGCAGAGATGGGGGAGAACCCCTTTGATATGCCATGACAAACGGCATTCATCAGCGGTTTGTGACCGAAGGTGACGGCACTTGTCATGCGCAGCCCCCCGGATAGACCCAAGCGCCGGTGGCCCGATCAAAGCGGTCGTAGAGTGACGCACGCACGCCACGCGGGCCGCACTGGGCGTCAGCAGCCTTGCGCGCGGCGGCACCGTCCCACATCTGGAACGGCTGCCCCGCATTGGTGACGCGCACCGGGTCAGAAGACGCCACAGGCGGTTCCTGCCCGGCAACGCAGCCCGAGGCCAGGAGGGCGAGCGTCAAGGCAACCGGCGTCAGCCGCCGCTGGCCGAGGGGCGGATGCAAAGCCACGGTCATGCCCGCCCCCTTTGGCTGCGGCGCGGCGGGGCAACGGTTGTCTTTTCAAGGACCACGATGCTGTCATGGGCGTGGATCGCCGCGAGGGAACCCGCCGTCGCGCCGATCCTTTCACCCTGGTCATGGTACCAGTGGTGCATGTCGTCGATCATCGTCTTGACGGTTTCGACAAAGCTGCCCGGCCGCCGATACCCCCCGCCGAAGGGCGCCCAGTAGCAGGCGTGCAGATCCTCGATCATGTAGAGGCCGCCGTCCGCCAGCATCGGAAACAGCGTGTCCAGACTGGCGCGGATATGGGCCGATACGTGGCTGCCGTCGTCCAGCACGATGTCGACACCGCCCATTTCGGCGACGACCTGTTTCAGGAACTTCGGGTTGTCCTGCGATCCGATCCGGACCTGCCCTGCGTCGCCGTTCAGGCGGGCGCAGCGGGGGTCGATGTCGATGCCGAAAATCACGGCGTCCGGGCCAAAATACTTGCGCCACATCTTAAGCGACCCGCCACGGCTGACACCGATTTCCAGCATCCGCACCGGCGTGTTGCGCCAAGGGGTCAGATACCTGTCGTACAGCGGCAGGTAGTGATGCCATTTGTCGACAACCGGCCCGTCATGCGTCCAGAACAGGTCTTCGAACACGGTCGCAGGCCTGCGCGTGTCGGGGCGTTCTCCGTCATGCGTAAAGCGACGGAGCAGCGAAGGTGCCAGATACCGTGCCCTGAGTTCAGACAGGAGAGAGCCGACTTGCATGCCTACTCCGCCGCGACGGCGCTGACGCGGCCGGTGCGCTTGGCCTTGATCCGGTCCTCGATTTCATCGCGGAAGGCGCGGATCAGGCCCTGGATCGGCCAGGCGGCAGCGTCGCCAAGGGCGCAGATGGTGTGGCCTTCGACCTGCTTGGTCACCGACAGCAGCATGTCGATCTCTTCAACCTCGGCCTCGCCGCGGACCAGACGGTCCATCACGCGCATCATCCAGCCGGTGCCTTCACGGCAGGGGGTGCACTGGCCGCAGCTTTCGTGCTTGTAGAACTTCGACAGCCGCCAGATCGCCTTGATGACGTCGGTGGACTGGTCCATCACGATCACCGCCGCCGTGCCAAGGCCCGACCGCTGCTCGCGCAGCCAGTCGAAATCCATGATCGCGTCGTCGCATTGTGCCTTGGTGAGGAGCGGCACCGAGGACCCGCCGGGGATCACCGCCTTGATGTTGTCCCAGCCGCCCCGGACCCCGCCACAGTGGCGTTCCAGCAGTTCCTTCAGCGGGATCGACATCGATTCCTCGACGACGCATGGCTTCATCACATGGCCGGAGATGCCGAAAAGTTTGGTCCCGGTGTTGTTGGGCCGACCAAAGCCGGCAAACCATTCCGGCCCCCGGCGCAGGATCGTGGGGACGACGGCGATGGATTCGACGTTGTTCACCGTGGTCGGGCAGCCGTAAAGGCCGGAGCCTGCCGGAAACGGCGGCTTCATCCGGGGCATGCCCTTCTTGCCTTCCAGGCTTTCCAGCAGCGCCGTTTCTTCACCGCAGATATAGGCCCCCGCACCGTGGTGCAGGTAGCAGTCGAAGTCCCAGCCGGATTTCGCGGCGTTCTTGCCCAGCAGCCCCGCGTCATAGCATTCGTCGATCGCGGCCTGCAGCGCCTCACGCTCACGGATGTATTCGCCGCGGATGTAGATGTAGCAGGCGTTGGCATTCATCGCGAAGCTGGCAATCAGCGCGCCTTCGATCAGCGTATGCGGGTCGTGCCGCATGATCTCCCGGTCCTTGCAGGTGCCGGGTTCGGATTCGTCGGCGTTGATCACCAGATAGCTGGGCCGCCCGTCCGACTGCTTGGGCATGAACGACCACTTGAGGCCGGTCGGAAAGCCTGCCCCGCCCCGGCCGCGCAGGCCCGAGGCCTTGACCTGCTCGATGATCATATCCCGGCCGCGCTTGATGATGTCGGCCGTGCCGTTCCAATGCCCGCGCTTCATGGCGCCCTTCAGGCTGCGGTCATGCATCCCGTAGAGGTTGGTGAAAATGCGGTCCTGATCCTTGAGCATCACAGTCTTCCTAACTCTGGCGTCCACGCCAGATTTGATACGTCACCACCATGGCCCAAAGGAATGCGGCCAATGCGGCAAAGTCGAAAAGAAACACAAAGCGCGTTTCCCATCCCATCTGCCCGCCCAGCCATTGCGCCCCCATCCAAAGCACCATCGTCGCAGCAAGGACGATGGCGACCAGCCGAGCCTGCGCGGCACGCTTCACCTCGGCTGGATCGGGACGCTGGTCCACCATGGGCCCTTAGTAGTTGTTGGTCTTGGCGCGTTCGCGGAACGCCTCAAGCCCTTCGGTTACGATGATCTTGGCCTGCGCCACCCACTTGTCGCGGGTGATGCGACCCTTGAAACCCTTCATCTCGGCATCCACCAGCGCCACGTCGGCGTCAGACCAGCTGGCGATCTGGTCGAAGTGGTAAAAGCCCAGTTCGTTGACCAGCTTTTCCATCGCCGGGCCGATGCCTTCGATTTCCTTCAGGTCGTCGGCCACACCCGCGCGGGCGGCTTTCAGGCGCAGCGGACCTGCGCTGGCAGCCGCAACCGGGGCCGACACGAACGCGGCGGGCGCCACGACGGCCTCGGCAACCGGGGCTGCGGAAGGCTTGGCCGCAGGGGCCTTGGCGGCAGGCATCGGCGCGGGGGCCGAGGCGCCCCAAGGCATGCCAAGGACCAGACCGGCAACCGCCGCAACGCCGCCGCCCAAGGCAGCCGCGGGAAACAGATCGAACTTGCCGACAACGACCAGCACGCCAAAAGCCACCAGACCGGCAGCGGCGCCTATGATCCATCCCGCAAGCATCGGGGCATTCATGTTCTCAGCCTTGCGCATTTTCCGTCCCTCTCCCTTACTTGCCCTTTTCGGGCGTGGTTGCCGTGTTGCCGTGTCCTTGCTTCCTTACGTCTTTTCGGGTCTTGCCTACGCCTTCTTCGGGCGCGGCTTGCTGGCCGTCGGGGCGGCCGTGTCGGTTGCCTTGGGTGTCCTGGTGCGGGTCTTCGCCTCTGGGGTCGCGGCGGGGGTGGCCTCTGGCGCATTGCCGTCAGCCTCGGGCTTGCCGGTCGACACGGCGGGGGCTTCCTGCACCGTCACCCCGGTTGCATCGGCGGGAAGGCCTGCGGCGGGTTTGGCTTCCTTGGCCTTGCCGCGCGCCGGTTTTGCCGGGGCGGCCTTGCCAAGCCAGGGCGTTGTCAGCGGCACTTCGGTTCCGTCGATGCGTTTGACGGTATCGCCAAGGTCCACCGCCGCCTGAACGCTGGCGTTGTAGGGATTCCGGCCTTTTTCGTATTCGGTCAGGCTGGTCAGCCCCCCTAGCGGTTCCGCAGCATAGCGCCCGATTTCCGAACCCGGCAGCGGCACTTCGCCCTTGGAAAACCGGGCGATCAGCTTGCGCAACCCGTCGGGCGTCAGATCCTCGTAATAGTCCTTGCCGATCTGGGCCATTGGCGCATTGGCGCAGGCGCCCAGACATTCCACCTCTTCCCAGCTGAACTTGCCATCGGCGGACAGGGCATGGGGCTGCTTCGCGATCAATTCCTTGCAGACGGCCACCAGATCCTCGGCCCCGCAGATCATGCAGCTGGTCGTGCCGCAGATCTGGATATGGGCGACGCTGCCCACCGGCTGCAGCTGGAACATGAAGTAGAAGGTCGCGACTTCCAGCGCGCGGATATAGGCCATGCCCAGCATTTCGGCGACATGTTCGATGGCGGGGCGGGACAGCCACCCCTCCTGCTCTTGCGCGCGCCACAGAAGCGGGATGATCGCGCTGGCCTGCCGACCCTCGGGGTATTTGGAGATCTGGCCCTGTGCCCAGGCCAAGTTTGCCGGCGTGAAGGCAAACGAGGCGGGCTGCTGTGGGTGAAGTCGACGAAGCATCAGGACCCTTTCTCGACCAGCAGGTTTGCCATGGCGACGCCAAACGCGATCACCGACAATACCCCCGAGAGCGTGTGTTTCATATGCGGAAGCCCGGCACGGGCATAGATCAGGCCATCGGCAAAGCCCATGAAGGCGCAGATGGCGAAAAAGGCGGCAAAGAGGGCGGCGTCCCCCTGCACAAGCGCAAAGATGGCCAGCAAGGCAAAGGCGGTGTAGCGCCCGGCCATCACGCGCGGCAGAAGGTCAACCCGGTGGGTGGTCAGCTGCAACCCACGCTCCGGGCTGGCCCAGAAGGCCGTTGCCATGACGGCAAGGATCCCCAGCGTGATCACCCCGCAGACCATGGTCAGGACAGCCAGCGTCATGCGCAACGCTCCGCCATCTGGGAGGCAATCAGCGCGGCCGTGACGATCTGGGTAAGGCCGCGCATCAGGCCGCACCCATCATTGCGCCGACAATAGCCGGCAGAAGCACAGGCTGCGATGACAGAAGGATCAGCACCACGACCGGAGCGATCGAGAAGGCGGCGATCACCGGTCGATCTCCCCAAAGACGACGTCCATCGTGCCGATGATGGCACTGACGTCGGCCAGCTGGTGGCCCTTGCAGATATAGTCCATCGACTGCAGGTGCAGGAACCCCGGCGCGCGGATCTTGGCGCGGTAGGGCTTGTTGGTGCCATCGGCCACCAGATAGACGCCAAATTCGCCCTTCGGTGCCTCAACCGCGGCATAAACCTCACCCGCGGGGACGTGGAAGCCTTCGGTGTAAAGCTTGAAGTGATGGATGAGCGCCTCCATCGAGGTCTTCATCTCGCCGCGTTTTGGCGGGGTGATCTTGCCACGGGCCAGCACGTCGCCCTTTTCGACCCGCAACTTGGCGCAGGCCTGACGGATGATGCTGGTCGACTGGCGCATCTCCTCCATCCGGCAGAGGTAGCGGTCATAGCAGTCACCGTTCTTGCCGACGGGGATCTGGAAGTCGAATTCGTCGTAGCATTCATAGGGCTGCGCGCGGCGCAGGTCCCAGGCAAGGCCGGAGCCCCGCACCATCACGCCGGAATAGCCCCATTTCTGGATATCCGCTTCGGTGACGATGCCGATATCGGCATTGCGCTGCTTGAAGATGCGGTTTTCGGTGAGAAGCCCGTCGATGTCGTCCAGCACGCGGGGGAATTCCACTGCCCATAGGTCGATATCCTCAACCAGCTGATCGGGCAGGTCCACGTGCACGCCGCCGGGCCGGAAATAGGCCGCGTGCAGCCGCGCGCCGCAGGCCCGTTCGTAGAACACCATCAGCTTTTCGCGTTCCTCAAAGCCCCAAAGCGGCGGCGTCAGCGCGCCCACGTCCATGGCTTGGGTTGTCACGTTCAGAAGGTGGTTCAGCACCCGGCCGATTTCGCTGTAAAGCACCCGGATCAGGCTGGCCCGGCGCGGCACTATCGTGCCGGTCAGCCGTTCGATCGCCAGACACCAGGCGTGTTCCTGATTCATCGGCGCGACATAATCCAGCCGGTCGAAGTACGGCAGGTTCTGCAGATAGGTGCGCGACTCCATCAGCTTTTCGGTGCCGCGGTGCAAAAGGCCGATATGCGGATCGCAGCGTTCGACAATCTCGCCGTCCAGCTCCAGCACCAGCCGCAGCACGCCATGCGCCGCCGGATGCTGGGGGCCGAAGTTGATGTTGAAGTTGCGGATGCGCTGTTCGCCGGTCTCGAAATCGGTCGAGCCGTCGTCATAGGTGTTCACGCGGATATCGCCGTCCATCATGGCTTCTCTCCCGGTGCGCCGGCCCGCGACTTGTCATCCCCCGGAAGAATGTAATCCGCCCCCTCCCACGGGGACATGAAGTCGAACTGCCGGTATTCCTGAACCAGCTTCACCGGTTCATAGACCACCCGCTTCAGCGCCTCGTCATAGCGGACCTCGGTATAGCCGGTGGTCGGAAAGTCCTTGCGCAGCGGATAGCCCCGGAAGCCGTAGTCCGTCAGGATGCGCCGCAGGTCGGGGTGGCCGCTGAACAGGATGCCGAACATGTCGAACACCTCACGCTCGAACCAGTTGGCGCTGGGGTGCAGATCGACCAGCGACGGCACCATGTCCGTCTCGGCCACGGCGACCTTCAGGCGGATGCGGTGGTTCCGGTACATCGACAGGAAGTGGTAGACCACATCAAACCGCGCGCTGCGTTCCGGCAGGTCGATGGCCGTGATGTCGACCAGGCTGGTGAAGCGGCAGGCGGGATCTTCGCGCAGGAATTCGACCAGCGACACAAGGTTTGGCAGGTTCACCACCAGCGTCAACTCGCCAAAGGCGACGGCTGAGGATTGCACAGCCTCGGGCTGTTTCAACCCGATAAGCGCGGCCAGTTCTTGCAGGGCTTCGCTCATCTTCTACCTCACCAAGGTGCCGGTGCGGCGGATTTTCCGCTGCAACTGCAGGATACCATAAAGCAGCGCCTCGGCCGTGGGCGGGCAGCCGGGAACGTAGATGTCGACCGGAACGATCCGATCACAGCCGCGCACGACGCTGTAGGAGTAGTGGTAGTACCCCCCGCCATTGGCGCAGGAGCCCATCGAGATCACATAGCGCGGTTCCGGCATCTGGTCATAGACCTTGCGCAGGGCCGGGGCCATCTTGTTGGTCAGCGTGCCCGCCACGATCATCAGGTCCGACTGGCGAGGGCTGGCGCGCGGCGCGGTGCCAAAGCGTTCCAGATCATAGCGCGGCATCGAGGTGTGCATCATCTCGACCGCGCAGCAGGCAAGGCCGAAGGTCATCCAGTGCAGGGACCCGATCCGGGCCCAGTTGATGATGTCTTCGGTCGAGGTGAGGAGGAACCCCTTGTCGGCCAGTTCCCGGTTCAGGGATTGCACGGCAACGTCATGGTCGCCGCCCGCCGTATTGGCACCGGTCATCACTCCCATTCCAGGGCCCCCTTCTTCCATTCATAGGCAAAACCGATGGTCAGCACGCCAAGGAACAGCATCATCGACCAGAAGGCCGCCATGCTGATTTCACCAAAGGCGACAGCCCAGGGGAACAGGAACGCAACTTCAAGGTCGAAGATGATGAACAGGATCGACACGAGGTAGAACCGCACGTCAAACTTCATCCGCGCGTCGTCAAAGGCGTTGAAGCCGCATTCGTAGGCGCTCACCTTCTCGGGGTCAGGATTGCGCACGGCGAGGACGGCAGCCGCCAGGATCAGCACTAGGCCCAGACCGATGGCGATGGCCAGAAGAATGAGTATGGGAAGATACTCTCGGAGAAGCAGATCCACGAGGGGCTCCTTGATGCTGGCGACACGCGAGCGTGCGGACTCGAACCGGACCGCTTGATCTCTGCGCCCGTTTACTCCGCCCCCCGGTCAGGGTCAACCGAAGGCAGGGGGAAAAGGCCACTTTGCAGATGCAGAAAATGCGGCGGGCATGGGCAGGCATGGCAAGAGGGGGGGCGGTTCTTCCCACCTTGACCGAAGGGGCGATCGGGACTTGTGTTGGCGCCTGAGGCAGCGCCCTGACTTGCCAAACGGACCCTGTGAAAGGACCTGCCATGCGGACCCGTCTTGCTTTCCTGCTTTGCGCCCTGCCCGCCTTGCCGCTGCAGGCGGCCAGCTGCGGTATCGACCTTGCCGGCGTCGAGGCGCGCATTGCCGATCTGGAGGGCCGCTATGGGTTGGTGCTGTCCGACATCGGCTGCGACATGCCTACGGTGGCCGCACACCAACTGATGTGCACTGCCGCCGAGACACCGGAGGACGACCTGTGGCGCATGGGGCGGCTGGATGATCTGGCCTGGGTCTATGCGCTGGAAAACGCGACAGGTCAGGAGGTTGACCTTTATTCCCCGCCGCGCGATGCCGATTTTCTGGCCGCCCGTGACGCCTGCACGGATGCGGCCTGCCTTTGTGCCGTGCTGATCGACCACACCAACGCCAGCCTTGGCGGAACCTCACCCTATCCGCAGTGACCAGCCCGCGGTAATCTTGCAGCGCGGCGTTCCGCCGCAAGCCTTTTGTCTCGGCCTCGCGCTTGCGCGCTCTGCCTCGGCTGATGGGGGCATCCTGCCCCCAAACCCCCGGGGAGTATTTGGCAAAGAGCAAGCGATCAGGTTTTGCTTGTGACCCCACCCGGAGGGTTTGAGGGCGACACGCCTGCCCGATCCCGAGCCGGTTGGCGCAGTTGTTCAGAGGCGAGACAAAGGACGTGCGGCGGAACGCCGCTCTGTTCTGGTGGAGCCCGTTTTGCCTGTGTTTGAGTCAGGCGCCCCGCGTGATGGGGTGGAAGGCATAGCCGTCGCCTTGGCGTGAGATCCTGCCGATCCCGGAAAACGGCAGATGCGCCCCTGCGACCAGCCAGCCAGCCTCGACCGACTGTTCCATCAGGGCGATCCGGCTGGCCCGGGCTTGCGCGGGGTCTTCGTCGAAGGTCCAGGTGATCTCGGGCCGGGGAAACTGGAGGGCGGCGTGATGGACGAGGTCGCCCCAGATCAGGAGCCGGCCGTCGACCAGAAAGGCCATATGGCCCGGGGAATGGCCCGGCGCATTGATCGCGGTGACACCCCGCATCGGCCCATCCCCCTGTTCCAGCGGAATGACCCTTGGCAGCACCGGGATCATGCGGGGGGTGTTGCGGAACGCGGACAGCTCTTCGGTTGCGACCAGCACCCGGCGGGCATTGGGGAAGGCCAGACCGCCGTCGTCACCCACAAGCCCGCCAAGATGATCGATATGGGTATGGGTCAAGGCGATGTCGGTCACTTCGTTCGGGCCTACCCCGGCCTCAACCATCGCGGCTGGCAGTCGGCCCAGCGTCGGGTGCCAGGCCCGCCCTGCCCCGCTGTCGATCAGGAGACAGCCCGCCGGACCCCGCACCACGAAGGCGCGCACCGGCAGGCGCAGCTTGCCTGCCACCAGATCCGCGCCGGCAAGGTCATCGGCAGGCAGCGCGGCGCCGTCAGGTCCGCGCAGATGCGCAGGCGGCATCCCCGTCTCGCCATCCGACAGCATGATGACGGACAGGTCCGCCAGTTCCACCTCGATCGACAATGGCCCCTGCCGCAGGATCCGCATCAGCACCAGCTCCCACGGGGGCCACCAGTGTTGATGCGGGCATGTCCCGCCCGCACCATCAGCCGCGCCACGTCGACGCCGTCCAGTTCCAGCCGGACAAGCGCCCGGCCAAACCGGTCCGTGCCGTCGCGGGTGATCGCCAGCTGGTCGGCCTTCTGGATCATCGTGCGCAGAGCCCAGCTGGCCCGTTCCGCCGCAATGAATTCGGACAGGCATTGGGGCGCGTATTTCTCGGGCGTGTCAAAGCCCATCAGGCGCGCGCTTTCCAACCCCTCCTCCGGGCACATCAGCGACACGGTATCACCGTCGATCACCCGCAGGATCCGGCAGGTTTCACCCTCACCCGAGACCGGTTTCAGCGCGGCGTTTACCAGATCGGCCACAGTGGGCACCAGGATCAGGCCCAGCACCAGCGCCGTCATGGCGGTCTTGAGGTAGAAGCGCGGCGACACCAGCCGCTGCAGAAGCCGCGTCACCGGTCCGGGGGCACGCGCCGGGCGAAGCAGCCGCGCCACAGCCCTAGTCCGCCGCCGGGACTGCGACCGGGGCTGCCACCTGGGCTGGCGTCCCCGCCTTGGTGGCCTTGGTCACTTCATCTGCCAGAATGCGGGCGATCAGCGCCACATCCTCGGGGGTGAAGGTCAGGGGCAGGCGCATGTCGATCAGCCCGGCAAGGATGCGGTCGGTCTGCGGCAAGGCCTCGGGGGCGGCATAGCGCCAATGGGCGTAGCGGCTGGTAAAGCCCAGCGGGTCGGCGGCGCCGAACCATTTCAGCTCGACCCCCCGCGCCGCTGCTGCCGCCACAAGTGCTGCAACCCGCGCGCCGTCCCAGCCCGGCAGCAGGAACTGGAAACTTGACCCGACATAGTCTTCCACCTGCGGCCGCGGGATCAGCCGCAGCCCCGGCACCCCGGCCAGCCCTGCCTCCATCGCCTGATAGAGGACCCGCCAGCGCGCGCGGCGGTCATCCAGCATCGCGATCTGCGGTCGCAGGATCGCCGCGCGCAGATTGTCCATCCGGCTGGAGACATTGGGGACATCCAGCTTCAGCGCCTCGAACACCTCAGGCCCCGGGGCCGCGCGATGGCGGGCGTAAAGCATGTAGGACCCTGACAGCAAAATCGCCCGCGCGGCCAGTTCGGCATCATCGGTGACCAGAAACCCGCCCTCACCCGAATTCATATGCTTATAGGTCTGCGTCGAATAACAGCCGATAGCCCCATGCCGGCCCGATGGCACACCTTTCCACGCAGCGCCCATCGTATGCGCGCAATCCTCGACCACCCGCACGCCCAGCCGGTCGCACAGGGTAACCAAAGCCTCCATGTCGCAGACATGCCCGCGCATGTGGCTGAGGAGGAGAACCTTCGCCCCCGAGGCCATGGCCTGCGCCTCCAGATGCGCAAGGTCGATGGTCAGGTCTTCCGTCACCTCGACAAAGACCGGGCGCGCGCCAAGGCTGGCAATCGCCCCCGGCACCGGCGCCAGCGTGAAGGCGTTCGACAGCACCGGATCGCCGGGTTGCACCTGCAAGGCCCTGAGCGCGCAGGCCATCGCCGCCCCGCCAGAGGCGAGCCCGAGGCAATACCTGGCCCCCACATAGGCGGCGAATTCCTCCTCCAGCAGCACGGTTTCCGCCACTTCGCCCGGCGCGGTGTTATAGCGGTGGAGCCGTCCATGCCGCAGCACCGCCATCGCCGCCTCAATCCCCGCCTCGGGGATCGGCTCTTGCTGGGTGAAACTGCCGCCAAACCGTTCGCTCATGCCTTCTCCGCCCGCTTCAACACCGCAAACATCAGGGTGGTTATCGCCATACACCCCCCCGCCACAAGATAGGCCACGTCGGGCGATTGCCAGTTGCGCCCCTCGGCCATGAAATGCCCGAACAGGAACGCAAAGAACACTGTGCCGAACAGCATCGCCACATTCATCACTGCCGAGATGCCGCCCTGCAATTCGCCCTGCGCATCCTCGGGCACGCGCTTGGTCAGCATCGCGGTCATCAGCGGGTGCACAAACCCCTCAGGCCCGTGCAGGATCATGAGCGCGACCACTGCGCCCAGACTGCCGACCATGCCATAGCCGACCAGCACCAGCGTGGCGCAGATCATCCCGAACAGCGCCACCCGCCACTCTCCGAACCGCGCGGCTGCCGGGCCGGTCAGGAACCCCTGAAACCCGCCCGCGATCAGCCCGAAGATCGCCAGCGTCAGACCGACCACCGCCTCGGACCAGCCGAACTTGGCAATCCCCCAGAAGGCCCAGATCGCCGGGTAGACCGAGGTCGAGAAGAAAAAGAGCCCCAGCACCAGCACCATGGGCAGCACGCCGGGATAGGTTGCAAAGACCCGAAACGCGCCAAACGGGTTGGCGCGCCAAAGCTCGAACCGCCGCCGCTTGGCCGGGGGCAGCGATTCCGGCAGCACCAGCCAGCCGTAGACGAAGTTCAAAAGCGAAATTCCCGCCGCCACCCAGAACGGCACCCGGGGGCCAAGCTCACCCAGAAGCCCGCCGATTGCTGGACCGATGACGAAGCCCACCCCAAATGCTGCGCCCATCAGGCCGAAAGCCCGCGCGCGTTCTTCTGGCGTGGTGACATCGGCGATGAAGGCACTGGCGATGATCCAGCTTGCGCCGCAGATCCCCGCGAAGATCCGGCCCACGAACAGCCAGAACAGGGTCGGGGCCACGGCCGACAGGACGAAATCCATCCCCAGCCCGAAGATCGCCAGCAACAACAGGGGCCGCCGACCGAACCGGTCCGCAAGGTTCCCCATCAGGGGTGCAAAGACGAATTGCGCGAGGCTGAACCCGGCAAACATCCAGCCGCCGATTACCGCCGCCCGGTCGATCCCGACCTCGCCCACCTCCTCGATCAGCGCGGGGAGGACAGGCATGATCAGGCCAAAGCCCACCATGTCCAGAAACACCGTGATCAACACAAAGGTCACCGCATGGCGCGAAACCTGCGGCCCGGCAGCCTGGGGAACGACGGCGTCACTCATGGCCGCGACCGTATGAGCGGCAACATGCCCTGTCAAACCCGTCGAAACGACCTGTACGACCCAAGGGATAACGGCCCGATGTCATGCCCCTGCCCCTTTCTTTCTGCGACGATATCCCACGGGAGGTCTGGAGGGTCTGAAACCCCCCAGTCCACCGCGTCAACCTACGCTAAGCCAGAAGCCGCGCCGCCATCGCCGGCAAGTCCTCGTATCTGTCCAGCAGGGCGGCAGGCTGAAACCGGCTGACCCCCGCGCCTTCCGGCCCGAAGGTGACCAGCGCCACCGGAACGCCCGCGGCAACCCCGGTCTTGGCATCCGTCTCGGTATCGCCGACCAGCATCGACCGGGTGACCAGCCCCCCGGCAAGCTCGACCGCCGCCCGGTAGGGTGCCGGGTCAGGCTTGCGCACCGGCAGGGTATCGGCGCCGATCATGGCATCGAACACCTCCCGCACTCCCAGAGCGCGCAGCAGGGTTTCGGCCAGCGCCTCGGGCTTGTTGGTGCAGATTGACACCGCAAAGCCCTGCCGCTTCAGCACCTCCACCGCCTCCATCGCGCCGGGGTAAAGCTGCGTGTGCACCGCGATGGCCCCCCGGTACGCCTCCAGCAGCACGGGATAGGCCGCATCGACATCGGCCTCGGTCCAGTCCCGGCCAAGCCGCGTGTAGCCGAGCCGCAACATCGCCCGACCGCCATGAAACGCCGTCAGCGCGTCGCCCGGCCCCAGGACCGCGCCCCCCGGCAGACAGGCATTCGCTGCCGCCAGCAGATCGGCCGACGTGTCGGCCAGCGTCCCATCCAGATCGAAAACAACACAGCGCATTGCGAAAATCCTGTGACGGCCCTGAAATACAGCGTGAGGGTGAGGCCCCTTGCCACCCCGCGCCACGGGGGTAAAACGGGCGCAACGATAAAGGAAGGGGCAGAATGCAGGTTTCAGTGATCTTGCTGGCAGCGGGTCAGGGCACGCGGATGAACTCCGACCTGCCCAAGGTTCTGCATGCCGTGGCGGCTGCACCGCTTTTGCACCACGCGCTGGCCACAGCCCAAAGCCTTGAACCGTCGCGCATCGTCGTCGTCACCGGCCATGGCGGCGAGGCAGTTGCCGCCGCCGCCCTCGCCTGGTCCGACGCGGTGGAAACGGTGGTGCAAGACCCCCAGCTTGGCACCGCCCATGCAGTCGAGCAGGCTGCCCCCTTGCTGGCCAATGCGCAAGGCGATGCCATCGTCCTTTACGCCGACACCCCCCTGATCCGCGAGGCGACCCTTCGCGCCATGCTGGACGCCCGGGAAAGGCATGCCGTCGTCATCCTTGGCTTTCACGCCAAGGACCCGGGCCGCTACGGCCGGCTGATCACGCAGGGCGACGACCTTCGTGCAATACGCGAATTCAAGGACGCAACCCCCGAAGAACGCAAGATAACCTTGTGCAACTCCGGTGTGGTCTGTGCTGATATGCAGACTCTTCTGTCCTTGGTGGCCGAGGTCGGCAATGCCAATGCCGCCGGGGAATACTACCTGACCGACATCGTCGAGCTTGCCCGCGCCCGCGGCCTGTCCGCAGGCGTTGTCTTGTGTGACGAGGCCGAGACGCTTGGCGTCAACACCCGTGCCCAGCTGGCCGAGGCCGAGGCCGCCTTCCAGTCCCGCGCCCGGGCTGATGCGTTGGAAAACGGCGTCACCCTGACTGCCCCTGAAACCGTGTTCTTCGCGCTGGATACCTATATCGGCCGCGATGCGGTGATCGGGCCGAACGTGATTTTCGGCCCCGGCGTCACCATCGAATCCGGTGCCGAGATCAAGGCCTTCTGCCATCTGGAGGGCTGCCACATCAGCCGCGGTGCCACCGTTGGCCCCTTCGCAAGACTGCGCCCCGGCGCCGAACTGGCCGAGGATGTGCATGTTGGCAATTTCGTTGAGGTCAAGAATGCCATTCTGGGCGAGGGCGTTAAAGTTGGCCACCTGACCTATCTGGGCGATGCCGATATCGGTGACTTCACCAACATCGGCGCGGGCACCGTCACCTGCAACTACGACGGCGTGATGAAGCACCGCACCACCATCGGCAAGCGCGCCTTCATCGGGTCGGACACGATGCTGGTCGCCCCCGTCACCGTGGGCGATGACGCCTTTACGGCCAGCGGGTCGGTGATCACCGAAGATGTCCCCGCCGAGGCGGTGGCGATCGGCCGGGCTCGCCAGGTGACCAAGCCCGGTCTTGCGACGCGGATGTTTGACAGGTTACGGGCCGAAAAGGCGAAGGGGCGGTAAAGATGTGCGGTATTGTTGGGGTCTTGGGCGACCATGAAGCAGCCCCCCTGCTGGTTGAGGCGCTGAAACGGCTGGAGTATCGCGGCTACGATTCCGCCGGGATCGCCACTGTCCACAAGGGCAAGCTGGACCGCCGCCGCGCGGTTGGCAAGCTGGTCAATCTGTCTGACCTTCTGGTCCACGAACCGCTGGCGGGCAAATCCGGGATCGGCCATACCCGCTGGGCCACCCATGGCGCGGCCACCGTGACCAACGCCCATCCCCATCGGGCCGGGGGTGTGGCTGTCGTTCACAATGGCATCATCGAAAACTTCCGCGACCTGCGCGCCGAACTGGCGACGGACGGCTACGCCCAGGAATCCGAGACCGACACCGAAACCGTCGCCCTGCTCGCCCGGCGCGAACTCGACCGCGGCGCCACCCCGGTCGAGGCCGCCCGCGCCACCCTGAAACGTCTGCACGGTGCTTTCGCGCTGTGCTTTCTTTTTGATGGCGAGGAAGACCTGATGATTGCCGCCCGCAAGGGCTCGCCCCTCGCCATCGGCCACGGCACGGGCGAGATGTTCGTGGGGTCAGATGCCATCGCGCTGGCCCCGATGACCGACCGCATTACCTATCTGGAAGAAGGCGACTGGGCCGTCATCACCCGTGCCGGGGCCCAGATCTTTGACGCGGCAGATCGCCTTGCCAACCGCGCCGAAACCCGGATCCAGATCGACGCCACGCGGATCGAAAAGGCCGGTTACAAGCATTTCATGGCCAAGGAAATCGCCGAACAACCCGTGGTCATCGCCGAGGCGCTGAAGCATTACACCACGCCGGACGGCCAGTTGAACCTGCCCGAAGGCATCGACTTCACCGGGGTTGACCGGATCACGCTGGTGGCCTGCGGCACGGCATCCTATGCAGCCCATATCGCGAAATACTGGTTCGAACAGATCGCCGGCCTGCCCGCCGAAATCGACATCGCGTCGGAATTCCGCTACCGCGAACCGCCGCTGTCGCCCCATTCCTGGGCGCTGTTCGTCAGCCAGTCCGGCGAAACCGCCGATACCCTTGCTGCGCTCCGCTACGCCCGCGACAAGGTGGCCAGGGTCCTGTCGGTCGTGAACGTCCCCACCTCCTCCATCGCCCGCGAAAGTGACCTTGCCCTGCCGATCATGGCGGGGGTGGAGGTCGGCGTCGCCTCGACCAAGGCCTTCACCTGCCAGCTGGTGACCTTGGCGCTGCTCGCGCTCAAGGCGGCCGTCGACCGGGGCCGGTTGACCCCCGAAGCGCTGGCCCGGCATGTCGCCGACCTGAACGCCCTGCCGGGGCTGATGAACCACACCCTCAGCCTGTCGCCCCGGATCGCCGCGATTGCCGAAGATCTGGCCCGCGCGCAGGACGTGCTTTTCCTCGGGCGCGGCACCATGTATCCGCTGGCCTTGGAAGGCGCGCTGAAACTGAAGGAAATCAGCTACATCCACGCCGAAGGTTATGCTTCAGGTGAACTCAAGCACGGCCCGATCGCCCTGATTGACGCCGCCGTTCCGGTGATCGTGCTGGCCCCAAAAGACGCGCTCTTCGACAAGACCGTCTCCAACATGCAAGAGGTGATGGCCCGCCACGGCCGCGTCCTGCTGATCTCTGACGCCAAGGGCATCGCCGAGGCTGGCCAAGGCGCCTGGCAGACCATCACCCTGCCCGAGGTGTCATCCGCCTTCGCGCCCATCCTCTATGCCGTCCCGGCCCAACTCCTCGCCTACCACACCGCCATCGCCAAGGGGACAGACGTGGACCAGCCGCGCAACCTGGCCAAATCCGTGACCGTCGAATAGGCAAGCCTTTAAAATCTATCTAAAATTTCGTCTTTCTCTTCGCCAAATATCCCACGGGAGGTCTGGAGGGTGTGAAACCCTCCAGTCCCCGGCCTGCAAAGGACCCGCCAATGGGCAAGCGCTACGACCAGCTGCAACCCGACCAGATCGCGTTCATCGGGGACCAGCACGTCTACTTTGTCGGCACTGCCGCGCCGGGGGCGCGCGTCAACCTGTCGCCCAAGGGGATGGACTCCCTCCGCGTCCTGACGCCGACCCGCATCCTGTGGCTCAACCTTACTGGCTCGGGCAACGAAACCGCCGCCCATCTGCAGCTTGACCCCCGCATCACCCTCATGTGGTGCAGCTTCACCACCCGCCCGATCATCCTGCGCGCCTATGGCAATGCGCGCGCGGTCCACCATGGCGACCCGGATTGGTCCAGCCTCAAGCCCCATCTTCCCGACCAGCCCGGCGCGCGGCAGATCGTGGATGTAACCATCGACCTCGTCCAATCCTCCTGCGGTTTTGCCGTCCCCTTCATGGACTTCCGCGAAGACCGCCCCGTTCTGCAGAAATGGGCAACGGACAAGGGCCCCGATGGCCTGCGCGACTATTGGGACACGCGCAACCGCGAAACCATCGACGGGCTGCCCACCGGGACCGAGGCCAACCTGTGACCCCCCTCGCCCAACTCGAAGCGCTGGAAAACCCTGCCAGGGCGTCGGAGATGGAGGCCTATCACAAGGTCCCCCGCCGCTACCTCGGCATCCCCGTGCCCGAGATTGAGGGCCTGACTGACCAGTGGCGCGCCGACCTCACGCTGGAGGACCGTCTCGCCCTCGCCGCCAGCCTTTGGGCGACTGACATCCACGAGGCCCGGGTCGCCGCCGCCAAACTTCTGACCCAGGCCCGCATTCGCCCCGACGATGCCGCATGGGAGTTGATCCTGTCCTGGGTGTCCGATTTCGATGGCTGGGCCCTGGCGGATCACGCCAGCATCGCCGGACAAAAGCGCCTCGTCGCAGACCCCACACGCCTTGAGACGGTGGAAAGCTGGATCGCCTCGCCGCACATGTGGACCCGCCGTGCCGCGCTGGTAATGACGCTGCCATGGACCAAGCAGAACCACCCCAAGCCCGAGGAACTGGCCATCCGCGACCGTGTGCTTGGCTGGTGCGCCACCCTTGCCACCGATCGCGACTGGTTCATTCAGAAAGCCATCGCCTGGTGGGTCCGCGATCTGTCAAAGCATGACGCCCCGCGTGCGACAGCATTCCTTGAAGCGCATGGCGAAACACTGAAACCCTTTGCGCGCAAGGAAGCCGCACGCCATCTCGAATCCTAACTACCTCGCCGCGCGAGTTCAGGGCCCGAAAACCCTGACCTCCGGCAACTCGGTCAGGTTCAACCCCAGCGCCTGAAACGCCGCCAGCGACAGCAAGGCGCCACCGGTGCCCGGCCGCAGTTCCAGCGTCAAGCTTTTGCCCGACGCGGTTTCCACCCGGCCCTGCACGACTTCGCTGACAAGCGACGTCTTCAGCCAGATGCCCTGTTCGGCCGGGGGTCCAAGCGCCACCACCACCCGCCCCAGCTCACGCTCGCCACTTGCAGCGGGGGCGGCCAGTGCTGCGGCCTTCTCCTCGGCCGTTGTGGTGTCCAGCACCTCGGCCCGCACCGCCCGCGCCCCCAGCGCGGTCGTGCCAGCGGCGGCCGCCATTTCGGTCGCGGGTTCGCGTTCGGACGGGCCGGTGATCGACGTGGGTCCATTCCCCCCGCCGGGGGACAAAATTGCGCAGCCGGGCAAGACCAGCAGCAGCGACAGGCTAAGGGCATGATGTTTCATGCCCCAAGGCTACCCTGCCGCCTCCGCCCCTGCAATTGCCGCTTTCCGCCTTGTGCGGCCCCCCGCGCAAGCCTACCTTTGTGCCATGGTCCCGCTCATCGACCCCTTCGCCCGTGCGATTTCCTACCTGCGCGTGTCGGTCACCGACCGCTGCGATTTCCGCTGCAGCTATTGCATGTCGGAAAACATGACCTTCCTGCCCAAGGCCGACCTCCTCTCGCTTGAGGAGTTGGACCGGCTTTGCAGCACCTTCGTTCGCATGGGCGTGGAAAAGCTGCGCATCACCGGGGGCGAACCACTTGTCCGCAAGGGCATCCTGACCTTTTTCGAAGCGATGAGCCGTCATCTGCACTCCGGCGCGCTGAAGGAACTGACCCTGACTACAAACGGCAGCCAACTGGCGAAATTCGCCGAACCGCTCGCCGCCTTGGGGATCAAGCGCATCAACGTCAGCCTTGACACGCTGGACCCGGAAAAGTTCGCCAAGATCACCCGCTGGGGTCGCCTGTCGCAGGTGCTTGACGGGATCACTGCCGCCAAGGCTGCCGGATTGCGCGTCAAGATCAACGCCGTGGCGCTCAAGGATTTCAACGAGTCCGAGCTTTTCACCCTGACCGATTGGTGCGCCGCCAATGACCACGACCTCACCTTCATCGAGGTGATGCCGATGGGCGAAGACATGGGCGACGGCCTGCGGCTTGATCAGTACTGGCCCCTGAAGGATCTTCGCCAGCGTCTGGCAGACCGCTACACCCTCATTGATCTTGCCGAACGGACAGGGGGCCCGGCCCGCTATGTGCGGCTGGAAGAGACCGGCCAGAAAATCGGCTTCATCACGCCCCTGACCCATAATTTCTGCGAAAGCTGCAACCGCGTGCGGCTGACCTGCACGGGCGAACTTTACATGTGCCTTGGCCAGGAAGACATGGCCGACCTGCGCGCCCCCTTGCGCGCCAGCCCCGACGATGCGCCACTGGAACAGGCCATCCGCGCGGCGATTGCCCGCAAGCCGAAAGGCCACGATTTCGACTATTCGCGGCAGAAGATCAAAGGCCAGATGACCCGCCACATGAGCCATACCGGCGGCTAAGCCCATTCGTGCCCGAAAGCGGCTTTCTCTTCTGCAAATATCCCCGCCGGAGGCATCCGCCGGCCCAGCAAGCCCCACCGCTGCAAAGCAGGAAGCCTCGGGCCGACCGCCCCTACTTTGTCAGGATCAGCTTCCCCGCCCGGGTGATCCGCAAACTGTAGACCTGCCCGTCCAGGGTGATCCGCGCCAGACTGCCACCCTCGGTCAAGACCCGCGCCTCATGCACGGGCGTTGCATCGGTCGTCAGCCAGATATCCACCTGCGCATTCATTTTCCCACCTCCAGCCGCGCGATCAGCGCTTCCAGAACCGGGCCTGGGAATATCCCCGAAGCCGCGCTCAGCAAAAGTTCCAATATCTCGGAGGCGGGTGCCGGGTCGGGCAGTGGCATTGGGTTGGGCATGGTGAACTCCACCTTTTGAAGGACACCGGGCGTGCCCCTCGATCAGAGCGGCTGGCTGGGCATGATCGTTAACCTGAGTGTTTTAGTCACCATTGTCAACCCTCGACCACACACCGCTTTCCACTGGCCCCGCCCGGCAAAGCCGCTATCGTCGCGGCATTGCAAGAAAGCCGCCCGTCATGCCGTCAAGCCCGATGCCAACAGATCCTGAGCCGACAGATGCTGACGCCACAGATATAGATGTCGTGGGCCATCTCCTCAGCCTGCCCCCGCCCAAGATGGACACGGCCACCCTCGCCCGCCTCGTCACGGCCCACTGGAACCTGACGGGAACGCTCACACTCCTCACCTCGGAACGGGACCTGAACCACCGCCTCGACACTGGCTCCGCCAGCTACACGGTAAAGCTCTCGAACCCGGCAGAACCCCCGGCGCTGACCGATTTCCAGACGCAGGCCCTGCTTCACAGCGCCGCTGCCGACGCAGGCCTTCCCACCCCCCGCGTGGTCCCAACCGTTGACGGCCGCCCAATCCTGCCCCTGCCGGACGGCGCGCTGCGCCTGCTGACCTGGTGCCCCGGCACGCCCATCGCCCACCTGCCCCGCACGCCCTTGCTGGCCCGCGCCATCGGTGCCGCCCTCGCCCGCCTGACGACCGCCCTTGCCGCCTTCGACCACCCCGCCGCCGACCACGTCCTCCTGTGGGACATCCGCCAGTTCCCCCGCCTGGCCCCGCTCCTGCCGGCCCTGCCCGCCGATCTCCAGCCCATGGGAAAGGCATTCCTGCACCGATTCACCGCCGAAACTGCCCCCGCACTGACCAGCCTGCCCAAGCAAGTCGTCCATGCCGATTTCAACCCACACAACCTTCTGGCCGACCCCGCCCAGCCAGACACCCTGACCGGCATCCTCGACTTTGGCGACATGGTCCGCAGCCACCGGATCTGCGACCTTGCCACCGCCTGCTCCTACCAGATCGACCCGGACGATCCGCTGGCCCTCCTCTCCCCTCTCCTTGCCGCCTATCATGCCAACCTGCCGCTGACCGAGGATGAGATCGCGCTTCTCCCCGATCTGATCACCGCGCGGATGCTGACCACTCTCACGATCTCGGCCTGGCGCGCGGCGCGCTATCCGGACAATGCGGCCTACATCCTGCGCAACGCCCCCTCAGCCCGGGCAGGCCTGACCGCCGCCGCCAGCCTGACCCCCGCCCATATCCAAGCCGCCTGCGAAAGGCCAAGCCCATGACCCGCCCCCAGATGCCCAACGCCTATACCCCCGGCGCGATCCGCCTTGATCCGCAGGACGACGCGCGGATCGCCCGCCGCGCCGCCCTCCTCGGCCCCGCCTACCGGCTGTTTTACGAAGAACCCCTGCACCTTGTCCGGGGCGAAGGCGTCTGGCTTTACGACCGCGACGGCCGCGCCTACCTTGACACCTACAACAACGTGGCCTCGGTCGGGCATTGCCACCCCCGCGTCGTCGCCGCGATGGCTGGTCAGGCGGCCACGCTGGCCACCCACACCCGCTATCTCCACGACGGCATCCTTGACTACGCCGAGCGTCTGCTTGCCCTGTTTCCCCCCGCCCTCGCCCATGTCATGTTCACCTGCACCGGGTCCGAAGCGAATGACCTTGCCATCCGCATCGCCCGCGCCGCCACCGGCGGCACCGGGATCATCGTCACCGACAACGCCTACCATGGCGTGACGCTCGTCACGGCCGAGGCGTCCATGTCGCTTGGCCCCGCCGTGGCCCCCGGGCCAACCGTGTTTCCAGTTCCCGCCCCCAGCGCCACGAACTATCCAGACGGCATCGCCTCAGGCTTCGCCGCCGCCGTCACCGCCGCCTGCAACCGGATGCAGGCCCAAGGGATCAAACCCTGCGCCCTGATCGTCGACACGGTGTTTTCCTCCGATGGCGTCCTGCCCGACCCCGCCGGGTTCCTCGCCCCCGCCGCCAGCGCGATCCGCGCCGCAGGTGGCCTGTTCATCGCCGATGAGGTGCAACCCGGCTTCGGCCGCACGGGCAGCCACATGTGGGGCTTTGACCGTCACGGGCTGATCCCGGACATGGTCTCCTTGGGCAAGCCTATGGGCAACGGCTATCCGATGGCGGGCCTTGTCCTGCAACCCCAGATCATCGAGGCCTTCGGGACAAAGGCACGCTACTTCAACACCTTCGGCGGCAACGCCGTCGCCGCCGCCGTGGGCCTTGCCGTGCTGGATGTCGTCCGCGACGAAGGCCTGATGGAAAACGCCGCCACCGTGGGCACCGCCTTCGCCGCGGGCCTGCGCGATCTTGCCACCCGGCACGAAACCCTCGGCGAAACCCGCGCCGCTGGCCTGTTTCTCGGCACCGACATCCTGACGGGCGGCCAGCCTGACGCTACCCGCGCCGGGCGCATCGTGAACGCGCTGCGCCAGAACGGCATCCTGATCAGCGCGACCGGCCCACAGGGCCACATCCTGAAGATCCGCCCGCCCCTGCCCTTTTCACTGGCCAATGCCGATCAGTTCCTGACCACCCTCGACCGCGTGCTCACGCGCCCCTAAGCCCTTGCTCTTTTGCAAATACTCTCCGGGGGTGCGGGGGTGGAACACCCCCGCTGACCGAGCCGGTTGGCGCGCGCCCGCGCGCCAGAGGCGAGACTAAAGGCTTGCGCGCCAGCGCTCAATTCACCAACCGCTGCAGAAGATCAGCCCAGCGCGTAGCCTGCCCCGCGCACAGTCCGCACCGGGTCCGCGCCGCCGAACTGCATCAGCGATTTCCGCAGCCGTCCCACATGCACATCCACCGTCCGGGTATCGACATAGATGTCGCGCCCCCAGACCAGATCCAGCAGCTGCTCCCGCGAAAACACCCGCCCCGGCCGCTCCATCAGCGTGACCAGAAGCTTGAACTCGGTCGGGCCCAGCTTCAGCACCTTGTCCGCCCGATAAACCCGGTGGCTTTCGGGATCGAGGCGGATATCCTCGTGCTCCAGCACCACGCCGGCGGTGGACGGGCGCACCCGGCGCAACTGGGCCCTGGCCCGCGCCATCAGCTCCAGCACCGAATAGGGCTTGATCACATAGTCATCCGCGCCTGTTTCAAGCCCGCGGATGCGGTCCACCTCTTCCGCCCGGGCCGACAGCATGATGATCGGGATGCCGCGCGTATCCGGCCGCATCTTCAGCCGCCGGCACACCTCGATCCCCGACACTTTCGGCATCATCCAGTCCAGAATGATGATGTCCGGCTCTTCCTCGTCCACCAGCACCATCGCATCTTCGCCATTGTCGGCCTGCGTGACCGCAAAGCCCTCGGCCTCAAGGTTATAGGCCAGAACCGTCCGCTGCGCCGGCTCATCCTCGACCAGAAGAACCCGTGGCTGTCCGCTGCGTGCCATGCCTTACCCCCTCGCCACGACAGCACCGGTGCTGTCCACCTTTGGCCTGTCATCTTCGGGCATCGAACCGGTCACCAGATAGATCACCTGTTCGGCGACCGAGGTCGCATGATCACCCACCCGCTCGATGTTCTTGGCGATGAAGTGCAGGTGCATGCAGGGCCCGATGTTGCGCGGGTCCTCCATCATATGGGTCAGGAACTCGCGAAAGATCGAGTTGTACATCTGGTCAATCTCGCGGTCGCGCTGGCGGACATCCTCGGCCAGCCGTGCGTCCCGGCGGATATAGGCATCCAGCGCATCGGTCAGCATCACCACCACGGCCTTGGCCAGCCGCCGGATCGACCCGCTGGCCCCCGGCACTTGCGGCATCTGGCTCAAGATCGCCGTGCGCTTGGCCAGGTTCTTGGCATAGTCCCCGGCCCGTTCCAATGCAGCGGCAATCTTCATCACGGTCAGGACCGTGCGCAAATCCCCCGCCGTGGGCGCGCGCAAGGCGATCAGCCGCGCACATTCGCTGTTGATCTGGTCCTCCAGCGCGTCGATGGCGGCATCGCCCGCCCGCACCCGCGCGGCCAGATCCTCATCCCGTGCATCCAGCGCCTCGGCCGCGTCCAGAAGGGCGGTTTCAACCAGCCCCCCCATCCGCAGGACCAGCGCCTGGGTGGATTCAAGATCGCGGTCAAAGGCGGTTGCAATATGCGCCATGTTCATCCCTGTCTCCTTACCCGATGCGCCCGGTGATATAGGCTTCGGTGCGTGGGTCTTTCGGGTTGGTGAAGATTTCGGCCGTCTCGCCGTATTCCACCAGGTGGCCCAGGTGGAAAAACGCCGTCTTCTGGCTGACGCGCGCGGCCTGCTGCATCGAATGGGTCACGATCACGACCGAAAAGCTGGACCGCAACTCGTCGATCAACTCCTCGACCTGCGCAGTGGCGATCGGATCCAAAGCCGAGCAGGGTTCGTCCATCAACAGCACCTCGGGCCCAGTCGCAATCGCCCGCGCGATGCACAGCCGCTGCTGCTGGCCGCCGGAAAGCCCGGTGCCGGGGCTGTCCAGCCGGTCCTTCACCTCAGCCCACAGCGCCGCCTTGCGCAGCGAGGCTTCGACGATCTGGTCAAGCTCGCCCTTGTTGCGGGTCAGCCCGTGGATCTTCGGCCCGTACGCCACGTTTTCATAGATCGATTTCGGAAATGGGTTCGGCTTTTGAAACACCATCCCCACCTTGGCGCGCAGTTGGACCGGGTCCACCTTGGGGGCATAGATATCCTCGCCGTCCAGCGTGATCTTGCCCGTCACCCGGCAGGAGGCGATGGTGTCGTTCATCCGGTTCAGGCAGCGCAGGAAGGTGGACTTGCCGCAGCCCGACGGCCCGATGAACGCCGTGACCGCATGGTCGAGGATCGACACATCCACATCCTTCAGCGCATGGGTCGTCCCGTAGTGGACCTGAACCCCACGCGCCTCGATCTTTGCCGTGGCGGCCACGATGCCCCGTCCCGCCGTCCGCACGTCGTCCATCAGCCCTGCTCCGTCTCTGGCCGCCCTTACCTGCGCTGGCCGCGTCAGCCCTCACCTTGCGCATAAGCGGCTATGATGACCCCTATGCGTCGATTTTGTAACAGCTGCATGACAGGACGGCCGGTCTCGGCCTAGGAGCGCGCGAGCAGCGCCTCGATCTCCGCCCGCGCGGGCATGGCGGGCGCGGTTCCGGGTCGGGTGACGGAAATCCCCGCCGTCGCGCAGCCGAAGCGCACGGCGTCGACCACGTCGCGGCCTTCCGACAGCGCCACGGCAAAGCCGCCGTTGAAGGCGTCGCCAGCGCCAGTGGTTTCCACCACGGGTCCGGCGCTGATCACCGGCACATGTACCGACCGGCTCCGATCGCGATACAGCGCGCCATTCCCCCCAAGCGTGACAACCACCGCGCCCACGCCCTTGGCAAGCAGCGCATCGGCGGCGGCTTCCGCCTCGGCCACATTGGTCACCGGAAGACCAGTCAAAGCCTCGGCTTCGGATTCGTTCGGCGTCACGAAATCGCACAACGCCAGCATGGCATCGTCCAGCGGTGCTGCCGGGGCCGGGTTCAGGATCGTCACGACACCTGCCGCCCGCGCAATCTCCAGCGCGCGCCGCGCGGCGGGGATCGGCTGTTCCAGTTGCGTCACGAAGACGGACGCGCTTTCGATCAACGCGCGCTTTGCCTCCACATCCTCCACCGACACCCGACCTGCCGCACCGGGGGCCACGATGATCGCATTATTGCCCGTGGCCGCTTCGATGAAGATATAGGCCGCCCCAGTGTAGCTTTCGCCATCCTCGGTGACTTCGGGTACCACGCCCGCCCGGGCCCAGGTGGCGCGGGCAATATCGGCAAAGGCATCGCGGCCTAGCCGGGTGATGAAATGCACCTTGCCGCCATTCCCAGCGCTCGCCATCGCCGCAGCGACCGACTGGTTCGACCCCTTCCCCCCCGGCCCCAACACGAAGGAATTGCCCAGAATCGTCTCGCCCATCTTCGGCTGCCGCTCCGCCCGATAGGCGGTATCGGCCACGAAGATCCCAAGAATCACGATCGGTTTTGTCATCTCACGTCTTCCTTCTCAGGCGTCCGGCGGGATCACGCCCTTGCGGAACATGAAGCAGCCGTAGAACCGCCGTTCCCCGGTCTGGATCACTGCATAGGCCTGCCGCGCCATGTCATAGAATGCAAACCGCTCGATGCTGACCATGGGCCGCGCGCGCCCCTCGGCCCGGTCGATCTCGGCCTGCACCTCGGCCTGCACCGCAGGCACCTCGGTCGGCGCGCCGACCACTTCCATCCGGCCCGCGAAATCGTCGACGAAAGTGTCAAGCGGCAGCACCGAAAGGATCGCCTGCACCGCTTCGGCACAGCTCAGGTTCTCCATCCGCAACAGCTTGCCCGTCACAGTGGCCCGCGCCACGGAATCGGATGGGAAATTGGTATCAGCCACGATCAGCACATCGCCATGCCCCATGCCCCGCAGGCAGGCCAGCACTTCGGCATTCAGCCGGTTGTCGATTCCCTTGAGCATCCCCGCTCCCCCTTCATTTTCTGTCCACAAATATCCCGGGGGTGCGGGGGCTGGCCCCCGCTCCGCGAGATGTCACGCAAGCCGCACGCCCGAGGATCTGTCGAACAGATGCACCTTTTCCGCATCGGGCGCAAAGGTCAGCGCGTCGCCCGGCCGGAACGCCACCCGGTCGCGGAACATCGCCACCACATCCCGACCGCCGCCGTCCTGCCCGAACCGCAGGACGACATGGGTCTCTGACCCGGTCGGCTCCACCACGGCCACGCTGCCGGCAATCCCGTCGCTGCCCACCGTCAGGTGCTCCGGCCGGATGCCATAGGTCACCTCGCGCCCCTCGGCCAGTGCCGAACCTGCCGGCAGCGGCAGCCGTGCGCCGCCGTCAATCTCGACCACGCCGCGCCGGACGATGCCCGGCAGCATGTTCATCGCCGGACTGCCGATGAAGCCTGCGACAAAGGCATTGGCGGGCCGGTCATAAAGGTCAAGCGGCGCGCCGACCTGTTCGATCCGGCCGCCCTGCATGACGACGATCTTGTCGGCCATGGTCATCGCTTCGATCTGGTCATGGGTGACATAGACCGTGGTGGTCTTCAGCCGGAGATGGAGTTCGCGAATCTCGGTGCGCATCTGGACGCGCAACTTGGCGTCCAGGTTTGACAGCGGTTCGTCGAACAGAAACACCTGCGGGTCGCGCACGATGGCGCGGCCCATGGCGACGCGCTGGCGTTGCCCACCCGACAGCGCACGAGGGTAACGGTCCAGATAGGGCGTCAGGCCAAGGATCCCTGCCGCGCGGGTCACCTTCTCGGCAATCACGGCCTTGTCCATTCCCCGCATCTTCAGGGCGAACCCCATGTTCGCGCCCACGGTCTTGTGCGGGTAAAGCGCATAGTTCTGGAACACCATGGCAATGTCGCGCTCGCTTGGCGGCAGGTTGTTCACCCGCCGGTCGCCAATCCGGATGTCGCCGCTGGAGATTTCCTCCAGCCCCGCGATCATCCGCAGCAGCGTGGACTTGCCACAGCCCGACGGTCCGACAAGCACCACGAATTCACCATCCGCAATATCCAGATCAAGGCCGTGGACGACCTGTACCCCGCCATAGAACTTCTTCAGCTCGCGGATCGTGACTTCGGCCATTGGCCTTTCCCCTCCCTCAGACTTTGGCAAGGCTAGCGGCGACGCGCGGGCCTGTCCACCGGCTGATCATACTAACATGTTAGAATCTTGACAGGCCCTGCGCCCCTTGCCAAGCTACGCCCCGAGGATTGCTGCCGCTGGGGGGGGGAAGGCCCGGCAGTGCTCTTTGCCGCTGGCGCGATGTGACGGGCTTCGGTGGCGGGTGCCAGAATTCCGGAAGACGAAAATCGCAACGAAAAAGGACCACGCCCTCGCCGATCTGTGCCGGGCAGAGGGTCCACTCAAAGGGAGGACGACTCGTGAAAGTAGGACTTTACAACGCGCTCATGGGCGCACAGATCAGCCGCCGCCGCATGTTGCAGGGCGCGACCGCGCTTTCGGCCATGGCCATGGTGCCTGCCAGCGTGAAAACCGCCCTTGCCGAGGCGCATGGCAATGTGCGTGCCGAAATCCTGAAGATTCCCGGCGTTGGCATGGGCTCGCCCACGGATGCCGATTGGCAGAAGGTCGGCGAGATGTGCCTTGCCGCCACCAAGGCAAGCGTCACCGAAGGCGAATTCGCCGGGGTCGAACTCACCTTCATGGGCCTCAACAACCAGAACCTGCACAACTTCCTGTTCCGCGGTTTCCTCAAGCCGTGGGAGGCCTATACCGGCGCCAAGATCAACTGGATCGACCTCGCGCAAGCCGATTACAACAGCCGCCTGCAGCAGGCCATCGCCACCGGCACGGTTGACTTTGACATCCTCGAAATGGGCGCCCCCTTCGAAGGCGATACCGCCAGCAAGGGCCTTCTAGACGAAATGCCCGACTGGGTCTCGGCCCAGATCGATGAAGAGGACCTTGTCGGCTATCTCAAGCCACCTGTCGGCACCTGGGACGGCAAGAAGTACCGCGTCACCATCGACGGCGACTGCCACACCTTCGCCTATCGCAAGGACTACTTCGGTGAAGGCGCGATTGGCGGGGCCGAGGTTCCGACCACATGGCAGGCCGTCAACGAAGTCTCCAAGGCCCTTGTCGGCCAGACCGATCCGCTGACCGGCCTGCCCGCGCATGGCTATCTTGATCCGCTGAAAGGCTGGGGCGGGTTCGGGATGTACTTCATCGCCAACCGTGCCACCGCTTACGTCAAGCACCCTGATGATCCGGCATGGCTGTTCGACCCCGACACGATGAAGCCGCGCGTCAACAACCCGGGCTGGGTGCAGGCGATCCAGGACGTGATGGACCTGATCGCCGCTGGCGCCTACCCCGCCGACCAGATCAACGCCGATCCCGGCACCACGGCCTTCAGCCAGTTCCTGGCCGGAACGGGCTCCATGCTGATGTGGTGGGGTGACGTGGGGTCGTCCGCGCGCACCTCCGACACCTCGGTCGTGGGCGATGTCGTGGGCTTCGGGATCAACCCCGGCTCTACCCGCCGCTACAACTCCGCCGCCGGCGCATGGGAGGAAACCGCAAACGAAGCGCCGCTCATGGCCTATATCGGCTGGGGCGTCTACGTCACCTCCCGCGTTTCGGCTGATGAGAAGAAGCGCAAGGCCGCCTGGTCCGCCGCTGCCCATCTGGGCGGCAAGGACCTGTCGCTCTGGACCGCCGCTTACCCGTCGGGCTTCCAGCCCTACCGCAACTCTCACTTCGACTATGCGGAATGGGAAACCGCCGGCTACGACCGCGCCTATATCGAGGATTACCTCGGGTCGAACGCCGACAGCTACAACCACCCCAACGCCGCGATCGAACCGCGCATCCCCGGCATCTTCCAGTACTATTCGGTTGCCGAGGATGAACTGGCCAAGGGCTTTGCCGGCCAGTACGCATCGGCGCAGGAAACGGCAGATGCCATCGCCGCCGCCTGGGAGAAGATCACCGACCAGATCGGCCGCGACAGCCAGATCGCGCTTTACAAAGCCTCGCTGGGGATGTGACCCTAAACTGCAAGGCGGGCAGCAATGCCCGCCTTGCACGCCCCTTCCCGCGGTGTGGACAGGCCTGTCCACCCTAAATTCCCTTGCCAGACGCCACCAGTCCGGTGGCACGGCACCTTACCTTGCAGGCACAGACAGTTGAGCAGCGGCGCAGCCCTTCACGTCGTCACCAGCGACACCATCACCGACAGCCGCAAACGGCTGGGCCATGCGATGATCTGGGGCTCGGCCGCCGTGCTGGGCCTTGTGGCGCTGGCGCAACTGGGCCAGACGCTGGGCTGGTGGGACGCGGGCTTCACCACCTGGCGGCCCACGCTTTACGCCTATTGCCTTTGGGCCACCGCATTGTGCTGGGCGCAGGTCATCCTGCGCGGCGAACAGGGCAAGCGCACCCTGTTTGTCCTGCCCGCCGCCCTGTTCGTCATTTCGCTGACCGTGTTCCCGCTTCTCTTCGGCCTGATCATCGCCTTTTCCAGCTGGAACCTTGCCAGCCCGGACGGCCGCCAGTTCAACGGCATAGCCAACCTTGTGCAGATGTGGAACGACCCGTTCTACTGGAACGCCATGACCAACATGGTCTGGTATACCCTTGCCATCGTTGTGGAATACGCCATCGCCTTCGGCCTCGCCCTCCTCCTCAACAGCCAGATCAGGGCGCGCAAGTTCTTCCGCGTCGCTTTCCTTTTGCCGCTGATGCTGTCCCCCGTCGCCGTCAGCTGGATGATCGGCAAATCGATGCTTGAGGCACGGTTCGGCCCCATCGCGCGGCTTGCCCGCTGGCTGGGCTGGGAAAACCCGTCCTTCTTCGGCTCGCCCGAGGTGGCCAAGATCACCATCATGCTGATGGATGCCTGGACCTTCATCCCCTTCATGATGATCATGCTGCTGGCCGGTCTGCAGGCGATCCCCAAGGAACTGACCGAGGCGTCCCGCGTCGACGGTGCAACCGGCTGGCGGTCGTTCTGGGAGGTGACATTTCCCCTGATGCTGCCCGTCAGCATCACGGCAATCCTGATCCGCATCATCTTCAAGCTGAAACTGGCCGACATCGTCATCAACGTCACCTCCGGCGGTCCGGGCGGTGCCACGGATACCGTCACCAGCTTCATCTTCCGCGAATACCGCGACCGGTCGAACGTCGGCTACGGCACGATGCTGGCCATGGTCTACCTTGTGCTGATCGTGATCTTCATGACCGCGCTGATGAAACTCGCCGCCCGTTGGACAAGACCCAGAACATGACCGAAACCGCGATCTTCAAGGATTCCGAGGCGGACCGCAGCTTTCGCGCCAAATGGTGGGTCAACCGCTTTGCCGTCTATGGCGTGCTGATCCTATGGGCGGTCATCTGCCTGTTCCCGATCTACTGGACGCTGACCACCAGCTTCAAGATGGCCCCGAACGTGATGCAGGGCAATCTGGTGCCATGGGTCGACTACAACCCGGCATGGTTGGGCTGGCGGTCGCTTGGCCTGTCGCCCGACACCATCGGCGCTGAATCGACCGTGCGGGAGGAGTTCATGAAACGCTTCCTGAACTCCGTCATCACCTCGCTGTCATCTTCGACCCTTGCCGTCATCCTCGGCTCACTGGCCGCCTATGGCCTGTCCCGCTTTACCTACAAGTTCGGCTTCATGAAGAATGACGATATCTCGTTCTTCTTCCTCAGCCAGCTGATCCTGCCGCCCGTCGTGCTCGCCCTGCCGTTTCTGGTGCTGTACAAGGAACTGGCACTGCTCGACACGCGGATCGGCCTGATCCTGCTGTACACCCTTTCGGTCCTGCCCATCGTCATCTGGATCATGCGCGACCAGTTCGCCGGCATCCCGACCGAACTGGAAGAAGCGGCCATGGTCGACGGCCTTGGCGTCTGGGGGGCGTTCTTCACCATCATCCTGCCCATCGCCCTGCCCGGCATGGTCGCGGCCTTCATCCTGTCGCTGGTGCTGACGTGGAACGAATATTTCTTCGCCGCCCTCATCACCTCGACACATGCCAATACCCTGCCGGTGATGGTCGCCAGCCAGACGGGGTCACAGGGCATTTCCTGGTGGTCGATGGCCGCACTGTCCGCCGCCGCGATCCTGCCGCTGATCGTGATCGGCGTGGTGCTGGAACGCTTCATCATCAAGGGCATGGCCGCGGGTGCCGTCAAATGACACCCAAGAATTTTCGCCGAAAATTCTTGGCCCGCCCCGGATGCTGAAAGGCATCGACCAACGGTTAAGCGCGGAAATCGTCCATGTCCTCATGCTGATGGGTCATGGCGATGATCTGGTGATCTGCGATGTGAACCACCCCGCCGCCACCATCGCCGCCGAAACCACCTACGGCCGGCTGGTCGACATGCCCGGCTGCGACATCCCCACCGCCGCCCGCGCGATCCTGACGCTGATGCCGCTCGACACTTTCGTCGACGCCCCGATCACCCGCATGCAGGTGGTCGGTGACCCCACGGCCGACCGGCCGATCTTCGCCCGAATGCAAGCTGTCGCAGACAGCGCAGAGGGCCGCCCCGTCCCCATGCAATCCCTCGACCGCTTCGCGTTCTACGAGGCCGCGAAACGCGCCTTCGCCATCATCCGCACGGCGGACTCGGGCCCCTACGGCTGTTTCATCCTGAAAAAAGGCGTGATCGACCTGCCCGAGCTTTAAGGCTCAAGCCCCAGCACCCCGGTCATATGCGTCAGCGCAATCCCCACGCCCTGCTCGCCTAACTCCGCCGTGGCCGCAGGCGCGGTCTCGGTATACCAATGCCCGCCTTCGGCGACCCGCGCCATGTCAACCGTGTCGGGCGCCAGGGCCAGCATCAGCGACGTCTCCCCCACCCCGGCATGGTCAAAGGGGAAATCGGCCCCTTTCGGGAACAGCGGATGGATCCTGATCCAGTTGAACGGGTCCGCCCCAGCCTCGTGCTGGGCATAGTAGTCCTGCATCCCCCGGTCGCCCCACCAGCCCGGGCCGCGCGCCGCCTCAAGATACCGGAAGATCGCGTTGCGGGCGGCAAGGCGAAAGGTCAGATCGGTGGGCATCCCTTGGGAGAAGTTTTCGGTCTGGTGATGGATCACCCCATGCAGGTTGCGAAAGCCGGTCGTCAGCAACCCGGCAAACAGCGCCTCAGCCATGGGCAGGAAGGTGGCGGGCTCCAGATGGAGCGTCCCCGCCCCCGGCCCCGCAACCGCATGGCTCGCCGCGCCATATGCGAAGGGCGGCAGCAGGATGATCCGGTCCCCAAGCCGCTTCAGCGTCTCGGTCACGATCAAAAGGTCCACCCCGGCGGGCAGGTGCTGCCCGTGGTATTCCATCACGCCAATCGGCAACACCACCGGAGTCCCCGCCGCAATGGCCTCGGCAATCTGGTGCGGGCGCATCCGGTCGAACTGCATCACTCTGCCCCTAACGCGTGAGCAATGTCCTTGGTCTGGCGGTAAAGCGCCTTCCACAGCGGATATTGCCGGTCATAGGCCGCAACCGCCTCGGGCGTCACAGTGCGGGACACCGGGTTCCAGCGGCTGATCTCGTCCGGCATCGCAGCCCCGATGGCCACGGCAGCCAGGAAGGCATCGCCGTAACTCGCCCCCATGGTCTTTTCGCACACAAGTTGCCGGATCTTCGCCAGGTCCGAGGTGGCCTGCATCCAGACCGCGTTCTGCGTGCCCCCACCCACGGCCAACACTCGCGAGGGGGCTGCGTCCAGCTCACGGTAGGTGTCAAAGACATGCGCCGTGCCCATGGCAACGCCCTCCAGCGCCGCACGGAAAAGGTCGGCCCGGGTGTGGGTCAGGTCCAGCCCGAAAAACGCCCCCTTGGCCAGCGGGTCATGGATCGGCGTCCGCTCACCCGAGAAATAGGGCAGGCAGATCAACCCCTTGGCCCCCTTCGGACTGGCCGCCGCCTCAGCCGCAAGGGTGGCAAAGTCACTGTCCCGCGCCAACTGGTCGCGGAACCAGTGGGTCAGCGTGCCCGACGTCGCCAGCCCCGCCATTGACGCATGCAGACCCGGAAACAACCACGGCGCATACCACAGCCGCGCATCGCGGACCGGGGCGGCGGTCACCTGAATGATGAAGATGGTTGACCCATACATCAGCATCATTTCACCCGGGGCCTGAACGCCGACGCTGACCGCCTCTGCCGCCGCATCAATCGTGCCGCAGGTGACGGGCGTGCCTTCGGCCAGCCCGGTCTCCGCCGCGGCAGCTGCCGTGATATGCCCGGCGATGTCGGTGGACCACATCAGGCGCGGCAACCGGTCCAGCGGTAGGATATCGGCAAGCTCGGCCGTCCATCCCAAGCTGTTGACATCGTAAAGCGGCGAGAAGTTCGCCGCCGTGTAGTGGTCAATCGCATATTCCCCGGTCAGCTTCCATGTCAGGTAGCTGGTCGAGGTCAGCACCTTTGCCGTCCGTGCAAAAAGCTCCGGGTGCGTTTCCTTCAGCCACAGGATCTTTGGCCCCACCGATTGCGAAGTCAGCGCATTGCCGCAGCGCGACAGGATCACATCCTCCCCAATCGCCGCATTCAGCGCCTCGATCTGGGCCGATGCCCGGGTATCCACACCGTAAAGCACCCCATTCATCAACGGCGCGCCCGCGCTGTCCACCGGCAGCATGCAGGGCCCGATGGCGCTGGCGGCCACGGCGCGGATCGCCTTTGGATCAATCCCGGACTGCGCCAGCAGCGTCCGCGTCACATGGACGAAATCGCCCCACCAATCCTCCTCCGCCCGGTGTTCGGCCCAGCCGGGGCGGGGTACGATCATCTTGTGCGGGCGCGAGGCGGTGGCGGTGATCGTCCCGTCGCTTGCCACCAGAACGCCCTTGGTTTCAAACGTGCCGATATCGATGCCGAGGGTGTAGGTCATGGTCCGGGCCTTATGGGCTGCGCGTCAGGGCAAGGTCGGGGGTGATGCCGTCCAGCATGCCATCAAGCAGCCGGGTCAGCCCGTCCAGATCGGCGGTATCCACCACCTCCAGCGCCGAATGCGAATAGCGCATGGGGAAGCCGACATCGAGACAGGCCACCCCCTCTTGCCCCATGAACTGGATATAGGACAGATCGGTCAGCGCCCCGGTATGGGCCGACCGCTGCAAGGGCAGCCCGCCCGCCTCCGCCGCCGCCTCGGCCAGCTTGACCAGCGCGGGATGCGGGATCACCCCATTCAGCGTGCCGCGCCCGTGGAAGGAATACAGGCTGATGCCGGGGCCACCGCCCAGGGTCACCTCACCCCGTCCGGTCATGTCGGGCGTGTCGCAGGCCAGCAGCAAATCTATCTGCAGCGCGATGTCGGGCTGCAAAGCGGTTGCCGCAGGCAGAACCCCGCGAAGATTGTATTCCTCCTGCACCGACCAGACGAGGTGCAGCGTCGGCCCCGGCTTGCCCAACCGCGCCGCCGCCAGCGCCAGCAGCACGGCGCACCCTGCCCGGTCATCGACCGACGTCCCGGCGATCCGGTTGCCATGCAGCGGCAGAACCCGTGGCAGGTAGGTGACCGGAGTGCCGATCCTGACACCCGCCGCCAGCGCCTCATCCGCCGAGGAAAATCCCGCATCAACGTAAAGGTCAGCATAGGGCAGGACCTTGTACTTCTCCTCCGGTCCCGTCGCATGATGCGACTTGTTGGCGATGACACCGGGAATGTCGCCCTTGTCCGTGCTCAGAACCACCGCCTGCGCGGGCAAAGCGCGTTCCGGCACGCCGCCAAGGCGTTCCAGCCGGATCAACCCCGAGGCTTCAACCTTGCGGACGATGAAGCCAAGCTGGTCCATATGGGTAAAGACCATCACCGAGGGCAGGGCCGGATCGCCCGGGATCGTGGTCATCAGATTGCCCAGCCGATCAGACCGATGCGGCAGGCCCAGCCGGTCAAGATGCGCGGCGATGGCCGTGGCCACACGCCCCTCATACCCGGACAGGCCCGGGATCAGCATCAACTCGGTCAAGAGATCGCGGATCATCTGCCCCCCCGCACCGCACGGACACGGTCCATGAAATCCTTGGCGCGCTCGGCATCAACGGCGGCCCAAGTGTCGCCCCCGTGCTTCAACGCGCTGCCAACGATGCAGCCATCGGCAATCCGCAGCACGTCAGCGACAGTGGCGTGCTTGACCCCGGTATTGGCCAGCACCGGCGTGGTGGGCAGGACACGCTTGACCGCCTCCAGATCCTCCATCCGGGCGGCTTCGCCGGTGATTGCACCGGACACGAGCACGGCATCCGGGATCGAAGAAAAGACAGCGCTGCGCGCCCGATCCGGCAGGGGTCGCGGGTCAAGCGACCCCGCGAATTCCGCCGAGACGTTGTAGAGGGTGGCAACGTTCCCCGCCCCCAGCCGGCTGCCATAGCGCCGGGCCGCACCGGCATCGGGTGCCCAAAGGCCCATATCGCTGGCGTAGGTGCCGGTAAAAATCTCGCGCACGAAGGCAGCACCGGTGGCCGCAGCCAGCGCCATGGTTGCCATCGGGTCCCACAGCACGTTGACCCCGAAGGGCACAGCAATCCGGTCGCGCAACCGGCCGATCACATAGGCCATCGTCGCGGTTGAGGCAGCGTCGACCTTCAACTCATAGGGCCGGTCATTCTCATTTCCGAACATCACCGCATCGACCCCGGCGGCCTGCAATGCCGCAAGATCAGCCTCTGCCCCGGCAAGGATCGCCTCGACCCCGCCTGCCCCGTCATGCAGCGGCGTGCCGGGCATCGCCCCCAGATGAACCATCGCGATGACGGGCTTCCCCTGCCCGAAAACCTGTTCGAAACGTGTCATGACATCCCCCCATTCCGGCAAGGCTAGCGCGAAAGCGGGTGGTCGGGAAGAGCGCAACATACTAGCATGTCAGCAAACAGTGGAGGCAGGGATGCAAGCAAGGCGGCAGTGGGATCGGCGCGGGGCCGGGGGACTTTCCTTCACCGAACTCGGCTTTGGCGCGGCGCCTTTGGGCAACCTGTTCAAGGCGATCAGCGAGGATGAAGCGCAGGCAGTCCTTGAGGCGGCTTGGGCCGCAGGCGTGCGCTATTTCGATACGGCACCTCTCTACGGCCTTGGCCTGTCCGAAACCCGGATCAACCACTTCCTGCGCGGAAAGCCGCGGGCGGAGTATGTGATCTCGACCAAGGTCGGGCGGCTGTTGTCGGCTGTGCCCCACGGAACCGGGGATGGCATCGGCAAGTGGATTGATGTGCCCAGCCGCCGCGAAACCTTTGACTACAGCCATGACGGCGTGCTGCGCAGCCTTGAGGCCAGTCTGGAGCGGTTGGGTCTGGACCGGGTCGATGTGCTTTACGTCCACGATCTGGACATCTTTACCCACGGGTCCGAGGCCGCCAAGGCCGCGCCGCTGGCCGAATTCATGGCCGGTGGTTACCGGGCGCTGACCCGGTTGCGCGACGAAGGCGTGATCGCGGGCTTTGGCGCCGGTGTGAACGAATGGGAACCCTGCGACTGGCTGCTGGAGCGGGGCGAGTTCGACCTCTTCCTGCTGGCCGGGCGCTATACCCTGCTGGAACAGGGGGCGGCGGGCTTCATGGACCGCGCCCATGCCAAGGGGGTGGGGGTCGTGATCGGCGGGCCGTACAATTCCGGCATTCTGGCCACCGGTCCGAAACCCGGGGCGCATTACAACTATGCCCCGGCCCCAGAGGCCGTGCTTGACCGCGCGGCCCGGCTTCAGACGCTGTGCGAAGCGCAGGGGGTGCGGCTGGTCGACGCGGCCTTCCAGTTTCCACTGCGGCATCCGGCGGTCGTCAGCGTCATCCCCGGCGGGCAGGGATTGGCTGAGATGACCAGCAACATCAAGGCTTCCGCAGCCCGGATCCCCGAAGCCCTGTGGCAGGCCCTGTCAGCCGAAGGGTTGATCCCCGAAACCACCCCCGGTCGCTGACCCGTTTGATTGAGCGCTTGCGCGCAAGCCTTTGTCTCGCCTCTGGCGCGCGAAGTCGCGCGCCAACCGGCTCGGGGTGATGGGGGCATCCTGCCCCCAAAACCCCCGGGGAGTATTTCGAAAAGAGCAACTGGGTTTACGTGTTGCGGGACAGCCCCCGCAGGGTCATCAGGCCCCGGCAAGGGTGGCGCGAATCATGGCGGCGTCGATCGTCGGGCGCTGGTCCAATGGCAGGCTGACATGCAGACCTGCGGCGGCCTGACCAAAGGCGGCGGCAGCGACAAGGCTGGCACCGCCCGCCCATTCCGCCGCCAGCGCGCCGATGAAGGCATCCCCCGCGCCATGGGTGGAGACCACCTTGACCCGATTGGCAGACTGCAGGGCCAGCTGCCCCGCTTCGGCGATCACCAGCCCGTCGCCCCCCAAGGTCACGATCACCGCGCGCGGGCCCTGTTTGCCGAGGTCCTCTGCGGCCCGGGTCGCATCGAGGCCCGTCTCGGCACGGCCAAGGAGATCGGCCGCCTCGCCCCGGTTCACCACCAGAAGATCGGTCAGCGCCAGAAGGTCAGGGGCCACCGCGCGCGCGGGGGCCGCGTTCAGAATGACGCGGACGCCCGCCGCCCGCGCCTGCCGCGCGAGCGCGAGGTTCGCCGCCTCGGGGATTTCGCTTTGCAAAAGCAGCGCCGCGCAATCCTTGGGGAACAGCACGGCCTCGGGCCGAAACAGCAAGTTCGCGCCCGACACGATGACCGCCCCATAGGCCCCGTCAGGCAGCGAGATCGCCACAGACATGCCAGAGGGTCCGGGATGGGTCTGCACGGCAGACCGGCGTACCCCCGCCATGTCCAAAGCGCTGCGCAACAGCATCGCCGCGTCATCGGACCCGACCGCCCCGGCCATATGCACCTCGGCCCCGGCGCGGGCGGCGGCGGCGGCCTGATTGCCGCCCTTGCCGCCAAAGGCATAGCGGACGGCGCTGCCCACCATCGTCTGGTCCGCCCGCGGCAAGCCGGGGGCGTCGACGATCACGTCATGATGCAGGGACCCTGCGCAAAGTAGAACGGGCTTCGGTCGCATCACGGCATCGTCGGAACTGGTGAAGGGTGGGCAGGACAGAAAGGCACAGGACGAGTCATTTGTGGCGGGTCATTCAGCAGGGGCTGCGGGCGCGGTCATTGGCGGAATTGTAGACCATGGTATGCAACTGGCAAGACTCGAAAATGCAGGTCAACGCCGGTTCATGCACCAAACAGCGCGGCCATCACCAGACGCGTCGCCGCCGCCGCATCCTGACGCGCCTGTGCCGCCTCAAGCGCCGGATCATCCGCCAACCGTGCTGCCAGATCGACCAGCCGGTCGGTCAGGCGGATGTTGGTCCGCGCCTCCTCCACCGGATCAAGGCCGGACAGGTCGGGGAAGGTGTCAAAGTAGATCACCCCGGCATAGCCCGCGCGGGCCATGGCCACCAAAAGCTCCACCGTTTGCACGGGATGCACAGAACCGGCCATCAGGCCGTCGTCCCGCTTGCCGTAGCCATCGTTCAGGTGCAGCCCCAGAATGCGGGACCGGCGCGCGGCAAGCATCGCGGCCTTGGCCGGCATCTCGCCCGCGTAAAGCATATGGGCAAAGTCGAGCGTCACGCCGGTATTGGGGCGATCCACCTCCTCCAATGCCAGAAGTGTGGTGGCCATGTCGGGCATCAGCGCATGGGCGCGGGGTTCGTTGGGTTTGTATTCGACGGCAATGTCGATGGCGGGGTTGTGGTCCGCAACCTCGACCATCGCGGCGATGGTATCATCCCACATCCGGCCATAATCGGCCTGAAAGCTGTAGTCGAACCCGTCCTGCCCCATCCAGAGGGTCATCTGGCTGCCCCCCATCGCGCTGCAGGCATCGATCCCGCGCTTGGTCAGGTCGATGGCTGCCTGCCGGACGGCACGGTCGGGGTGGGTAAAGGCCCCCAGCTTGAAGCCGCTTTCCGTGTAATAGCGCATCGCCAGCCCGTTCAGCACAAGGCCCTGATCCGACAGCAACCCGGTCAGCGTCGCCGGGTCATGCGCGGCGAAATGGTCGGGATAGTTGAGGTCGGCGGCGGACAGCCCGCCCACCTGCCCCACGCCAAGGATCATCTCGGCCACCGAGCCGCCCCTGACCTTGAAGGCATTCAGCCGCGCGGCATAGCGGGGGCGATTGGGAATCATGCTGTCCCTCGGTCAGGATTGAACAACTCGGGCCGGTCGCGTTCCAAGGGTTCAAGATAGGTCAGGAGTTGCCGCAGATGCGCCTGTATGGCAGCGCGGGCCGCGTCGGGGTCACGCGCTTCAAGCGCCGTCAGGATCGCCTGATGTTCGGCCAGCGTGGCGGCAATCCGCCCCGGCACCGGCAGGATCAGCTGCCGCGCGCGGTTGACATGCAGCCAGGCGGTTTCGGCCACCTGTGACAGCTTGGGAAAGCCGGTGAATGACAACAGCAGCTCATGCATGGCGGCATCCATGGCGTAAAACCCCGGAATGTCCCCATCGGCAACCAAAGCCGCCTGCACAGTCAGATTGCGGCGCAGAAGCTGCAGCTGATCGTCCGTGATGCGGGCGGCCACGCGTTCGATGGCAGCGACCTCGATCGCCTCGCGCAGAAAGGCGCCCTCACGGATGTCCTCCATCGAAAAACGGGCCACGAAGGTGCCGGCCTGGGGGATCACATCGACCAGCCCCTCGGCCTGCAGGCGGGCCACTGCATCGGCGACCGGGCTGCGACTGACGCCAAGGGCCGCACAGACCTCGGGCTTGCGCAGGATCTCTCCCGGGCGATAGGCAAGCGACAGGATCCCTTGCCGCAACGTCTGATAGACGCGCTGCCCAAGCGACCCCGAAAACTCGGCCAAGGGCCGAAGCCGCTTTGACGGTGCGGGCGCTGAGGGCTCTTGTTTGGCGGCGGCGGCTGGTTGTAACATGCTAACATGTTAGGCGACTGCGCCGCCCTGTCAAGAATGGGGCCGTCAGGAAAGGGTTTGCAATGGCTGATGGGGTAATCCGGCTGCACGGGTCCGACAATGTGGTGATCGCCCTTCAGGACCTTGCGGCAGGTGCCGTGGTGGCGGCCGTAGCCGCGCCCTTGCCGGGCGCCGTCCCGCGCGGCCACAAGATCGCCGCCCGCGACATCGCCAAGGGGGATGAGGTGATCCGCTACGGCCAGATCATCGGACAGGCCACCGCCGACATCCCGGCCGGTGCGCATATCCACAGCCACAACCTTGGCATGGGGCCCCACAGCAGCGACTATGCCATCGGCAGCGAATGCCGCCCCCTGCCGCCGCTGTCCCCCCGCAGCTTCATGGGCTACCACCGCCCTGATGGCACTGTGGGCACCCGCAACTACCTTGGCATCCTGACGTCGGTGAACTGCTCCGGCTCCGTCGCCCGGTTCATCGCCGAGGCGGCCGAGAAAGACCCCGTGCTTGCCGCCATGCCCGGGATCGACGGGATCGTGCCCATCGTCCACCAGACCGGCTGCGGGATGTCCGGCACGAATGAAGGCTACGCCACCCTAATGCGCACGCTGAAAGGCTATGCGCGCAACCCGAACTTCGGCGGCATCCTTCTCGTTGGCCTGGGGTGCGAGGTGATGCAGGTCCCCGACCTTGTCGGCCAGGGCCGCCTGCGCCCGGATGGCAATTTCCGCTACATGACCATCCAGGGCGAAGGCGGCACCCGCGCTACCATCGACCGCGCGCTCGGCACCTTGCGCGAGATGGCCGAGGTCGCCGCCCGCACCCCCCGCGCGCCCGCCCCGGTGTCCAAACTGGTGGTCGGGCTGCAATGCGGCGGCTCGGACGGCTATAGCGGCATCACCGCCAACCCCGCCCTTGGCCATGCCTCGGACCTTCTGGTCCAGATGGGCGGCACCACGATCCTGTCCGAAACGCCCGAAATTTACGGGGCCGAACACCTCCTCACCCGCCGCGCCGTCAGCCGTGACGTGGGCGAGACGCTCCTTGAACGCATCCGCTGGTGGGAAGACTACACCGCCCGCAATGAGGGTGAGATGGACAACAACCCCTCCCCCGGCAACAAGCGCGGCGGGCTGACGACGATCCTTGAAAAGTCGCTCGGCGCGGTGGCCAAGGGCGGCACCGCCCCCCTCTCCGGCGTCTACAAATTCGCCGAACCGATCACGACCCCCGGCTTCGTCTACATGGACAGCCCCGGCTATGATCCGTGCTCTGTCACCGGCCAGATCGCCAGTGGCGCCACCCTGATCGTGTTCACCACCGGGCGCGGGTCGGTCTCGGGCTACAAACCCTCCCCTTGCATCAAGCTGGCCACCAACTCGGAAATGTACGCCCGCATGAAGGAAGACATGGACATCAACTGCGGCGATATCCTCGATGGCGTCAGCATCGCGGCGAAGGGTGAGGAGATCCTCGACAAGATCATCGCCACCGCCTCCGGCCAGCAGACCCTGTCCGAGGAGTTGGGCTTTGGCGGCGCGGAGTTCGTGCCATGGCAGATCGGGGCAGTGATGTGAGACCTCCTTACCGCTGGCCCGACCCCGACCGCGACTACACGAACGGCGCCTTCATCCCCGGCGCTGCCGACTACCCGCCGCGCTGGCAGGCAAAGGCCGAAGCCTTCCGCGCGGCCCTCGGCCCCCGCGCCGAACTTGACCTGCCCTATGGGCCCGCCCCCCGGCAGAAACTTGATCTCTTCCTGCCCGAAGGCCCGCCGCGCGGGGCCATGGTCTTTGTCCACGGCGGCTACTGGCACCTGTTCGACAAATCCCATTGGTCACACCTCGCGGCAGGGGTACTGGCGCGCGGGTTTGCCGTCGCCATGCCCGGTTACACCCTCGCCCCCGAGGCGCGGATCAGCGCGATGACGGCCGAGATTGCAAAAGCCTGCTGGTTTGTCGCCACCCGGATCGCGGGCCCGCTGGTGGTCACCGGCCATTCCGCCGGCGGCCACCTCGCCGCGCGGATGGCCTGCACCGACATCGCCCTGCCGCTGACGCGGGTTGTGCCGATCTCACCCCTGACCGAACTCGGCCCCCTGATGGCCACCACGATGAACGCCAAACTCCGCCTAGATGAAGCAGAGGCCGCCAGCGAAAGCCCCGCCCGGCTTGGCCTGCGGCCCGAGGTGGCCGCTCATGTCTGGGTGGGTGCCGCCGAACGCCCTGCCTTCCTGTGGCAAGCCCGTACCTTGGCCGAGGAATGGGCCTGTCCGTGGACCGCCGACGCCGACCGCCACCACTTCGACGTGATCGATGCGTTGACGGACCCCGCCTCCCTGCTTGTTGAAACGCTGCTTGGTCCGCTTTAGGCAGGCAGTTGCTCTTTTGGAAATACTCCACGGGGGTCTGGGGGTGTGAAACCCCCAGTGACCGAGGTCCTCGCGCGCTCCGCGCGCGAGGGCCGAGATAAAGGGACTTCGCGCGGAACGCGCTCCGCTTCACAAGTGCGGCAAGATCAAAGCAACATCGCCTCTTCCGCCCGGCGCGCCTCGGCCTCACGCGCGGCTTCAACCCGCGCCCGGCGGCGACGGTTGATCTCGTAGATCACGGCCAGCACCAGCGTCACCATGATCAACAGGAACGCCAGCGCGTTGATCGTCGGCGTGATCCCGGCCCGCACTTTGGAGAAGACATAGACCGTCAGCGTATCCGCCCCGCCCCGCGTGAACTGCGTCACGTTGAAGTTCTCGATCGACTGGAAGAAGGCCACCGCCGCCCCAGCCCCGATTGCCGGGTAAAGATGCGGCAACAGGATCCGCCGCATCACCTGCGCATGGCTGGCACCAAGGTCCAGCGCCGCCTCCTCCAGCCCGGCATCAAAGGACTGCAGCCGCGCCAGCACCAGAAGCATCACCATCGCCGCGATATAGCTGACCTGCCCCAGCACGCTCAGGTGCAGGCCGGGGATGAACGGCCAGGGCTTGCCTTCCGGCCCGAACAGAACCCCGCCCATCTTGGTCCACAGGATCATCGTCGAAATCCCGATCACCACGCCGGGGATCAGGATGGTCGAGATCATCATCCCGTAAAGTGCCGTCCGCGCCCGGCCAGAGGTCGAGTTGATCAGGATCGCCGCCGCTGTCCCCACGATGACCGCAATCACCGCCACGGCCACCGCCACCCACAGCGTGTTGGCAAAGGCCACCATCATCCGCTGGTCCTGAATCATCTCGCTGAACCACATCGTGGTCCAACCCTTCCACGGCACGATAGAGGGCAACTTGCTGTCGTTGAATGCCGCCCCCGACATCACCACCAGCGGGGCCAGCAGGAAGATCAGGAACAGCACCGTATAGGCCCGCGCCAGAGTCTGTCGGAACTTGTGCATCGCAGACCCCCTATTTCGCGATATCGGACAGCTTCACCTTGAACAGCCACATCGCGACGCTCACGAAGACGGTGCACAGAAGAAGCAGGATGAAGGCATAGGCCGACGCGGTGTTCCAGTCCAAGGCGTCCTTGAACCACTGGTCGATGGTCTGGGTGAACCATTGCGAGGTGGTGGACCCAAGGATCGACGGCACCAGCAAGGACCCCGCCGACAGCATGAACACCATGACAGACCCACTGGCGATGCCGGGCTTGGAATGAGGCAGCACGATCTTCCAGTGGATCTTCCACCACGGCGCCCCAAGGTCCTCCGCCGCCTCGATCTGGTTGGTGTCCAAGGACTGGATCGCGTTGTAGATCGGGAACAGCATGAACAGGACGTAAGTGTAGATCAGCCCGATCACCACGCCGGTATAGCCCAGGTTGGTCCAGCGGATCGGATCTTCGATCACCCCCACCGCCAACAGCAGCGCGTTGAGCGGACCCTTGAAGGCCAGAATGATCCACCAGGCAAAGGCGCGCAGCACCTCGGACACCCACAGCGGGATGAACAGCAGCAGGATCAGCGTCGGCAGGGACCGGGGGTTGACGATCTTGGCCATGAAATAGGCCAGCGGATAGGCCATCGCAAAGCAGATCACCGTCACCAGCATCGAATACAGGATCGTCAGCCCGAAGGTATAGACGTGCACCGGAATGGAAAAGCTGATCCCGAACAGGCTTTTGTCGACATTGCCGTCAAAGACCTTGAGGTAATTGTCGAAGCTGTAGGTGTCACGCGGACCGCCGATGTCGACCACCGGCAGATAGGGGCGAAAGCTTTGCTCCAGCAGCGTGATGTTCGGCACGATCACCAGCATGATCAGCCAGAAGGCCACCAGCAGGCACATCGTCACGGTCAGCCCCAGACCATAGCGGCGCAGCATGTCCTGCATGGATCAGGACCTCACATTCGCGTCGGGCAGGATCGAGGCGCGGGTGGCGTCGAAGGACATGAACGCCTTCGCCCCCTTCTCCGGCACGGTCGCCGACCCGTCATTGCGGATTTCCGAGGTCAGATGCGCCCCGCTGTCACTGATGGCATGCACCGCGATGAAGTTGCCCTCGAACGACACATCCCCCACCGTGACCGGAATCGCATTCTCGGGCGCGGCGGTGGCCGAGATCAGCGTGTGTTCCGGCCGCACATAAAGCTTGGCCTTTCTGTCACTGCCGATGTCGCCCAGCCGGGCCCGGAAGGTGCCGTGCGGCGTAGCAAAGCTGGCCATGCCAGAGGCGGCGGTTTGCACATCGCCGGTAAAGACGTTGTTTTCGCCCACGAAACTGGCGACGAAACCGTTGACCGGGTTGTTGTAAATCTCCCGCGGGTCGGCGATCTGCTGGATGCGGCCCTGGGACATGACGCCGACGCGGTCCGACATCGCCAAGGCCTCGCCCTGATCGTGGGTGATGTAGATGAAGGTCACGCCCGTCCGCTTCTGGATCGCCCGCAGCTCCGCCCGCATGTGCTGGCGCAGCTTCAGGTCCAGCGCCGACAGCGGTTCGTCCAGCAGCATCACCTGCGGTTCCACCGCCAGCGCGCGGGCAATCGCCACGCGCTGCTTCTGGCCGCCCGAAAGCTGGCTGACATACTTGTCGGCCGCGTCCGGCAGATCGACCAGCCGCAACAGCTCTTCCGCCTTGGCGCGGCGGGTGGCCTTGTCCACGCCCCGCACCTCAAGCCCGAAGCTGATGTTTTCCCAGATCGGCATCAGCGGAAACAGCGCCAGGTTCTGGAAGATCAGCGCCGTGGGCCGCTGGTTCGGGCGCTGGCCCTTCATGTCCTTGCCGCCAATGCGGATCATGCCTTGCGTCGGCTCGATGAACCCCGAAACCATGCGCAGGATCGTGGTCTTGCCGCAGCCTGATGGCCCGAGGAACGAAAAGAACTCGCCCGGCTTGATGGACACATTGGCGTTGTCCACGGCCCGGAAGGTGCCGAAGTCGCAGCAGACGTTTTCTAGATCAATTCCGGCGCTCATGCCGCGTGGCTCCCCTGGGTATGTCGTCTTTTTGTCGCTTCAGGCTAGCAGGCAACCGGCCCCGTTCAATCGGTATCGCCAGATTGGGCCTGTCACTGGGTCCAGAACGACATCGCAGCACATGAATAAGGCACGCCGGACCCTTTCGGGCCCGGCGTCCAGTCAAATGCAGCGCGCTCAGGCCGCCTTGTACTTGTCCGAATACTCGGCCCGCTTGGCGAGGAACTCGGCCGACTGGTCGGGCCACCACCACAGCTTGGACAGCGCTTCGTCGTTGAAAGTGCCGTTGTAATAGGTGGCAACATCGGGGTTCATCAGATCCGACGCGCCCTTGCCGACCGGGTTGGACGAGAAGGCCGAAGCCCAGCCCGAAGCCCCTTCCGGGGTCGACACGAACTTGACGAACTCATGCGCCTGTTCGGTGTTGGCCGCGTTCTTCATCAGCACAAAGCCCTGGTGCCAGGCAAAGGCACCTTCGACCGGGGCCAGATAGGCATAGCCGTCATTGCGCAGGTTGAAGCCGGTCGAATCCCAGCACAGGCCAACCGTGGCGCCGTTGGCGGTGAAGCCCGCGTTCGCCTCGTTTTCGCCCGACCACCACTGGACGACGTTGCCCTTCATCTCGACGGCCTTGGCCAGCGCGATGTCCCAAAGCTCGACCATGGCGCCCATGTCGCTGTAGCCGTCCATCCACGGACGCGGCAGCTGGCCCGTGGCATCCAGCCAGCGGCCCATCGCAGCCAGCGCCGAATGCGGGCGCAGCGTCGACTGGTTGTCGGGGCTGAACAGGTCGCCCAGCGACGGCGGGGTCGACAGCTTGGCGTCAGCCGTGTTCACGACCAGCGATTCCGTGCCCCAGTTCGACGGCACATATTTCAGCATCCCGCCGGGACGCGACCGTTCGCCTGCCGCGCCATCGGCGAGGCCGGGAAGGTAGTTGTCCATCGCCAGCTTGGATTCGTCAAACGCGCCCAGCAGGCCGTTCGAATCCCATGCGCCGACGCGGTCGATCGTCGGCTCGATCAGGTCGATCCCGCCGGCTTCCAGCGCGACCTTGGCTTCACCGAACATGGTGTCCTGATCGGGCAGTTCCTTGAAGTTCACCTTGATGCCGGTCGCGGCTTCGAACGCCGGGAACACCTTTTCGACCAGCGCGGGATAGCCCGCCCAGCCGACGAAATTCACTTCGCCCGACGACGCAAGCGCCTTGGACGAAATGATGGCCGGGGCGGCAAGGATGCCCGCACCTGCGGCAGAGCCTTGCAGGAACCGGCGACGGTTGAAGGCTGAGGTTGAGTTTTTCACGAATAGTCTCCCTGGTTTGAGTCGTTCAGAGGCACGGGCTGTCCCCGGTTTTTCTGGTTGTGGTTACGCACGCGGTGCGCGCTTTTCCTGCGGTAACGAAACCCCGTAACAAGGCTGTGTCACCCGGCCGAAAAGGCACGGACGCGGCAAGTCTAATCTGGTTTTCAGGGCACCTGTCAATGTGGCATCGGATGGGCGCTCACCACGGCCAAACAGCCCAGGTTTCCTGCCATTTTTTCAGGCACTTGCGCGCCGTCACTGCGCGGCGACCCTGCCCTTTGCCTCGGCCCGATTCGCCCCGCCTCAACCCAAGGGTGAGCCGCGCTCGGCGCCCACGTCCCCCTGCGCCACCGCCACGGTCTTGACCACCGCAAAAACGGCTAGCCCCGGCGCGATCTCCAGCGCCTGCGCCGACCGCCGTGTGATCCGCGCTAACAGCGCCGCCCCCCCAAGGTCCAGCTGCACAAGAACACCCGGCCCCCGCCCCTCCTGCACCGCGCTGACCCGGCAGGGCAGGATGTTCAACGCCGAAAGCCCGTCGGGCCGCGCCCTTGCCAGGATCACGTCCTGCGCCGCGATGCGAACCCGCACTTGGCCCCCAATGGCGCCCGCAAGCCGTGGCAACCACAACGGCCCCGCCCCCGTCTCCAGCCGCGTCAGCCCGTCCGCCTCATGCGCCGCAATCTGCGCCGTCAGGATCGCCCCGGCATCCGCCAACCCCAGCAGAGGCGCGGTCACCGGGTCCGAAAGCACCTCGGCCGCCGGGCCAAAGGCCACCAGCCGCCCGGCATCAATCACCGCAATCGTGGTGGCCAGTCGCGCCACCTCGGGCAGGGAATGGCTGACATACAGGATCGGCAGCCCCATCTGATCCCGCAGCGCCTCGACATAAGGCAGGATTTCAGCCTTGCGCGCCTCATCCAGCGCCGAAAAGGGCTCGTCCATCAAAAGGATCTGCGGGCCGGACAACAGCGCCCGCCCAATCGCCACCCGGCTTTTCTCACCGCCCGACAGCGTGGCTGGCCGACGCTCCAGCAGCCCCCCGATCCCCAGCAGGTCCACGATCCGGTCAAACCCGGTCAACGGCAACCGCCGCACCTTCGCGCCATAGGCCAGATTCTGCGCCACCGTCAGATGCGGAAACAGCCGCGCGTCCTGAAACACATAGCCCACCCGCCGCTTGTGCGGCGCCAGATCCTGCAGTGCCACCCCGTCCAGCGTGATCCGCGCCTGATCGGGCCGCAGCAGCCCCGCCACCGCGTTGATGATCGTCGTCTTGCCCGACCCCGACCGCCCGAACAGGCAGGTCAATCCCGGCGGCGCGGTAAAGGCCACCTCCAGCTGAAACGCCGGAAACCGATGCGCAATCTCGACCGAAAGGCTCATCGCCCCGCCACCCGCGCCTGCACCCGCCGCGCCAGCCACTCAGACAGGATCAGCGCGCCCATCGCCAGCACGATGGAAATCACCACCAGCCGGAATGCCGACGCATCCCCCCCCGGCACCTGCAGGAAGGCATAGATGGCGGAGGGCAGCGTCTGCGTCTCACCGGGGATGTTGGAGACGAAGGTGATCGTCGCCCCGAACTCGCCCATCGCCTTGGCGAAGGCAAGGATCGCCCCCGCAATCACCCCCGGCAGGATCAGGGGCAGCGTCACCGTGACAAACACCACCGGGCGCGAGGCGCCCAAGGTCGACGCCGCCTCCTCCAGCTTCGGGTCCACCGCCTCGACCGCCAACCGGATCGCGCGGACCATCAGCGGAAAGGCCATCACCGCCGCCGCCAGCGCCGCCCCGGTCCAGCGAAAGGCCAGCGTGATGCCGAACCAGTCGTACAGGGCACCCCCCACCGGCCCCATCCGGCCAAAGGTCAGCAACAGCAGATACCCGGTAACAACCGGCGGCAGGATCAGCGGCAGATGCACCAGCCCGTTCAACACCGCCTTGCCCGGAAAACTCCACCGCGCCAGCGCCACCGCCGCCAGCACACCCAGCGGCAGGCTCAGCACCGTCGCCCAGAACGACACCCGCAAGGACAGCGCCACGGCCTGCCATTCTTCCGGGGAAAGCCAGTCGCTCACGGGGCGCCCAGCGGCAGAAAGCCCTGCGCCTCGAACACCGCCCGCGCATCCGGCCCGCTCAGATAGTCCAGAAAGGCCTCAGCTTCAGGCACCGCGGTCTGCAGCACCGCCGCCGGGTAGATGATCGGGCTATGGCTGCCTTCAGGAAAGGTCGCCACCACCGTCACCCCCGGCTCTGCCACCGCATCGCTGGCGTAGACGATGCCCAACGGCGCCTCCCCCAGCGCGACCAGTTGCAGCGCCACCCGCACGTTTTCCGACTGCGCCACGCTGCCCGCCACGCTGTCCCACAGCCCCAGCGCTGTCAGCGCCTCACGCCCGTATTGCCCGGCGGGAACCGATGTCACCATCGCCATCGACAGCTTCCCCCCCGCCAGCATCCCCGCCAGATCAGTGCCGGCGTCCAGCGCCACCGGGGCCGCCCCGGCCCCATGCGCCACCAGCACCAGCCGGTTGCCCAGAAGATCAACCCGCGTGCCGTCGCGCACCAGCCCGGCCTCCGCCACCGCATCCATCCACTCGATCGACGCTGAGATAAAGATGTCTGCCGGCGCCGCCTCGATGATCTGCTTGGCCAGCGCCGAGCTTCCCCCATAGGACACCACCACGCTGTGCCCCGTGTCGGCCTGCCACTCTGCGGCAATCTCGTCCAAAGCGGTCTTCAGGCTGGCGGCGGCAAAGACCGTCACCTCGGCCGCCCGCGCCGGGGTGGCCATCATCAGGACAAGCAGGATTGCGCGCAGCATCGACACCTCCATATGTTCGCCCGAACATATCGGCAAAGCCCGCGCCCGGATGCAAGCGTTATTTCTGGCCAGACATATCCCGCAGCAGCGCCGCGATCCGCGCCACATCGGGGGCCGCTGCCGCCACGCTGGCCGCCAGCAGCGACTGGTAGGCGTCCAGCACCTCGCCGCCCGCCTCGGTCAGACTGGCCCCGCCGCCACCCGCCCCGCCCCGCGCGCTGGTGACCAGCGGCACCCGGAAGGCCGCGTTCATCTCCTCCACCAAGGACCACGCGCGCTTGTAGCTCATCCCCATCGCCCGCCCGGCTGCGGAAATGGACCCGGTGTCGCGGATCCGCGCCAGAAGTTCGGCCTTGCCCGGCCCCAGAACCAGCCGGTCCCCGAACAGCAGCCGCAGGCGCAAGGTGGCGTCAGGTGTCATGGCCCTAGGATCACCGCAACACCGCCGACTGGCAAGCGCCCTTGGGCGGCCACCCTTGACCCAAAGCGGTTTGGACAATAGGAGTCACCCGATCCGCCGACCGTTCCAGCGCGCCCCCTCGGCGCCGCAGCAGGGAGATGACAGATGTCCATCCGCGTCACCGTTTGGGGCGAAAATGTCCATGAACAGAAGAACAAGGTGGTGGCCGAAGTCTACCCTGCGACCATGCATGGCACGATCGCCGCAGCGCTGAACCTGCAGGACGGCATCACCGCCTCCACCGTCACGCTGCAAGACCCCGAACACGGGCTGACACCGCAGAAGCTGGCGGAAACCGATGTCCTGATCTGGTGGGGCCACGCCGCCCATGGCGACGTCGCCGATGACGTGGTGGAACGCGTCTGCAACGCCGTCTGGGGGGGCATGGGGGTGATCTTCCTGCACTCCGCCCATTTCGCCAAACCCTTCAAACGCCTGATGGGCGCCCCCTGCAACCTCACCTGGCGTGAGGCGGGGGAACGCGAACGCCTCTGGGTCACCTCGCGCCAGCACCCCATCGCGCGCGGCATCCCCGACCATTTCGAACTTGAACACGAAGAGATGTACGGCGAACCCTTCGGCGTCCCCGAACCCCTAGAAACCGTGTTCGTCAGCTGGTTCGCCGGGGGTGAAGTGTTCCGCTCCGGCCTGACCTACAAGCGCGGCGCGGGCAACATCTTCTACTTCCGCCCGGGGCATGAAACCTACCCCACCTACCACCAGCCGCTGGTGCAGCAGGTCATCGCCAATGCCGTCCGCTGGGCGCACAACCCCGAAGCGCGGATACTGAACCCGAACGACGCACCGAACACCCCCGTGGCAAAGGCGCTGGAGCCGATCACCGAACGCGGCCCCCGCTTGCACCATGATGGCGAGGAAGGATACCGCTGATGCAACCCCTCCGCCTTCTGATCCTTGGCACTGGCGGCATGGCGAAAAACCATGCCGAGGCTTTCGCCGCCATCCCCGGTGTCAGCCTTGTCGCGGGCATCGACACCCGCCCTGACGGGCTGGCCGCGTTTCAGCAGGCCCACAACATCCCGCACGGCTTTCAGTCCGTGCAGGAGGCGCTAAACTGGGGCGAATTCGACGCGGTGACCAACGTCACCCCCGATGCCGCCCACTACGCCACCACCCTGCCCTTCCTTGCGGCGGGAAAGCATGTGCTGTGCGAAAAGCCCCTTGCGACCAACGCTGCCGACGCCGAGGCCATGGCCACGGCCGCCGCTCAGGCCGGCGTGGTGAACATGGTCAACCTCAGCTACCGCAATGTCCCCGCCCTGCAGCAGGCAGCGCAGATGGTCCGCGATGGTGCCATCGGCCCTATCCGGCATTTTGAGGCGTCTTATCTGCAAAGCTGGCTGACCCAGCCCGCATGGGGCCATTGGGACCGTGAGGCGCAATGGCTCTGGCGGCTGTCCACCGCGCATGGGTCCAAGGGGGTTCTGGGCGATGTGGGTATCCACATCCTCGACTTCGCCACCTTCATCGCGGGCATGGACGCGGTGCAGGTCTCCTGCCTGCTGGCCACCTTCGACAAGGCACCGGGCGGCAAGATCGGCGACTACACGCTTGACGCCAATGACAGCGCCACGCTGCAGCTGCGCCTTGCCAATGGCGCGCTTGGCACCGTGGCTGCCACGCGCTTTGCCACCGGCCATCTCAACGACCTGCGCCTGCGCCTTTACGGCCAGACCGGCGGGCTTGAGGTGACGTTCGAAAAGGCCCACAGCCATCTGCGCGCCTGCCTTGGTGACAATATCCAGTCCGGCACTTGGGTGGATATCGACTGCCCCCCTGTCCCGACGATCTACCAGCGCTTCATCGCCGCGATCCGGGGCGAAGGCGTGGCCGACCCCGACTTTGCCCGTGGCGCGGCGCTGCAACGCCTGCTGGACAAGGCCGAGGCTTCGGCCACCGAAGACGGCCGCCTTCTGTCCGTCTGACACAGGCTTGCGGGGCGGCTGTTGCAAGTGGCCGTCCCGGGGGCCACAGGTCTGGCGGGCAAACCTTACCGAAATGTGAATGCCCGCCGACAACCTGTTGAATTTCCTTGTCTCACAATGATGTCCCTTGCAGGGACATCCCCCTTTTCCCCCGCGCCCGGGCCGTCTATCCTCGCCCCATCCAGTGAAAGGGAGAGGCCCATGCAAACCATGCTCGGCGTCATCGGCGGATCGGGGGTCTATCAGATCGACGGGCTGGAAGGGGCAAGCTGGGTCAAGGCCCGCTCACCCTGGGGCCGCCCCTCGGACGAGGTGCTGGTCGGCCGCCTCAACGACCTTCCCATCGCCTTCCTGCCCCGTCACGGCCGCGGCCATGTCCACGACCCCGCCACCGTCCCCTACCGCGCCAACATCGACGCGCTGAAACGGTTGGGCTGCACCGACATCGTCGCCGTCTCTGCCGTAGGGTCCCTCCGCGAAGACTTCGCGCCGGGGGATTTCGTGATCGTCGACCAGTACATCGACCGTTCCCACCACCGCCCGATGTCCTTTTTCGGCCACGGCTGCGTGGCCCATGTCAGCCTCGCCGACCCCACCTGCCCCCGCCTTGGCGCGGCATGTGCCGCCGCAGCCCGGATCGAGGGCCTGACCGTCCACACCGGCGCCACCTACCTGTCGATGGAAGGCCCGCAGTTTTCCACCCGCGCCGAAAGCCGGATGTATCGCAGCTGGGGGGCCGATGTGATCGGGATGACCGGCATGTCCGAAGCCCGCCTCGCCCGCGAGGCCGAGCTTTGCTATGCCTCGGTCGCGATGGTCACCGACTACGACTGCTGGCACGAAACCCATGGCGCCGTGGATGTCGCGCAGGTCATCGCCGTGGTCCGCGCCAATGCCGACTCCGCCCGCGGGCTGGTGGCGCAGCTTCCCGGGCTTCTGGACCTTGACCGCAGCCCCTGCCCGCACGGCTGCGACCGGGCGCTGGACCACGCGATCATCACCGCCCCCGACAAGCGCGACGCCGCCCTGCTGGACCGGCTGGATGCCGTGGCCGGACGGGTGCTTCAGGCCCTGTGATGATCCGCTACCTCGTCCTTGCCCTGTGCGGTCTGGTAGCCCCCGCCCAAGCCGAGCCGCCGCTGACCGATGGGGTTGCAGTCTCCGGGTTGGTGTCGGACGCCGACTTCTACCGCCTGGCGACCTGCGGCGCCCCACCCGGCGGGGCCTGTCAGACCGCCGCCCTGCGCTGGGGCAAGCCCGACCTGACCATCCGGATCGACTTTGGCAGCGCTCCGGTCCCCGAAGGTTTTGAGGCACGGCTGAAATCCGCGCTTCTGGACGCGCTGGCCGAGGTCAATGGCACCGGGTCCGGCATCAGCATCCGCCCGACGGCAGCAACGGCAGCCGATATCACCTTGCGCCCCACAAACCTGCCCGAAGGCACCGTCCTCACCGAAACGCCGGGGTTTTCCGGCCACGGGATCATGGGCGTGGGTTACATGACCGTCTGGTCGGATCAGACCAACACGATTCAGGAGGGTGTCATCCTGATCTCGACCAAGATCACCGATGCAGACCTGCCCTCGGTCATGCTGGAAGAGGTGACCCAGTCGCTTGGCTTTCTCTATGATATCGATGGCCCGGCCTATGAGGGTCGCTCGATCCTGTCGCAGACATCGAACAGTACCGTAACCCTTGTCGGACAGGATGCCGCCCTGCTGCGCCTGCACTATCCGCCCAACCCCTGAACAGGACCAGACAATGACCGCACGGAAGACCGTCAAGGACTATATCCGCACTATCGTGGACTTCCCGCATGAGGGGATCCTGTTTCGCGATGTGACCACCCTGTTCGCCGACCCGCGGGGGTTCCGGATGTGCGTTGACCAACTGCTCGCCCCCTATGCCGGGATGCGGATCGACAAGGTCGCCGGACTGGAAGCGCGCGGGTTCATCCTTGGGGGTGCGGTCGCGCATCAGCTGTCCACCGGGTTTGTCCCGATCCGCAAGAAGGGCAAGCTGCCCGGCCAGACGATCAGCCAGTCCTACAAGCTGGAATATGGCGAGGCCGTTGTCGAAGTGCATGACGACGCGATGCAGCCGGGTGAAAAGATCCTGCTCGTCGATGACCTTCTGGCCACCGGCGGCACGGCCGAGGCGGGCATTCGGCTGATCGAACGCCTTGGGGCCGAGGTGGTGGGCTGCGCCTTCGTCGTGGACTTGCCCGACCTTGGCGGCCGCAAGAAGCTGGAGGCGATGGGCATGGACGTCCACGCCCTGTGCGCTTTCGAAGGGCTCTAGCACCCCACCAATCCCGGCCCGACGCCCGGTCGTGACACCGGAGTTTTCGAAAACTCCGGTTCGGAGCCTTCAAAGGCTCCGCTGCGATTTCTTCGAAGAAATCGCCTACCGCTCGGCCAAAGCGGGATCGGTTAACCGTCCTGAAAGAGAATCGCCCTACACCGGGTCTTGTCAGGCCTACCCAGCCTGACCGCGCCGCTACCCACGGCGCGATCCACACACCCCCCAAAGCACCCCGTCGCAGCTTCTGCGGCGGGGTAATTTCATTCCAAAGATCGTCAGCCCAACACCGCCCCGGGGTTCATGATACCCTGCGGGTCCAGTGCCGCCTTGATCGACCGCATCGCGGCCAGCTTGCCGGGGTCGGCGTAGCGCTGCAGGTCGCCCGTCTTCAACCGCCCCACCCCATGTTCCGCCGCGACCGACCCGCCAAGCGCATGCACCATGTCATGCACCGTGGCTTTCACCTTGTCGCGCAGCGCCTCATCGACCTTGCGGTTAGCCCCCCGCGCCGGAAAGACGTTCCAATGCAGGTTGCCATCGCCAAGATGGCCGAAGCAGTTGATCCGGAACTCACCCAAGGGGCGCAGGGCATCAGGTGCTGCGGTGACAAAGCCCGGGATGGCCGACAACGGCAGCGAGATGTCGTGGCTGGAGATTGCGCCGATCCGACGGTTCGCCTCGGGGATCATCTCGCGCAGCTGCCACAGCGCCGCCGCTTGCGCGTCAGAGGTGGCAATGACCCCATCCGTCACCAGCCCCGCATCATCGGCGGCGTCGTAAAGGTTGGCCATCGCCATCTCGGCATCCAGCCCCATCGGCAGGCCAAGTTCAACCAGCACCAGCCAGTCGGGCAAGGGGTCAAAGGGGGCGCGGACTTCGGGCATCACCTCGGCCAGAAAGTCAAAGCCCATCCGGTGGATGATCTCGAAGCTCGACACCATACCCGGCAGTCGCCCCTGCGCCAAGGCCAGCAGGTCCAGCGCCGCCATGGGTGAGGGCACCGCCAGCATGGCCACCACCGTGGCGGCTGGGCGCGGGAACAGCCGAAGGCTGGCCGCAGTGATCACGCCAAGCGTGCCTTCCGACCCGATCAGCAGATGGCGCAGGTCATAGCCCTCATTGTCCTTCCGGAGCCGCGTCAACCCGTTGAAGATGCTGCCATCGGGCATCACCGCCTCAAGCCCAAGGCACAGGTCGCGCGCGTTGCCATAGCGCAGGACCGCCGTGCCCCCGGCGTTTGAAGCCAGATTGCCGCCAATCCGGCACGACCCCTCCGACGCCAGCGACAGGGGGAACAGACGGCCGATCCGTGCCGCCTCGGCCTGCACATCGGCAAGGATCATCCCCGCCTCGACCACCAGCGCGTTTTCCGCCGGATAGGCCCCGCGCAAGGCCGCCATCCGCTCCAGCGACACCAGAACAGGCGCGGGCCCTTCGGGCATGACCTGCCCACCGACCAGCCCCGTGCCGCCGCCCCATGGCACGACCCCAACCCGCGCATCGGCGCAGGCGCGGATGATCGTGGCCACCTCCTCCACTGACCCGGGCCGGGCCAGAACCCCGGCCAGCCCGTGCCACCGGCCCCGCGGTTCTTCCAGATACCGCGGCTCGGGCGCGGTCAGGCGCCCCTCGGGCAAAAGGCCCTGCAGGCGGGCAATGAAGGCGTCGTCGCAGGGGTTCAGCATCGGGCGCTCCTTCCCGACTGGGGTGCGGTGGCCCGACAGTGGTAGCGGGCGCAGCATCCCTGCGCCAGAGGGGGGATCAATCCAGATAGGCTGGTTCAAGCACCATGATCGTCGGGGCCGAGGGCAGATCGTCCAGCGACAGCGCAAGCTGCGCGCCGCCGGTTTCAACCACGGTGAATTCGGCGGACATCTCGGTCAGGAAGGCGTCAAGCGACGCCCGGCTGAACCAGTGCATCGGGATCACGACCGATGATCGTAGCCGCCGCACGACGCCGGCCATATCGCCCAGACGCAAGGTATAGCCGCCATCCACCGGCACCATGACCACGTCCAGCCGCCCGATGGCCGCATATTGCGCGTCGGACGGGATCTGGTGCAGGTGGCCAAGATGGCCGATGCAAAGCCCCCCCGCCTCGAAGATGAAGATGGAGTTGCCGTTGGCCCGCGCGCCCTCACCAAACGGGCCGCGCGTATCGGTCGGGACGTTGCGGACCAGCATGGTGCCAAGGTCCAGCCGGTGGTCCGCCGCGCTGCCCGTGGCCCAGCCTTGCAGCACATGCGGAATGCGAGGGTCCGGGGCGGCGGTCCAGTGGGTGGAATGCGCGTTGTTCATCGTCACCACGTCCGGAACGACATCCTGCGTGCCGATGTAACCGGTGTAGTCGGTCACGGCCACGGTGCCGTCATGCGTGACAATGGCAAAGCTGGCATGGTCGATATAGCGGATCAGCACACTGCCGTCCTCAAGCCCGTCGTTCAGGGCGGCGGGCTGAACGGTCGCTTCACCGGCCGCCAGGGCGATACAATGCGAAGGGATGCGCTCCTGCGCCAGCACCGGGGGCGCCACCCCAAGGGCCGCGGCAGCGAAAACAACGGCTTGGATCAAGGCTGGGCGCATCACTCACCTCCGGATTTTGGGAAGGGTAACCCGGATTGCCGCTGCGTCACCCACTCCTTGGATCACGGATGCGCGAGGACCCCCGGACCCCACGGCCTCGACCACTCCCGCCTTTCACATTGGCCCAAATATCCCCGCCGGAGGCCCTTGGCCCGAGCGCTTTTGCGTTCTTCACGCAAAAGCGAGAGACAAGAACCTTGCGCGGCACGCGCTCAATCTGAAAACCGCCCGCACCCGGTCAGCCAACATCCGTCCGACCGCGCCGGTCGCCGCGCAGGTTGGCGTAAAGCACATGGTTGCGCCAGCGCCCGTTGATCTGCAGATAGCTTTGCGCGACCCCTTCATACTTGAAGCCGCATTTTTCCAGCACCCCGCGTGAGGCGGCGTTTTCCGGCAGGCAGGCAGCCTCGATCCGCGACAGGTCCATCCGGGTGAAGGCGTGGTGATTCAGCGCCAGGATCGCCTCGCGCATATAGCCTTGCCGGGAAAACGGCTGGCCGATCCAATAGCCCAGCGTGCCCGCCTGTGCCGGACCGCGACGGATGTTGTCCAGCGTCAGCGCGCCCAGAAGCTGATTGTCCTCGCGCCGGATCAGCAGCATCGGCAGCGCCGTCCCCTGCGCCTCGGCCCGCTGCGCCCAGTAGACGCGATTGGTAAAGGATCGCCGGCTCAGGTGGTCATTGGCCCAGACCGGCTCCCATTTCGCCAGAAACTCGGCCGAGGTTTCGCGCAATTCCGACCATTGCCGCCAGTCGCCATGGTCCGGCAAGCGCAGCGTCATCCGCTCCGTCTCGACCCGGACCCGGCGCTTCAGGCCAAGCATCAGCCGGTCAACCCACGGCGGATGCGGTCTATCCCCGGGGCAGAGGCAACCGGGCCATAGATCGCCAATGCCGATTTCGCCGTGGTCAGGCGGCCCGCATAGGCGCGCACCGTGTCGGTGTTGACGGCGTCGATCTTGGCGACGGCTTCACTGACGGCAGGCACACGGCCCCAGATTGACAGCAGCCGCGCGTTGCGTTCGGCACGGCTTGAGGGGCTTTCCAGCCCCATCAGCAGCCCGGCCCGCAACTGCGCCCGGGCGCGGGCCACCTCGGCTTCGGACATGTCATCAGCGGCCCGTTTCAGCTCATCAATGGTCAGCTGCGTCAGATCGCCGATCTCTTCGGCCGAGGTGCCGGCATAGATCGTGATCTGGCCGGTATCCTCATAGGCGCTGGACTGGGCATAGATCGAATAGCACAGACCGCGATCCTCACGGATCTTCTGGAACAGGCGGCTCGACATGCCGCCGCCCATCGCGGTCGCATAGACCTGAGCGGCATAGACCGCGTCATCCCGGTAGCCCGGCCCTTCGAAGGACAGGGCAAAGTGGACCTGCTCCAGATCCTTCACTTCCCGCCGCTCACCGCCTTCGAACCGCGCTGGCTGCACGGTCGAGGCGCCAACCGGCTTCAGCCCGCCAAAGATGCGTTCAGCGGCAGCCACGATGGCGGCATGGTCAACCCCACCGGCGGCGGACAGGATCATCTGGTCCGGTCCATAGTGATGGCCGACAAAGCCTTCGAAATCCGCCTTCTTGAACGAGGCCACCCGGTCTTCCGGCCCAAGGATCGTGCGGCCGAAGGGCTGGTCGGGATAGCTGACTTCATGCAGCCAGTCGAAGATGATGTCGTCGGGCGTGTCCAGCGCCTGCCCGATCTCCTGCAGGATGACGTGCCGCTCCGTCTCGATATCCGCCTTGCGGAACAAGGGGTTCAGGACGATATCGGCAATCACGTCCAGCGCCATGACCACATCGCTGGACAGGACGCGGGCGTAATAGGCCGTCATCTCGCGGCTGGTGTAGGCGTTGATGTAGCCGCCCACGTCCTCGATTTCCTCGGCGATGCGCAGGGCAGACCGACGGCGCGTGCCCTTGAACGCCATATGTTCCAGAAAATGCGCAATGCCGTTCTGGGCCGGCGTCTCATGCCGCCCCCCAGCCTCGACCCAGAGGCCGATGCTGGCCGATTGCAGGCCCGGCATCGCCTCGGTCACGATGCGAAAGCCGTTCGGCAGCGTGTGAATCTGTTCGGTCAAGGCGCAATCCTTTCGCGCACCAGCGCCTGAAGCGCGGCAAGGTCATTCGGCACGCGGGTCATCCGTTCGGGACGGTCAAACAGGTCCGCCATATGCGGCGGCAGGCCGGGGCGAATGCCGGTGGCGCGTTCTACCGCATCGGGAAACTTGGCCGGATGCGCCGTCGCAAGTGTGATCATCGGCACCGCGCCAAGGTGGTCTTCCGCCACCTTCACACCAACGGCGGAGTGCGGGCACAAAAGCTCACCCGTCGTGCGCAACTGGTGGGTGATGGTGGCGAGCGTCTCTTCCTCGGAACAGCGGCCCGAGGCGAAGGTGGCGCGCAGCGTTTCCAACGCACCTTGGCTGATATGAAAGCCGCCGGTTTTCAGTTCGGCCATCAGTTGGGAAACGGCATTGCCATCGCGGCCATAGGCATCAAACAGCGCGCGTTCAAAGTTCGACGACACCTGAATGTCCATCGACGGGCTGATCGACGGTTTGACCCCATCGGTCCGGTAGTCCCCGGCCCGCAGTGCCCGGTCAAGGATGTCATTCTGGTTGGTCGCGATCACCAGCTTTTCGATGGGCAGCCCCATGCGGCGGGCGATGTAGCCGGCGAAGATGTCGCCGAAGTTGCCCGTCGGCACGGTGAAGCTGACACTGCGGTGCGGTGCGCCCAAGGCGGTGGCCGCGTAGAAGTAATAGACCACCTGCGCCAGAACCCGCGCCCAGTTGATGCTGTTCACTCCGGCCAGCCGCACGCCATCGCGGAAGGCGAAATCGTTGAACATGTCCTTCACCCGGGCCTGACAGGCGTCAAAGTCGCCGTCCATCGCCAGCGCATGGCAGTTCGCCTCGACCGGAGTGGTCATCTGCCGCCGCTGCACGTCACTGACGCGGCCATGCGGGAACAGGATGAACACATCCACATTGGCCAGCCCCCGGAACGCCTCCATCGCCGCCGACCCGGTATCGCCGCTGGTGGCGCCGACAATCGTGATCCGCTCGCCCGACTTGGCAAGGGCCGCCTGCATCATCTGGCCGATCAGCTGCATGGCGAAGTCCTTGAAGGCCAGCGTCGGCCCATGGAACAGCTCCAGCAGGAAATGGTTCGGGGCCAGCTGCACCAGCGGCGCGCGGGCCGTGTGGTGAAAGCCCTTGTAGGCCGCGTCAATCAGGCCGCGAAATTCGTCATCGCCGAAAAAGCCACCCAGATAGGGGCGCATCACGCGAAAGGCCACCTCCTCATACGGCAGGCCCGCCATGGCGGCGATGTCGCCATGGGAAAGCTCCGGCACCGTGTCGGGAACGTAAAGCCCGCCGTCGCGGGCCAGGCCAGTCATCATCGCCTCGCCAAAACCAAGGACGGGGGCCGAGCCGCGCGTGGATACGTAGTGCATCATTCTACTTTCAGTCATCCTGCCGTCAAACAGTCCGAAACCTGATACGCCAGAGAAGAAAGACTGTCATCCCCAGCCACACGGCTGCCAAAGAAAACCAGGTCACGGCATATTGCCAGTGGTTGTTGCGAAACCCGGCCACGGTGACGGGCTGCGGGAGGATGCCGTCACCCGTATCGTTGCGGGCGATGACCAGCACAGGTTCGGTCCCCAGCAGCGCTGCAATCCCGGGCAGGTCGCGGCCATACCAGATGGCGCGTTGGGCGTCATAGGGCGGGGTCGATCCGGTGATGTCATCGGGCCAGGCCAGGTTGCCGGTCACCGTGACCTCCCGCCCCGCGCGCGGTGTGGACTTCTCGGTTTCCGGCACAAACCCCCGGTCGATCAGGATGCGGCGGCCGTCGTCGGTAAGGTAAGCGGCAATCACCAGGAATCCCGGCCCTGCCTCACGCGATGAGGTGAGGACATGTGCCTCCTCGCCCGTAAAGGCGCCGTTCACGACCACCGAGCGGTAGCGATCGGCCACCGGATCAAGGCTGGACCCAAGCGCCACCGGATCGGCGGCGATCATCGTCTCAGCCCCGGCGATGATGCCCTCCTTCCACGCCAGCCGCTGCATCTGCCAGAGGCCAAGGCCGATCAGGACCCCGACCCCCGACAGCCCCAGCGCCAAAGCGAAGATCGTGTTGCGCAGCATCATTCCCCCAGAAATGAAACGCGCAGGCCCGAAGGCCCGCGCAATTTCCTGTTCAAACCGGTGTGGGCGTCAGCCTTGGCCCCAGACGTAGACGGCGGCGAAAAGGAACAGCCAGACCACGTCGACAAAGTGCCAGTACCAGGCGGCGGCCTCAAACCCGACATGCTTTTCTGGGGTGAAGTGCCCCTTCAGCGCGCGGATCAGGCAGACGGTCAGGAAGATCGTCCCGATGATGACGTGGAACCCATGGAAGCCCGTCGCCATGAAGAAACTGGCGCCATAGATGTTGCCGGCAAAGCCGAAGGCCGCGTGGCTGTATTCATAGGCCTGCATCCCGGTGAACACGACGCCAAGGCCGATGGCCAGGATCAGCCCGTTGACCAGATCCTTGCGGTTGTTTTCATGGACCAGCGCATGGTGCGCCCAGGTGGCCGCACAGCCCGACAACAGCAGGATCAGCGTGTTGATGAGCGGCAGGTGCCAGGGGTCGAACGTCTCGATCCCGGCAGGGGGCCAGACACCGTCAACCGCGGGGCTGTTTGGCCCCATTGGATACATGCGGTGCTTGAAGAAGGTCCAGAACCAGGCCGCGAAGAACATCACCTCGGACATGATGAACAGGATGAAGCCATAGCGCAGGCCCAGCCGCACGACCGGCGTATGGTCGCCGACGCTGCTTTCGTGCACGACTTCCGACCACCAGGCGAACATGACGTAAAGCACACCGGCAAGGCCAAGCAGCGCCAGCCAGTAGCCGCTGACGAAATCGACAAAGCCATAGGGCGTATCCGGCGACGCATCGGGCGCATGCATCCCCATCACTGCGCCAAACAGCATGATGATCGCGGCAAGCGCCCCGGCCAAAGGCCAGATCGACGGTGGCAGAACGTGGTAGTCGTGGTTCTTTGCGTTGGCCATGGCCGACGGTTCCCTCGTTTTTCTAGGTCAGTTCACTGCACCGGCGTTGGGTGCTGCGGCAGTTGGCAGCGCCGCCTGTTCTTCAGGCAGCGGTGTTTCGTGGAAAGTGTAGCTGAGGACGATCTCTTTCACAAACCGGCCTTCCTCATCCGTGACCATGGCGGGGTCAACGTAAAAGCTGACCGGCATCTGCACAGTCTCACCGGGTTGCAGGATCTGTTCGGTGAAGCAGAAACATTCGATCTTGGTGAAAAAGCCGCCTGCTGCATAGGGATAGACGTTGAAGCTGGCTGTGCCGGCCACCGGGCGGGTTGCCGGGTTGTGCGCCTCATAGAAGGCAAGCCCGGTTTCGCCGATCCGGATGTCCATCGAATGAACGACCGGCTTGAACGTCCAAGGCATCCCCTGCTCCAGCGATGCGTCGAAGCGCACCTTCACGGTCTGGTCAAGGATCGTGTCAGCCCCGGCCTCGGCGACCGAGGTTGCACCGCCAAAGCCAGTGACCCGGCAGAACCAGTCATAGAACGGCGGGATGATGACGATGGTCGTGAAGGTCAGCGTGACGACAAGGGCCACAAGCTGGGCCAAGGTGCGCTGGTTGCCTTGCAGACGGGGGAACATCATCCGGCGTCCTCCTGCGGCACAGCCTCGGGCTGGACGACATGGTCATAGCCCTGCAACGGATCGCCGCGCTGAACCTTGACCACGGTCAGCGCAAAGACCAGCGCCACGAAGGCGGCCAGCGTCAGGCCAAGACCAAGGTTGCGGGAAAACCGGCGCTTGTGCAGCTCGTGGGTGGGGGGAAAGGCCATCACCAGCCCCCAGCGCCAAAGGACCGCAGTGCCGCTTCCACAAGGTAGGCGGCGAAATGCAGGAACAGGTAGAGGAGCGAAAAGCGGAAGAACGCCTTTTCCACCGCGTATTTGTCAGCCTCGGCCACAGCCTCGTCCCGCCGCCAGATCCGGTAGGCACCCAGCACGAACCACAGGTTCAGCGCCACCGTCACCGCCAGCGTCAGCGGCCCGCCCAGCGAGGTCAGCGCCGCGCCAACCGCCACCGGCACCAGCAGAAGCGTATAGACCAGCACATGCCGCCGCGTTGACCGCCGGCCATGGGTCACGGTCAGCATCGGCACCCCTGCAGTGTGGTAATCAGCCTTCATGAACAGGGCCAGCGCCCAGAAATGCGGCGGCGTCCACATGAAGATCAGCGCAAACATCAGCGCCGCCTCAATCGACACGCTGCCCGTCGCGGCGACCCAGCCGATCATCGGCGGAAACGCCCCGGCAGCCCCACCGATGACGATGTTCTGCGGCGTCAACCGCTTCAGCCACATCGAATAGACGACTGCATAGAAGAAGATCGTGAAGGCCAGCAGCGCCGCCGCCATCAGGTTGGTCGCCAGCCCCAGCATCACCACGCTGATGCCCGAAAGCCCAAGCCCCAGCGCGAGCGCCTCACCTGCCTGCACCCGGCCCGAAGGCACCGGACGGCGGGCGGTACGCGCCATCACCGCGTCGATATCCGCGTCCCACCACATGTTCAACGCACCCGAGGCACCGGCCCCCAGCGCAATGAACAGGATCGCGGCAAACGCCTCAACCGGGTGGAGCGAGACCGGAGCCACCAGCAGACCCACGAGCGCGGTGAAGACCACAAGCGACATCACGCGCGGCTTCAACAGCTGCACGTAATCGCCGAACCCTGCCTCATACGGCGCGGGTGTGGCCTGATATGCTCCGATATCGCTCATCCAGGTCCTGCTTTTCGTCGTCCTGTTTTCTCGTCCTTGCCTGAAGCGCAAAGCGGGCCAACCGAAACTGGCCCCGCCCTTGCCGCGCCCAGACGGCGGGTCAGTCGTTCAGCGCCACATCCACCGGCGCGGCCGCCTCAAGATGCGACAGTTCCACATCGCCCGCCTTGGCCTTGACCAGCCATTCGGCATAGGCCGCTTCCGACACGACCTTCACGGTGATCGGCATATAAGCGTGCATCTGCCCGCAAAGTTCCGAACACTGGCCAAAGTAGATGCCTTCCCGCTCCGGCTGGAACCACAGCGCCGCGATCCGGCCGGGCACCCCGTCCTGCATCACGCCAAAGGCCGGGATCTTCCACGAATGGATCACATCCGCCGCCGTCACCTGAATGACGATCTTCTTGCCGACCGGCACCACAACCGCCGTATCCGTCGCCAGCAGGAACTGCTCCCGCGTATAGCCCGCCGCGACAAGCTCCGCCTCAACCTCGGGCGTCAGCATGTTGTTGCCACCCAGCGAGGGCGAGCCGATCATGTAGCTTTCGAAAGCCACATCTTCATCGACATATTCATAGCCCCAGTACCACTGATAGCCCGTGGCCTTGATCGTCACGTCGCCAACCGGAATTTCCTGGTCCTTGAACAGCACCGGCAGCGAAAACGCCCCGATGAACACAAGGATCACGATCGGGATCACCGTCCACGCCACTTCCAGCGGCGAGTTGTGGGTGAACCGCGCCGGGGTCGGGTTGGTCTTGGAATTGTACCGGATCATGACGTAGATCAGAAGGCCGGTGACGAAGATCACGATGGCGGTGATGATATAAAGGATCATCCCGTCCAGCCATTGCAGATCGGCGGCACCCGGGGTGCCAGCAGGCTGGAAGCCCATGGCACCATCGACCGGCTGGCCAACGATCTCAAGAGCTTGCTGGGCAAGGGCGGCCCCTGCCGCAAGGCTTGCGGCACAGGCCGCGGCAATACCGGTCATCGCAGTCGAAAGGCGCATGTCTGTTTCCCGTTCGTGAGGCGGCCTGCCGCCGCCCTTTTTCAGGTCTGCCATCAAGGACAGAATCCCGTTGTATCCCGAACGCTTCAAACCATAATGACAGCGCCGCGACAAGCGAAACCGTTGCGACATAGCAGCGCCATGGCTGGCGTGCCCGGCTGAAAACGGGGCCTTTCCGTGCCGCACCCGGGCCGACGCCGTCCCATGGTCGAAAGACCACCGCTCAGCCTGCGGCCTTGACCCCGGGCCTTGCCCGGCCCATCTGTGACATTCCCCGCGAAAAGGCTCCCCCGATGACCGACGCCCCCTTCCGCCCCTTCGAAACCCACCTCGACGAAGCCGCTGCCCTTGCCACCCTGCGCGCGGCCACCGATGGGGCTGACGATGGCGAGCTTTTCCTTGAACGCCGCCGGGCAGAGGCGATCATGCTGGATGACGGCCGCATCCGGCAGGCGACCTATGATGCAAGCCAAGGCTTCGGCCTGCGCGCCGTGCGGGGTGAGGTTGCGGGCTACGCCCATTCGACCGAGATTACCGAAACCGCCCTGCGCCGGGCGTCAGAAACGGCGCGCCTTGCCGTCGGTGCCGGGGGCGGCACCATGGCCGAAGGCCCGCGCGGCACCAACACCCGGCTGTACCGCCCCGATGACCCGATGGCCGACGCGACCTTCCCCGTGAAGATCGAGTTGCTGCGCGAGATTGACGCCCATGCCCGCGCACTGGACCCGCGTGTCGTGCAGGTCTCCGCCACCCTCAGCGCCAGCATTCAAGAGGTGGAGATCCTGCGCCCTGACGGGCAGCGGCTGGCTGATATCCGCCCGATGGCCCGGCTGAACGTCAGCGTGATGATCGAAGACGGCGGCCGCCGCGAACAGGGCGGCACCGGCATGGGCGGGCGCTACGGGCTGGCCCAACTGATGCTGCCCGAAACCTGGAAGCCGCTGCTGGCCGAAGCCCTGCGCATCGCGCAAGTGAACCTTGGCGCGGTCGAGGCCCCGGCGGGCGAGATGGACGTGGTCCTTGGCCCCGGCTGGCCCGGTATCCTGCTGCACGAGGCGATCGGCCACGGGCTGGAGGGCGACTTCAACCGCAAGGAAACCTCGGCCTTCGCGGGCCTGATGGGGAAACAGATCGCCTCAAAAGGCGTGACTGTCCTTGATGACGGCACAATCCCCGACCGGCGCGGCAGTATCTCGATAGACGACGAAGGCACCCCTTCCGGCAAGAACGTGCTGATCGAGGATGGCGTGCTGGTCGGCTACATGCAGGACCGCCAGAACGCCCGCCTGATGGGTGTCGCCCCCACCGGCAACGGGCGGCGCGAAAGCTTTGCGCATATCCCGATGCCGCGGATGACCAATACCTACATGCTGGCAGGCAAGGATGACCCGGCCGGGATCGTCGCCAGCCTCAAGGATGGCATCTACGCCGTGGGCTTTGGCGGCGGACAGGTGGATATCACCAGCGGCAAGTTCGTCTTTTCCTGCACCGAGGCCTACCGGGTGAAGAACGGCGTGATCGGCGCTGCGGTCAAAGGCGCGACGCTGATCGGCGACGGCGCGACCGCGCTGAAAGGCATCCGCGCCATCGGCAACGATCTGGCGCTTGATCCCGGCATCGGCAACTGCGGCAAGGCCGGGCAGTGGGTGCCGGTGGGTGTGGGCCAACCAACGCTGCTGATCGGCGGCCTCACGGTCGGGGGTGCTGCGGCCTGAGCGGAGCGCAGCACCGATTTCTTCGAAGAAATCGGACCGGAGCCTTCAAAGGCTCCGAACTGGAATTTTCGAAAATTCCGGACTCGACCTACCGCCCGAACTTGCCCTTCAAGGCATCCGCAAAGGCATTTCCACCCGCTTGAGCGCCCCCAACTTGCGGCCCCGCGTTCATCGGCCCGCGCACCGGTTTTGCCGGGGCAGGCGCACGTTCCCGCACCGCCTCACGCGCGTCGGCACTGCCGGATTTCATCGTCAACCCGATGCGTTTCCGTGCCACATCCACCTCTACCACCCGGACCTTGACCACATCCCCGGCCTTCACCACGGCATGAGGGTCTTTCACAAAGCTGTCGGACAGTTGGCTCACATGCACCAGCCCGTCCTGATGCACCCCCACGTCGACAAAGGCCCCAAAGGCCGCGACATTGGTGACCGTGCCTTCCAGCAGCATCCCCGGTTTCAGGTCCTTGATGTCGTTCACCCCATCCGCAAATGTCGCCGTGCGGAAGCTTGGCCGGGGGTCGCGCCCCGGCTTTTCCAGTTCCGTGAGGATATCTTTCACCGTGGGCAGACCGAAGCGATCATCCACGAAATCCCGCGGCTCTACCGTCTTCAGCACCGAAGGCTCCGCCATTACCGCCCGCAAGTCACGCCCACAGGCCGCCACGATGCGCCGCGCGAGGTCATAGGCCTCGGGGTGCACGGATGAGGCATCAAGCGGCTCTTTCCCGCCCGAAATCCGCAAGAACCCCGCCGCCTGCTCAAACGCCTTCGGCCCCAGCCGCGCGACCTTCAGCAAGTCCTTCCGCGTGGCGAACGGCCCGTTCTGATCGCGGTGCGCCACGATCGCCTCGGCCAGCCCCGGCCCCACGCCCGACACCCGCGCCAGCAGGGGGCCGAGGCGGTGTTCAAATCCACCCCAACCGCGTTCACCGCATCTTCCACCACCGCCTCAAGGCTGCGGCCCAGACGGTGCTGATCCACGTCATGCTGGTATTGCCCGACGCCAATCGCCTTGGGCTCGATCTTCACCAGTTCCGCCAGGGGATCCTGCAACCGCCGCGCAATGCTGACCGCGCCGCGAAGCGATACATCCAGCCCCGGAAACTCCTTCGCCGCCAGTTCGCTGGCCGAGTAAACCGACGCCCCCGCCTCGCTGACAATCACCTTGACCGGCTTTTCCCCCGGCAGGACCGCCAGAATATCGGCCACCATCTTCTCGGTCTCGCGGCTGGCCGTGCCATTGCCGATGGAGATGAGCTTTACCCCATGTTTCCCGATCAGCTTCGCCAAGGCGACCTGCGCGCCGCGCAGATCGTTCTTCGGCTGGAACGGATAGACGGTGTCCGTCTCAAGCACCTTCCCCGTCGCATCAACCACCGCGACCTTCACACCCGTCCGGATGCCGGGGTCCAGCCCCATCGTCGCCTTCCCCCCCGCCGGAGCCGCCAGCAGCAAGTCCTTGAGGTTGCGCGCAAAGACCCGGATCGCCTCCGCCTCGGCCGCCTCACGCAGTTCCGCCATCAGGTCAAGCGTCAGCGAGGTCCGCAGCTTCACCCGCCAGGCCCAGGCCGCCGCCTCGCGCAGCCAGCGGTCCCCCGCGCCCTGCCCGGTAGCCGCCAAAGCCGCACCACAGGCCCGCTCTGCCGGGCTGTCCCCCCGCGCGGCATCCGGGTCCACCGCCAGATCCAGCGTCAGGAACCCCTCATTCCGCCCACGGAACATCGCCAGCGCGCGGTGGCTTGGAACCCCCGCCCACGGCTCGGAATGGGCGAAATAGTCCGAAAACTTCGCCCCCTCGGTCTGCTTGCCCTCCACCACGGCCGAGGTCAGCCGCGCCACCTGCTTCATGTGGCTGCGCAACCGCCCGAGCAGCCCCGCGTCCTCAGCCAGCCCCTCCGCCACGATGTCCCGCGCGCCTTCCAGCGCTGCCTTCACGTCCGGCACCGCCTCGGTCACATACCCCGCCGCCAGCGCCACCGGATCCGCCGCCCGGTCCGCCAGAATGGCGTCGACCAGCCCCTGCAACCCGTTCTCCCGCGCGATCATCGCCTTGGTCCGGCGCTTGGGCTTATAGGGCAGGTAGATGTCCTCCAGTTCCGCCTTCGTCACCGCCTTGGCAATCGCCGCGCCCAGGGCATCCGTCATCTTGCCCTGCTCGGTGATCGACCCCGCAATCGCCACCCGCCGCGCCTCCAACTCGCGCAGATAGCCCAGCCGTTCGGCCAGATTGCGCAGCTGGGTGTCATCCAGCCCCCCGGTCACCTCCTTGCGATAGCGGGCGATGAAAGGGACCGTGGCACCTTCGTCCAGCAGCGTGATGGCCGCCGTCACCTGAGCCGGCGTGGCAGCAATCTCGGTGGCGATGGTGCGGGGGATCAGGGCAAGGCTCATGCGATTCCTCAAAGGCAGGGGCGGTCACCTTAGCCGCTTGGGCAAGGGGGGTGAAGACCGCCACCCCACCTTCCGCACCGCCTCACCCGCAATCCTGCCGAACAGGGGTCCGTGGCCGCACAAGCCCATGAAGGGATGGAATAATCCCGCAACGCGGCCACCGCCCAAGACGACCCTTGGGCAAGACAGCAATGGATGAGGAGAATGGTACAGCTTCCCCGGCTCGAACGGGGGACCTCTAGATCCACAATCTAGCGCTCTAACCAACTGAGCTAAAGCTGCACTCGGTGCGGCACATAGCGCCAAGGCGGCGGCGATGCAAGCCTTCGAGCGTGATTTCCCAGCCCTGTTTCGCTTCCGTTGGGATGGGCCTTGCACCGCGATGCAAACCCCACGGTCTGGCATCACCCCTCTGGACAGCGCCTGCGCCCTGCGCTAGCCAATCGGAATGGGCATCAACTCTCCCAGTGATATCGCCGCCAACATCCAGATCGGGCCGACCGACTCTGGCATGGTCCGCATCTTTGTCGAAGCCGATGGCGGGATCGAACTTCCCATGGATTTCGACCCTGAAGAAGCCGACGAAATCGCCGAAGAATTGCGCGCAGCGGCTGAAGCGGCCCGCGCCATCGGATCAAAGCCGAAGAAGCGCTGACGCCCAGGGGCGCAAGCCCCTTGAACCGGGCCGCTGCCCGCTGTCCATCTCAGAAAAACCGGACGTCGCCCACAAAGCCCGGATCGCGCAGGCCCTGCAACCGCGCCGCCGCCGTCCGCGCAAAGGTCCGCAGCACCACCTTGCGCCGCGCCGGTGACAGGGTCACTTCCGGTGCCATGCGCACCACCTCGGCGTCGTAGGGATCGGCAAGGATCAGCCCGGTGCCTTCCGGCAGCAAATCCACCGGAAAGGCCGCGTCCACCGCCCAGAAGAACCGGTCGCACCAGTCAAGATAACCCGCCCACTTGCGATCAGCCCGGTAGTCCGCCCGGCCGGACTTGCATTCCACCACCCAGACTTCGCCTTTCGGACCCAAGGCCATGACGTCCACGCGCAAGCCGGGGGCAGGCACCAATTCCTCGACGCAAACGAAATCCAGCGCCCGCAACCCGCGACAGACGCCACGGCCAAGCCGCTGCCCCGGCAGGGGCGGCAGGATCTCGGGCAAACTGTCAACCGGTTGGTCCATTGGGAAATCATGAACCAAAGGTGAACATCTGTCCAGCCTTGCAGCGCGTGCTTGTAAGGCCTATCTATCAGGACGGCGGGTGCTGCTCCTCTCGTGCGAGGCCTTTTTTCCAGTGGCCGATAAGCAAACGCACGGGGGCTGGCTCTGACAGGATCCTGGTCCTGTTATCTGGCTCCCACCTGAGACCTCTGGCTCTCGGGAAAATCCCGGCACTCCACGGTTGCTGCGGGCCCGCCACCCTTTCCACCGATCTGACGCCGCACGCCGGAGTTTTCAAAAACTCCGGACCGGAGCCTTCAAAGGCTCCGACCCGATTTCTTCAAAGAAATCGGGGCCAGACGCTCAGGACAGTGCTTAGGACCGACGTGCCTTCGCGGCTTCCTTCGCCGGAACGGTCACCGGGATCAGAACCGGTTCCGCCGCGCGTTCAAAGACGCCCCGGCCCCCGATCTTGCCGTCATCTTCAGCCATACCCATGATCTGATAGGCGAACTGCACGGCGCCAAAAATGATGCCGTTGAAGAACACCATCATCAGGGCAGCGACCCAGCCGATGTCAGACCCAAGGATCAGATGGCCGATCCCGGCCACATCAAGCCACACAAGACCTGCGGTAAAGACCACCGCGACGCCGAAGCCGATCGCCACGCTGCGGATGTAAAGACGGACGAGTTCGGGCATCGGAACCTCCATGCTGCAAGGGGAACGTAGGACTGCAGCGCCGGATTGCCAAGCCTCAGATGACAATTCTTGCGAATCCGTCGCGCAGCGCGGTGGACCATGCCTCGCTCATCGCGCGAAACGCCGGGTCGCCCGCCTCGATCCGCCTGCGCAGCGTGACCTGACAGGCGTCCTTCTCGATGACGGCAAGGTCCAGTGGCATCCCCACGGACAGGTTGGACCGCAGCGTCGAATCCATCGACAGCAGCACGGCCTTCTGGGCGTCGGAAAGACTGGTCGAAGGCTTCACCACCCGGTCCAGGATCGGCTTGCCATATTTGTGTTCACCGATCTGCAGAAACGGGGCGTCCTCGGTCGCCTCTATGAAGTTGCCTTCGGGATAGATCAGGAACAGCCGCATCGCGCCGCCCTTGCGCTGCCCCGCGACGATCATGCTGGCACTGGCTCCTTGCGCGGCTGACAGCTTGTGGTCGATCTCTTCCCGCACCTTCGCCAGCCGGTCGCCCACGATCTCGGCCACTTTCAGCAAGGTCGGCGCCAGCATGATGCTGGTCTCGGCCGTCGCCTCTGGATCCTCGATCGCCTCGCGCAGCTGCGCCAGCGTGGTCTGGCTGACTGACAGGCTGCCCGCTGTCATGATGACGATCACCCGCTCACCCGGCTCTTCAAAGGTGAACATCTTGCGGTAGGTCGAGATATTGTCGAGCCCGGCATTGGTGCGTGTATCCGACAAGAGCACCATGCCCTCATTCAGCAAAAGCCCGACGCAGTAGGTCATTCCCGTCTCCCTATTCCGGCGGTCAGCCTATTGGCTTGCCTGCAGGATCGCAACGGTCACATCCATCTCTTCCTTGCCGCCGCCCCGCGCAATGCCGCGGATGGGCGCTGCATCCTGTGCATCAAAGCCTGACCCCAACCGGATATAGCGGTCATCCGGGCAGCAGCGGTTGGCCGGGTCAAACCCGACCCAGCCCAGACCGGGCAGATGCAGCTCGGCCCAGGCATGCGCCGCCTCATGGCTTTGCCCGTCCGCATCGGCAAAGAGGTAGCCCGACACATAGCGCCCGGCCAGCCCCCGCACCCGCGCCACCGCGATCAGCGCATGCGCATGGTCCTGACACACGCCTTCACCCAAGGCGAGGGCCTCGGCCGCCGTGGTGTGGGCATGGGTCACCCCCGGCTTGTAGGCGATGGCATCCGCCACCACAGCGCTCAGCGCATGGGCCAGCGCAAGGGGATCCGCCCCCTCGGCCTGCATGGCCAGCCCGGCCAGCGCGGTATCGGCCCGCGTCGGAACTGTCGCGCGCAGATAGCAGTCCGGCGTCACGGTTTCCTTGTGGCCGCGCAAGACGCCCGTCAAGTCCACCGTGTCGATCGTGCCTTGCACCCGCACGGTCACTTCGCTGACCGGCCCGGCCACCGTCCAGCCCTGCACCTGATCCCCCGCCCCATCGCGGAACGCCGCCCCGCGCACCCCGCCCGTGACCGTCACCTCCCACTCGGACACCTTCTGCCCGGCAAAGACCGATGGCTGCAGCCGGTGGCTTTGCACAACCGACCGCACCGGGCGGTCGTAGTGATAGCGCGTCACATGATCCACCGTCAGCCGCATCAGCGCATCTCCCCGCTCAGATAGGCCTCGTTGATCGCCTGGGCGAGCACCGCCACCTCGGCGATGAACCGCGTCAGGTATTCGTGCAGCCCCTCTTCGAAGATCGCCTCAACCGTCGCGCCCTCGATTTCCGCCTGAAGCACCCGCGCCTTGTCCTGCGCCGCCGTTTCGCGCCCATAGGCCTTGGCCACACGCCCCATGTGATTGACCAACCCGGCCGAGCAGGTGGCCAGCGACCGGGGCGACTGCGGGTTCAGGATCAGAAAGTCGGCGATCTTGGCCGCCGTCACTTCGCCCCCATAGGCCCAGTGAAACGCCCGCTGCGCCCCCATGGCGCGCAACAGCGTGGTCCATTGATAGTTGTCCAGACCCGAGCCGACGAAATCCACCCGGGGCAGCAGGACATAGTATTTCACGTCCATCAGCCGCGCGGTATTGTCGCCACGCTCCAGATAATACCCGATGTTCAGAAAGTTATAGCCATCATTGCGCAACAATGTGGCGTCAATCGCCCCCCGCACCATCGCAGCGTGGCGCATCACCCATTCGGTCAGGCGCGACAGTTCCAGTTCTGACCTTGGCGTGCGTTCCAGCGCTTTCAGTTCCTGGAACGCGGTGTTCAGCGCGTCCCAGACCTGCGTCGTCAGCGCCGTCCGCACGATCCGCCCGTTTTCCCGCGCCGCCGTAAAGCAACTGGCGACCGAGGACGGGTTGTCACGGTCAAAGAACAGAAAGCTTTCGATGTTCCGCTGCACCGGGTCGCCGTATTTCTTGGCGAAGGAATCGGCCATCCCCGTGGCCTGCAACAGGCTGTCCCATTCGCTGCGATAGCCGTGAACCGATGGGATCAGGCTGATCCGGCTGCCCACTTCCAGCAGCCGCGCGACCGTATCGGCCCGTTCCATGTAGCGGGCGATCCAGTAAAGGTTGTCGGCGGTGCGGCTCAGCATGAGTAGCCCTCCAGCCTTTGGGCAGGCCCCCCCACCCCATCCCTCCCCCACAAGGGGGGAGGGAGGTGCCCCTCCCTGCCGGCAAAGCCAAATGATCCGCCCGAAGGCAAGCACGACGATTGCGCTCCGCGCCCCCCTCCCCCCTTGTGGGGGAGGGATGGGGTGGGGGGGCAAGCGACCAACATAAAACCCAAGCTCATTCCGCCAACACCCAGGTGTCCTTGACACCCCCCCCTTGCGAAGAGTTCACGACCAGCGACCCTTCCTTCAGCGCAACCCGCGTCAGCCCGCCGGGAACCAGTTCGATCCGTTCCCCCACAAGGCAATAAGGCCGAAGGTCCACATGCCGGGGTGCCACGCCTTCCTCGACAAAGGTCGGCACCGAGGACAGCGCAAGCGTCGGTTGCGCGATGTAATTGCCCGGGTCCTCGACAATCTTGGCGCGGAAGCGCTCCACCTCCTCGCGGCTGGACTTCGGCCCGACCAGCATCCCGTAGCCGCCCGAGCCATGGACCTCTTTCACCACCAGCTCCGGCAACTGGTCCAGCACATATTTCAGATCGTCCGACTTGCCGCATTGCCAGGTTGGCACGTTCTTCAGGATCGGCTCTTCGCCCAGATAGAACCGCACCATATCAGGCACATAGCAGTAGACCGCCTTGTCATCGGCCACGCCTGCCCCCGGCGCGGAACAGATGCTGACCCCGCCAGACCGGTACACGTCCATCAACCCCGGGATGCCCAGCATGCTGTCGGGGCGAAAGCACAGCGGGTCCAGATAAGCGTCATCAATCCGCCGATAGATCACATCCACCCGGCGCGGACCTTCCGTCGTGCGCATCCAGCAATATTCGCCGTCAACGAACAGGTCCTGCCCCTCAACCAGTTCGACCCCCATCAGGTCCGCCAGCAGCGAATGTTCATAATAGGCAGAATTGAAATGCCCCGGCGTCAGGATCACGACCGTCGGCTCACCCTTGCACTTTTTTGGGGCCACACTGGCCAGCGTGCGCCGCAGCTTTTCAGAATAGCCATCCACCGGCTCGATCCGGTTTTCCCGGAACAGTTCGGGAAACATCCGCATCATGATCTCGCGGGATTCCAGCATATAGCTGACCCCGCTTGGTGTGCGGCAGTTATCCTCAAGCACATAGAACTCGTCCGGTCCGGTGCGCACGATGTCGATGCCGACGATGTGGCTATAGACCCCCTTTGACGGCACAAACCCCGCGACGGCCTTTTCATAGGCCTCGTTCTGGTAGACCAGCCGCGCCGGGATGCGGCCGGCGCGAATGATCTCGCCCCGCCCGTAGACATCGACAAGAAAGGCATTCAACGCCCGGGCCCGCTGCTTGATCCCGCGTTCAAGCTTGGCCCATTCGGCCGCAGCGAACACCCGGGGAAACATGTCGAAGGGGATCAGCCGATCCGGGTCGCCGCCTTCGCCGTAGACGGCAAAGGTGATCCCGATCCGCCGGAACAGTGCCTCGGCTTCCGCCTGCTTCAGGCTGCGCAGTTCCTGCGGCATCGCCGCCACCCAATCGTCAAGCCGCGCATAGGGGGGGCGCACGCCCGTGCCCTGATACATTTCGTTGAACTGCGTCACGCCGTCACCCCCACTCTGCCGCCCCACTAGAACAGGCGGCTTCGGCCACGAAAAGTCCCCTCTTCGGAAATTTCGCCCGCCATGTGACCATCCGCCCATGTTTTGGGCAATTGTTGTGTGACACCGGTCCCCATCCTGGGGTCGTCCGCGCTTTTGCCGCCCGCCGCCGCACCAGCGCCCGGATTTGCCCTTGCTGTCCGATCCGCATGGCACCCTCCGCAAGGCCACGTCCACAAGGCCCGTCTGCTGGGTCCGCCGCTGGGCACGTCTGCTGGGCCCATGTGCCTGACCCCGTCTGTTGGGCCCCGTCTGCCATGCCCCCGTGCAAGGCACCATCTGCAAAGCCCCGCCCAATTGACCGCGCGCCCTGGTGTACAAAGGTCCGCGCAGCCCATGTCACCACAAGCCATCGCTCAACCCGCGCCAGCGCCACAACCGCCCGTTCCTTGAAAATTCCTTAACGCGGCCCACTAACACCTTGAAATCATTAAACTACCATATGTGTCCCTTGCAGGGACACTTCCCCCACACCCTTGCACCCCCCCGCCCCCGTGCTACCTTCTCCACATGGCCCAGCCCGTCCTCACCTTCACCGACCGCGGCATCTACTGCCCTGCTGGTGATTTCTACATCGACCCCTGGCGCCCCGTCCCCCGCGCCCTCATCACCCACGGCCATTCTGACCACGCCCGCTCCGGCATGGGGGCCTACCTTGCCACCACCCACGCCCTGCCCGTGATCCGCCGCCGCCTTGGCCCCATCACCGCCGAAGGCATCCCCTACGGCGAGACCCGCGAGGTTGGCGGCGCGACCGTCTCCTTCCACCCCGCAGGCCATGTGCCGGGCTCCGCCCAGATCCGGGTCGAGGTCGGGGGCGAGGTCTGGGTCGTCTCGGGCGATTACAAGACCGAACCCGACGGCCTGGCCGAGGCTTTCGCCCCCGTCGCCTGCGACACCTTCATCTCGGAGTGCACCTTCGGCCTTCCCGTCTTCCGCTGGGACCCGCAGCCAAAGGTCATGTCGGGCATCGCCGACTGGTGGGCCGCCAATGCCGCCGCGGGCAAGACGTCGATCCTTGGGGCCTACAGCTTCGGCAAGGCTCAGCGCCTGATGGCGGGTCTGCCCCGGATCGGCCCGATCCTGACCCACGGCGCGGTTGAGGAGATGACCGAGGTCCTGCGTCAGCAGGGCTACCCCCTGCCCCCCACCATCCGCGCCACGGCCGACGTCACCGCCAAGACGCACCCCGGCGCGCTGGTCATCGCCCCGCCGTCCGCCCTTGGCTCCGCCTGGGCCACCCGCCTTGGCCCGGCGGAGGAGGCGTTCGTGTCCGGCTGGATGGCCGTCCGCGGCATCCGCCGCCGCCGCGCGCTTGGCACCGGCTTTGTCCTGTCCGACCACGCCGACTGGGCCGGTCTGAACGAAGCGATCCGCGCGACCGGGGCCGAACGGGTTTTCGTCACCCACGGCTACACCGCCCCGTTCCGGCACTGGCTGGAAACGCAAGGCTATGACGCCGGGATCGTGGAAACCCAGTTCACCGGCGACGACGCTGACACCGAGGTTGTGACCGGCTGATCAGGCTCAGCGCTGCTTGGCCCAGTCATGCAGCGCGATCAGCACGCGCCGCAAGGCTGCCCCGCGTGGGGTCAGGTGGTAGCCCGGCACCGGGTCGCCCGTGTCGCGGTGGCAAAGGATATCCCGATCAACAAGCTCTTTCAGACGCTCGGCCAGCAGGCGGTCACTGATCCCGGGGATGGCGTTGCGGATCTCGGCAAAGCGGTGCTTGCCATGGACCACGGCCCAGATCACTGCGCCGACCCAACGCTTGCCCACAAGCTCTGCCGCGTCCTGAAACGCCGCGTCGAACGGCCCTTTGCCGATCCAGCCATCCTGATCACGCGCCTTGTCCATTCCGTGACGCTAGCCGATTTCACATCTGCTTTCGACCCTGCTTGAAACTGCCATAGCTAACGATACATACTTACTTATAGTAATCGATGATCAAGAGGGCTCCATGCAATCGATCAACACGCTCACACCCCAGAACTCTGTCCTTTGCCTGATCGACCACCAGCCCTGGGTTGCCTTTCCGATCCACTCCATCACGCCTGAGGTGTTGACAAACAATGTCCTGGCCCTTGCCAAGACCGCAAAGGCGCTGGAGGTTCCGACCATCCTCAGCACGATCAACGCCAAGGGCGGGCCGCTGAACGATCCCCTTTTTGCCGGGCTGTCCGACCTTCACCCCGGGGCAGAGCCGATTGACCGGCGCAACACCAACGCCTGGGCCGACCCGGCCTTTGTGGCCGCCGTGCAGGCGACGGACCGCAAGAAGCTGGTGATGGCGGGGCTTTGGACCGAGGTCTGCCTGGCCCAGACTGCCCTTTCTGCGCTGAACGCAGGGTATGAGGTCTATTTCGTCTCAGACGCCTCAGGCGGGCTGTCGACCGAGTCGCATGAACGGGCCTGCCAGCGGATGATCCAGGCCGGCGCGGTTCCGATGACATGGTTCGCGGTCGCCGCCGAATGGTGCCCCGACAACACCGCGCCGGAATATCCACGGATGTATCCGATTGCGCTGGCCCATGGGGGCGGGGTCCAATGGGCGGTGGAATACATCATGGCAAACCTGCCGCGCCAAGCGGGCTGACGCCGGTTGCGCCATCACGCATTCGCCTTGCCGGGGAAAGGCGCTATCCTTCCCCCACAATGCACCGCTTTGCCGCCCTTTTCGCTGCTCTTGACGGCACCACGAAGACCGGCCTCAAGACAGCCGCGCTGGCCGACTATTTTCGTGCGGCCCCCGAAGCGGACCGGGTCTGGACCGTGGCGCTTCTGACCGGGCGAAGGCCAAGGCGGGCAGTCAATTCCACCGAACTGCGTCTTTGGGCGGCCGAGGCGGCAGACATTCCCGACTGGTTGTTTGAGGAAAGCTATACCGTGGTCGGCGATCTGGCCGAAACCATTGCCCTGCTGCTACCGCCGCCAGAAATCACCACGGGCATCACGCTGGATGAAACCATTCGCGGCCAGATCCGCCTGACGGGCCAACCCGTCGAGGTGCGCCGGGCCGCCGTCCTGTCCGCCTGGTCCCAACTGCCCGCGACGGAGCGGTTCCTTTACAACAAGCTGCTGACCGGGGGCTTTCGCATGGGTGTGGCGCAGGGCCTGTTGACCCGCGCGCTGGCGCAGGCTACGGGGGTGGAAGAAGCCACCCTTGCCCACCGCCTGATGGGCAACTGGGACCCGGCCCACACCCCCTTTGCCGCCCTGATCGAGGGCAATGCAGGCGGCGATGCGCGCCCTTACCCCTTTGCCCTTGCCAGCCAGCTTGAGGACGGGCCAGACAGCCTTGGCCCCCCGCAGGACTGGCTGGCGGAGTGGAAGTGGGACGGCATCCGGGGGCAGTTGATCGCCCGCCCCGGCGCTTTTGCGCTGTGGAGCCGGGGGGAGGAACTGATCACCGACCGCTTCCCGGAGCTTGCCGCCTTGGCCGATTTTCTGCCCCCCGGCACGGTGATTGACGGCGAAATCGTCGCCTGGGACAGCCCGGCCAACCAGCCCCTGCCCTTTGCCGCCCTGCAAAAGCGGATCGGGCGCAAGACCGTGCCGAAGGCGTTGCTGGCATCCGCCCCGGCCCGAATGCTGGCCTATGACCTGCTGGAGGACGGCGGGACCGACATCCGCGACCGCCCCTTCGCGCAGCGCCGGGCACGGCTGGAGGCGATCCTTGCAGCGCTGCCGCCGGGCCTGCCCTTGGCTGCCTCGCCCGTGGTGGCGTTCGACACTTGGGAAAGCCTGACCCGGACGCGCGCCACGGCACGCGAACGGGAGGCCGAAGGCGTGATGCTGAAGCGCGCCCTTTCCCCCTATTTCACCGGGCGCAAGCGGGGTGACTGGTGGAAATGGAAGCTGGACCCCTACACGGTGGATGCCGTGATGCTGTACGCCCAGGCCGGGCATGGGCGGCGGGCGAACCTGTTTACCGATTTCACCTTTGGCATCCGTGACGGCAATGAGCTTGTGCCCTTCACCAAGGCCTATTCCGGCCTGACCGACGCCGAATTTTCCGAGATCACCCGCTGGGTCCAGTCCCACACGCTGGAACGCTTCGGGCCGGTGCGCAAGGTGCCCGCCGAACTGGTGTTCGAGATCGGGTTCGAGGGGATTCAGGCCAGCCCGCGCCACAAATCCGGGATCGCGCTGCGTTTTCCCCGGATGCTGCGCTGGCGCCGTGACAAGCCGGTGAACGAAATCGACACGCTGGACAGCCTGCGCGCGCTGCTGCGGGCGGCGGGTTAGGGCAAGGGCGCGACGGCAACGCCGTCGGCCACCGTGTCGCTGGGGTGCAGGATCACCGTGTCGCCTGCCGCAAGGCCGGTCAACACTTGTGCAAAATCCTCATTCCGTTCGCCAAGGGTGATGGTCTGCAACCGCGCCCGGCCACCCTGCACGACAAAAGCCGCCCAGTCGGAGCCGTCACGGAACAGGGCCCCTACCGGGATCGACAGCACCTGATCCCCTTTCCACAGGGTGATGCGCGCAACAACGCGGAAGCCGTGGCCGAGGAGCTGCCAGTCCTGCGGATCGCCCTCAAGCGTCAGGATCACGCCGACGCGCTGTTCGTCGATGCCAAGGGCCGAGACGCGAGTCGTGGCGGAAGGTTCGATCCGTTCGACCCGCGCCGGGATTGGCGGCCCGCCCCAGCCGCTGACCGTCGCCGAGGCGCCTTCGCGCACCCGGACCGCATCGCGCGACAGAAGATCGACCGTGATCTCAAGATTGCCGGGATTGCCGATTTCGAGGATCGGGGTGCCGGGGGCGACCACCTGCTCATCCTCGCTTAACACACGCAGGACCTTGCCGGAAACTGGAGCGGTCAGGCTGATGCAGCAAGCCTCGGCCGCAGCGGCGTCAGGGGTGCCCAGAACCGCGCGGGCGCTTTCCAACTCGCGCTCGCGCACGGAAAGGTTGGCGCGGGCGCTGTCCAGTGCGGCAATGGCGGTGCGCTGGTCCAGTATGGCGGTATCCCGCAGCCGGGCGGAGACTGCGGCGCGTTCGAAAAGGGCGATGGACCGGCTCGCCTCGGCCGTGGCGAATTCTACTGCCGCTTCGGCTTGGGCCACCTGCGCGCGGGCCAGATCGACCGCGGATTGCGCGGCGGCCACTGTCGCCTCGGCCACGGCGCGCGCGCGGGCGTCCAGAAGCGCGGGGGCGGCCGGGCCGATCACTGCCACCACGGTTTCCTCGGCCACCACGTCGTCGCCCGCATGCAGGCCGATCCGCTGCAGCTTGCCCCCGATGGTGGCCGAGATGGTGAAGACTTCGCGGATGCGCGCCTCACCCTCCTCCTCCACCGCGACTTCGAGGGTGCGGGGGGCGATTTCGGCCAGTTCCACCGCAATGGGCCGGGGCTTGAAGGCCCAGAAGGCAAGGCCAACCAGCGACAGGGCGGCAAGCACAAGGATCAATCGGCGCATGGTCATTCCCCAGTCTTTATTCGCGTGTCTTAAGGACTTCGATCATATCAAGGCTGTTGATCCGCCACCGCACCGCCCAGGCCGAGGCAAGCGCTGCGGCAAGGACGACAAGCGTGGCGGTGGCATAGACGTCGCGCCCGATGACGAAGGGCACGCGGTAAAGGTCGGATGAAAAGGCGGTGACCATGCCCAGCCCGATCGCGTAGCCGATCACCCAGCCCAGCGGTTGCGCCAGAAGGACGATCATCGCCAGTTCGGCAAAGAGGATGCCCGACACCTCGCCCCGGGTGAAGCCCAGCACCCGCAGGCTGGCCAGTTCCCGCCCCTGTTCGGACAGGGCGATGCGGGCGAAGTTGTAGACCACCCCGACCGCGATGATGCTGGCAAGGCCGACATAGACCGTGATCATCACCGTGATGTTTTCGGCCAGCGTTTCGCGAAAGCGCCCGACGGTCAGCGCCATCACCGTGACAAACCCGGTCTTCGGCGCGGCCATTGTGGCGGCATAGAAATCGGCTTGCTCCGCCGCGTCCAGTTGGAGGTTCACGCCGGAAATCACTGCCCCTTCCCCAACCGCGCGGTTCAAGGCCGAAATCTCCATCGCAGCGCCAAGGCCGACATAGCCCAGCGACACCCCGCTGACGGGCAGGGTCACCGTCCGCCGCGCGCCTTCCAGAAAGGCGACCGTAACAAGGTCGCCGGGGCGGACCTGCAACGCCTCGGCCAGCGCTTCGGACAGGATCAGCCCGGCCTCTGGCATCGCCATGGGGCGCAGGTCGGGGTCAAGGACGCGCGACAGCCTTGCCTCGGCCGGTTTGCCCATGATCGACAGCTTGCGCGACAGGTTGCGGTTGCTGATCCGCGCGGCCACGGCGCGGAAGGGCTCGGCCACCAGCACCCCGGGCATCTGGCGGGCGGCGTTCAGGGCGCGGGCCGGTTCGGGCGCGCCGAAGGCCACCATCGCGTCCTGCCGTTCGGACCGGGCGAAGGTCACGTCGATCATGTGGTCGATCGACCCAAAGGACCAGAGCGAGGCCACCAGAATGGCCACCGCCATCGCCACCCCAAGGATGCCCGAGGCCGTGCGCATGGGCCAGCGCAACAGGTGCCGCGCAACCATCACCGCTGTCTGCCGGAAGGCCAGAAGCCGCCAGAAGACCCCACCACCGGACCGGTAATCCGCCGGGGCCGGCGGCGCCATTGCCACGGCGGGCGGCAGCGCCAGCACCGCGCGCACGGCCATGATGGCCCCCCCGACCGCCGCCGCCGCCGTAACAATGGCGGCCAGACCGTAGATCTGCGGATCGCGCGTGAAGACCAGAAACGGGAAGGAGAAGAACTTGGCATAAAGCTGCGCCAGCCCTGCCCCCAGCCATGCCCCCGCCGCAAAGCCGATGCCGATGCCGACCACGGCAATGGCCAGCACAAACTCCACATAATGCTGCGCAATCGCGCGTGAGGTATAGCCGATTGCTTTCAACAGCCCGATTTGCGCGCGCTCCAGCGTGATCAGGCGGGACAGCGTCATGTTCACCAGCATCGCCGCCACCAGAAGGAAGATCGGCGGCAAGACCTTCACCATGGCCGAAAGCTGCTTCAACTCGGCGTCCAGAAACGCGTGCGAGATCTGATCCTCGCGCCCCGTTGCGCCAACCCGGCCATAGGGCGCGGTCAGCCGGTCCACGGCCTCGATCACCCGGTCGACCGATGCGCCGGGGGCAAGCTTCAGCACCAGATTGGAAAACGCGCCCTCAAGGTCATAGGCCGCCTCAAGGCTGGGGAGGGGCAGCCAGGCGATGCCAAAGCGGCGCGGGTCGGGCATCATCTCACCCGGGCCGAGGGCATAGATGAACTCGGGCGACAGGGCGATGCCGGTGATGGTCAGTTCGCGCCGCTGGCCGTTCATCACCACGTTCAACGTCGCACCGGGCCGCAAGCCATGCGCGGCGGCAAAGCCTTCTGACACCACGATTTCGCGGGCTGACTGCGGGTCAGGCAACCGCCCCTGCCGCAAGTGCAGCCGGTTCAACCCGCCCGCCGCAGGCAGCGACACCAGAAGGATCGTCCCCGGTTCCACCATCTGCGGCATGTCCAAGAGCCCCAGCTTCACGATCCGCGCTTCGGCCGCCAGCACGCCGTCGATATCCCCGATCTCGCCCATCAGGGCGCGGGGGGCGCGGGTCACGTCGGCAAAGACATCGGCAAAGCGGTAGCTGTCGTAGTACCGATCCCGGGTTTCCGACAGCGACGCATAGGCCCCGTTGCCAAGGATCAGCGTCGCCACCCCCGCCGCCAGCACCAGCGCAATCGCCAGCGCCTGCGCCCAAAGCCGGACGAGATCACGCAGGACTTTGCGGCGCAGGGGCGAGATTACCATGACACCTCCGCCGGGGTTTTCCGGGTGGCATTCACCGTCTCCTCGACAATCCGCCCATCGGCAAAGCGTACCACGCGGTCGGCGATTTCGCGGATGGCGGCGTTGTGGGTGATGACAAGGGTGGTGGCGCCGACGGTCCGGTTCACCTCGGTCAGCGCCTCAAGCACGCGGATGCCGGTGGCGGAATCCAGCGCGCCGGTGGGTTCGTCGCACAAGAGCACCTCGGGGTTCTTGGCGATGGCGCGGGCAATCGCCACGCGCTGCTGTTCGCCGCCGGAAAGCTGCGCGGGGAAATGGTTGGCGCGGTCGGAAAGGCCGACCAGCGCAAGGGCCGCGTCGGGGGTCATCGGGCGGCGGGCAATCTCGGTCACCAGCGCCACGTTTTCGCGGGCGGTCAGGCTGGGCACCAGATTGTAGAACTGGAAGACGAAGCCCACATGGTCACGCCGGAACTGGGTCAGCCCGGCCTCATCCAGTGCGGTCAACTGGTGGTCCTCAAACCACGCCTCGCCCCCCGTTGCGGTATCAAGGCCGCCGACGATGTTCAGAAAGGTGGACTTGCCCGACCCCGAGGGGCCAAGGATCACGATGAACTCGCCCCGGGCGGCCTGAAAATCGACCCCGCGCAGGGCATGCACCTCGCCCGCGCCGCTGCGGTAGACCTTGGTCAGGCCAGTCGTGCGAAAGACGGTTTCCGCTGCTGCCATAGTGCTGATGTCCTTCTGCAGGTGGAATTCTAGACCAGTGGGCCAGATCAGGCGGTGACATAAATCAAACCGCGCTTCACGATCCGGCAACCGGGCGGGCAACCGGGGTTGCACCCGCCCGCAACTGCCCCCTAGATGACATCAGCCAGTTTACCCCGGAGTGTCCCATGCCCCTGCCCCAGATCCTGCCCGCCTCCCTGCCCGCCTTTGACGCCCATGCCAGCGGCGGTGCAGGCGGCTTTGGCGATCTGCCCGACTGGGACCTGACCGACCTTTACCCCGCCCCCGACGCCCCGGCCTTTCCCACCGACATGGCCGAGCTTGAGCGCGCCTGCGCCGCGTTTGCGACGGCTTACGAAGGGCGGCTTGGGCAGTTGGACGCCGCCGCGCTGCTGGCCTGCGTGCAGGAATATGAACGCATCGACGTGATCGCCGGGCGGCTGATGTCCTATGCGGGCCTGCGCTACTACCAGAACACCATGGACCCCGAGCGTGCCCAGTTCATGGGCAACGCGCAGGACAAGGTGACCACGGCCACCACGCCCTTGGTGTTCTTCAGCCTTGAATTCAACCGGCTGGACGATGCCCATCTGACCCGGCTGATGGCGGAAAACGCGGCCCTCGCCCGCTACAAGCCCGTCTTTGACCGCATGCGCGCCATGCGGCCGCACCAGCTGTCGGACGAGCTGGAAAAGTTCCTGCATGACGAAAGCGTGGTCGGTGCCAGCGCCTGGAACAAGCTGTTTGATGAGACGATGGCCGGTCTGATGTTTAGCGTCGCCGGTGAGGCTGAGGAGCTGAACCTTGAAGCCACGCTCAACCTTCTGACCGATCCGGTGCGCGCGCGGCGTGAGGCGGCGGCACATGCGCTGGCCGACGTCTTTGGCAAGAACGTCAAACTGTTCGCCCGCATCCACAACACGCTGACCAAGGAAAAGGAAATCCACGACCGCTGGCGCAAGATGCCCAGCCCGCAGCACGGCCGCCACCTTTCGAACCATGTTGAGCCTGAGGTGGTGGAAGCGCTGCGCAATGCCGTCGTCGCCGCCTACCCGAAGCTGAGCCACCGCTACTATCGGCTGAAGGCGAAATGGCTGGGGCTGGAGAAGCTGCAGGTTTGGGACCGCAACGCGCCCCTGCCGACCGAAGCCCCCCGCCTTGTCAACTGGGCCGAGGCCCGGGCCACCGTGACCGACGCCTACGCCGCCTTTGATCCGCGGATGGCCGACCTTGCGACACCCTTCTTCGACAAGGGCTGGATTGATGCAGGCGTCAAACCCGGCAAGGCCCCCGGCGCCTTTGCCCACCCCACGGTGACGACCGTCCATCCCTATGTGATGCTCAACTATCTTGGCAAACCGCGCGACGTGATGACCTTGGCCCACGAACTTGGCCATGGCGTGCATCAGGTGCTGGCGGCCGGCCAGGGCGAACTTCTCGCCTCCACCCCGCTGACGCTTGCCGAAACCGCATCCGTTTTTGGCGAGATGCTGACCTTCCGCAAGCTTCTGGACAACGCCAAGACCCCGGCGGAAAAGAAGACCCTTCTTGCCGGCAAGGTCGAGGACATGATCAACACGGTCGTCCGCCAGATCGCGTTTTACGACTTTGAATGCAAACTTCACGCTGCCCGGGCCCAGGGCGAACTGACGCCCGATGACATCAACGCCCTGTGGATGTCGGTTCAGGCCCAGTCGCTTGGCGATGCGTTCGAGTTCATGGACGGGTATGAGACGTTCTGGGCCTATATCCCGCACTTCGTCCATTCGCCGTTCTACGTCTACGCCTATGCCTTTGGCGACGGGCTGGTGAACGCGCTTTATGCGGCCTATGCCAATGGGATGCCGGGGTTCGAGGACAAGTATTTCGACATGCTGAAAGCTGGCGGGTCAAAGCACCACAAGGACCTGCTGGCGCCCTTCGGCCTTGACCTGTCGGACCCCGCGTTCTGGGATCAGGGCCTGAGCATGATCGCAGGCTTCATCGACGAGCTTGAGTCGATGGAAGGCTGATCACATCTGCCGGACGGAAAGCCGCGTCAACTCGGCCAGATGTCCGGTCAGCGTCGCCTCGGCCTCGTCCAGCGTGGCCGCGGCGGCGTCGGCGTCGACGATGCGGGCAATGTCGGGGTCATGCGCCACGATCTGTCCGGCGACGAGGATCCAGATATGCGGGCAGCGGATCCGCAGTGCCACGATCAGCCGCGCGGTGGCAAAGGTCATCGACGGCAGCGACGCGGACAGCCCCAGCATCGTCGGCTGCAGCCGGGCGATTTCCTCGACCAGCGCGTCATGGCCCAGCCCCAGCCGCAACGAGATATCCCACCCCCGGCGGCGCATGGTATCCGCCGCGATGGTGGCACCAATGCCATGCACCTCGCCCGGGACGCTGGCGAAGATCGCCTCGGCCCCCGGAGGTGCCACCAGGCGTTGCGCCAGAAACACCGTCCGAAGGTCGCGCAGAATGGCATAGATGCGCCCGGCGCCAAGGATCACCTCGGCCGCGGTCGCCTCATCCCGGTCCCAGCGCTGGCCCAGACGGCGGGCCGCTTCGGCCAGATAGACGTGATAGATCGTGTCAGCCGACATCCCATCCAGCCGCGCGCTTTGCACCAGATCGGCGGCGGCAGTGTCATCGCGCGATAAGAGCGCGTCGCACAGAAGCTCGATTGCGGCGCTGCCGGGGTGGTCGTTGTGCAGCGCGACAGGCGCCTCGCTGCGACTGACCCGCAAGATCACCTCACGCGCCAGAACCCGCAGCGCCGTGACGGAAAGGGTCTCACCTCGCCTGACCAGCGATTCGTGCGCGCGGGCCACCTGCGGCACCGGAAAGCCGGGAATGGGGTGGAATTCTTCAGACATTGGCGGGCCTTCCAACTGAAGCGACGGGGAGTAAACCGGCAATAAAAGAACCAGTTACACAGTTTTTCGCGCAAAACTCAGCACTGTCGCAGAAGCAGTCGGGTGGCAGCGGCCCTGAGGCTGATCCAGCGACGTTGGGTGAGCCTATCACAGCGCTGTGACCATGGAACCAAATTCGCCGCCGCGCTGCAGCAAGGCCATTTGCCATCCCGGACACGATCGCCACGGCAATCAAATCTCGACCGCCACCTCATAAACCCGGTCCATCATGCTTTGCGTCCCGCGCACGAATTCCAGCGGGCAAGGATAGGCCACGCCCTCGCGCACGGTCCGTCCAAACGCCTCGACCTGCAGCTTGTAGTGGTTGGCGGTGGGGAAGCGTTCCACGATCACCCGGTTGCCATTCTGGTGCAGTTCCACCTCGGCCAAGTCATTGACGTTGGCGTTGAACGGCCCGCCTTCCAGCCGGATCATCCCCTTGGTGCCCTGAAACGTCGCCACCTGCCGGTTGTACATCCGCATCGAGGTCATCGAGCCATAGGTGAACCGCCCACCCGGCCCGTCCATCACCCCGGCCACCTGGGCAAACACATCCACCCCGTTTTCACGGTGAATGCGCGCCGACAGGTCGACGGGTTCGGCCCCGGTCACAAACCGGGCGCAGCCGAAGGTGTAGACGCCGATGTCGCGCAAGGACCCGCCACCGGTTTCCGGCTTGTTGCGGATATTGCCCCCCTCGGTCAGGTTGAAGCTGAAGGCGACGTCGGCATGGACCAGCGTGCCGATCTCGCCCGCCTCGAACCACTCTTTCGCGCGCTGCCACTGCGGGTGATGCACGATCATGTAGGCCTCGGCGGCCAGAAGCCCGGTCCGGTCGCGCGCGGCGATGATCTGGTCAATCTCGCGCGCTTTCATGGCGATGGGCTTTTCGGTCAGCACATGCTTGCCGGCGGCAAGGGTTTTCAGCGTCCATTCCACATGCAGATGGTTCGGCAAGGGAATGTAGACCGCGTCAATGCTGGTGTCGGCCAGCAGCGCGTCGTAACTGGAATGGACCGCAATTCCGGGGCAGAAGGCGCGAAAGCCGTCGGCCTTGGCCGGGTCCGATGTCGCAAGCGCGGCCAGTTCGGCCCCCTGCGCGGCGTGGATCGCGGGCGCCATATGCTCACGCGCGAATTTCGCAGCCCCAAGCACGCCCCATCTGACTGGTTTCATGGCAATCTCCCCCCCGTATTCCCTACGACGGGCAGTTGTCCAGAATTCCGCCGATCAATCAACCCGCCGAAAGCGCAGAAACGTCATCAGGCCGAAGGGTCGCACCTGTCGGCTTTCCTCCAGCATCAGGCCGGGGTGGCCCAGCACGCGGTCGATGGCAAAATCGGCATGCCAGCCCAGAAAATCCGCGAGCGGCGCGGCCATCCGGACGGCGAGCGACCAGCCCTCGACCCGACCGGCAAAGTGGTTGGCAATCAGCACCGACCCGCCGGGGCGGCAGAGGCGCACCATTTCATCCAGCACCCGCTCGGGTTCGGGGACAACGGACATGATGTGCATGGCGGCCACATGGTCAAAGGACGCGTCGGGCAGGTCGATGGCGCGGGCGTCCATCTGGTGCAGCCCCGACAGGTTGCGCAAGCCCAGCTTGGCCGCCCGCGCCTCCGCCCCGCGCAGCATTTCGGCGGAGACGTCAATGCCCGTGACCTGAATCTTCGGGGAATAATAGCCCAGCGCCAAACCCGTCCCGATGCCCACCTCCAGCACCGATCCGCCGGTGGCATTCACATGCCGGGCCGCCAGAATGCGCCCGCCCTGGGTGATCCGGCCGAACGCCAGATCATAGACCGGCGCCCAGCGGCGATAGGTTTTCTGTATGGTGTCCACTTGCATGCATATGATTCCCTTGGTCTTTCAACCCCAGCCTGCGCAGCTGGCACGGAAATGCAAGTCAGATGGACGTCCCTGCCCGGATGGAGCGGAGGAAGATCACGAGGATCGCCGCCAGATAGCCCAACGACAACGCCAGAAGCGTGACCCAAGGATAGGTCAACAGCGCTGCAACCACCATCACTGACCCGACAAGCGCATAGCGGGCATAGTCAGTCGCGATCGTGATCCGCTTCAGGGATGGTGTGCGGACCCGGCTGATCATCAAAGCGCCGATTCCCACCATCCACAGCGCCACCAGAACCGGAGGCAGCGGGACGATACCGCCCAGCGCATCAGACAGCGCAAAGGCCAGATACATCGGCGCCAGCGCCAGCATCGCGCCCGCAGGGGACGGCACGCCGATGAACACCGTCTTCTCCGCCGGTTCCCCCACCGCGCGGTTGCCGACATTGAACCGCGCCAGCCGCAACATGCAGCAGACCGCATAGACAAGCACGGCAATCCAGCCCAGGCTGGTTTCGGGCCGCAGGCCCCATAGGTACAGCACCAGCGCCGGAGTCACGCCGAAGTTGACGAAGTCGCACAGGCTGTCCAGTTCCGCCCCAATCGCGCTTTCCGATTTCAGCATCCGCGCCAGCCGACCATCCAGCCCGTCCAGCGCCGCCGCCGTCCCGATCAGCAGGATCGCCATGGCGAAATTCCCCGCAATCGCAAAGCGGATGGCCGTCAGCCCGGCACAAAGCGCCAGAATCGACACCAGATTGGGCAAAAGCTTCAGCACCAGAAGCTCGCGCGGGGCCTCTGACGGACGGCGTCCCATCACTCGATCCGCGCCGCACGCGCCGGGGCGTCCTGCCCGATCAGCGCAAGGACCGTTTCACCCGCCACCATGGTCTGGCCCAGCGCCACCTGCGGTTCGACCCCATCGGGCAGATACACATCCAGCCGGCTGCCAAAGCGGATCAGGCCAAAGCGTTCCCCGGTCCGCACCACGTCACCCGGCTTTTTCCAGCACATGATCCGCCGTGCCACCAGTCCCGCGATTTGCACCACTGCAATCGTTCGGCCATCAGCCATCTCGATCGCAAGCGCGTTGCGTTCATTGTCCTCGCTCGCCTTGTCCAGCGACGCGTTGACAAAGGTCCCCGGCCGGTAGGCCACCGCGGTGATCTTCCCCGCAATCGGCGCGCGGTTCACATGGCAGTTGAAGACGGACATGAAGACGCTGACCCGCATCAGCGCCTCGGGCCCAAGCCCAAGTTCGGGGGGCGGAACCGCGCGTTCGATCAGGCTGACCACCCCATCCGCCGGGCTGACCAGAAGCCCCGCATTCTGCGGCACGGCGCGCTTGGGGTCGCGGAAGAAGTAATAGCACCAGACCGTCAGGCCCGCGCCGATCCAGCCGAGCGGCTCCCACAGCCAGAACAGCACCAGCGTGATCGCGGCAAAGACCGCCACGAATTTCCACCCCTCGGGGTGCATCGGCTTGAGGAACGTATCGACCATGCGCATTGGGTTCACCCTTCTGAGGGTCGCCTACTACTTCCACAGCCGAGGACAGGCAACGGAAAACGCTTTGGACCCGCAAAGCGGGCATGTCTGCCACACCTTGCGAAACCATGCATTCGGACCGGGCTGATTTACACACAAAAATACGAATTTTCAATTATCGTACATCAATCGAAATACTTGGCGCAAAAAACAGCCATATTCAGAACTGGAACACACAAATGTCGAACAAAATTGTGCGAACTCAGGCCTGCTTGCTGGCACTGATCTGTCTGGGCACTCCGGCGCTGGCGCAGGACTGGTCCGGGTTTTATGCGGGCGGCACGCTGAACTATGACCAGATCGAAGTGAACGATCTGACCTATGGTGACGGGCCCGTCGACCTTGACGGTGCCGGTGTCGGGATCTTTGCCGGCTACAATCTCCAGTCCGGCAACCTTGTCTATGGCGCCGAGGTGATGGCCGCGACGCATTCCGGCGAAGGCGACGACGGTGACTTTCTGGTGCCGGCCACCGCCGAATGGTCGCTTGGCCTGCGGGGCCGCGTCGGTTTTGTCACCGGTCGCATGTTGCCCTACCTTTCGGTTGGCATGACCCGCACCGCCTGGGAAGCCGACCATGAAGGCGACGGATTGGCTGACGATATCTGGGGCGACAAGGCGAACGGAACGTCGATAGCGCTTGGGGTTGACTGGTCGATGGGGGAACGGTCGCTGGTGCGGTTCGAAGTGGAACGCACCCGGTATGGCGAGCACGAGATCAACTTCTACGGCGACGACATCCACGAATACGACATGGACGCCACGCGCGTTTCGGTCGGCTACGCGCTGCAGTTCTGACCGGACCGGTGATTTGACGGCGGGCGGGCCAAATGGCCCGCCCAAATTTCATCAGGCGGGGATCACCATCCCCTTGCCCTTGGCCAGTTCCCGCATCTTGGCCTGCAGCTTTTCAAAGGCCCGCACTTCGATCTGGCGGATCCGCTCGCGGCTGACACCATAGCTTTCGCTCAACTCCTCCAGCGTGACCGGTTCTTCCGACAGGCGGCGTTGCATCAGCACGTCCTTTTCGCGGTCATTCAGCACGGACATCGCCTGAAACAGCAGCGCCCGCCGCGCATCAAGTTCATCCTTGGCTTCATAGGCTTCGGCCTGATCGCTGTCTTCATCCTCCAGCCAGTCCTGCCATTGGGTGGAACTGTCACCATCCGACCCGACGGTCGCGTTCAGGCTGGCATCCGACCCCGAAAGGCGGCGGTTCATGTCCACCACCTCGGCCTCGGTCACACTCAGATCCTTGGCGATCTGGGCCACGTTTTCGGGCCGCAGGTCGCCCTCTTCCAGCGCGCCGACCTTGGCCTTTGCCTTGCGCAGGTTGAAGAACAGCTTTTTCTGCGCGCTGGTGGTGCCAAGTTTCACCAGGCTCCACGACCGCAGGATGTATTCCTGAATGCTCGCGCGGATCCACCACATTGCATAGGTCGCAAGGCGGAAGCCCTTTTCGGGATCAAACCGCTTGACCGCCTGCATCAGGCCGACGTTCGCCTCACTGATGACCTCGGCCTGCGGCAACCCGTAGCCCCGATAGCCCATGGCGATTTTGGCCGCCAGCCGCAGGTGGCTGGTCACCATCTTGTGCGCCGCTTCGGTATCCTGATGGTCCACCCAGCGTTTGGCCAGCATGTACTCTTCCTCAGGCTCCAGCAGCGGAAACTTGCGGATTTCCTGCATGTACCGGTTCAGCCCCTGTTCCGGGCTGGGTGCAGGAAGGTTTGTATAGGTGCTCATGTCATGCCCCCTTGTCGTTCCGGTGCATTGTGCCCCCGGAAGATCGCGTAATCTGAGGTAACTATCGGACGGACGCAACCGTTCCGCTTATACCCTCTTTCGATGGCAAATGTGCGTCAGTGCCCGGTATGTGAAGCGTTGTGACATTCTACTCACGAAAACGTCACCAAAATCTTGCGACGAGTCACGGTTCTGCTGGCACAGGCTGGCCCCGCAATCCCGCTATCAATTCGGCCATATCCTCTGGGAGCGGAGAGGTGAATTCCACCCTCTCTCCCGTGACCGGATGATCAAAGCCAAGACTTGCCGCATGCAGCGCCTGCCGGGGGAAGGTGTTGGCCCGCCCTGCCCCTGCGCCAAAGACCTTTTCCGACAGCCGCCGCGTGCCGCCATAGGTCTGGTCGCCCACAAGCCCGTGGCCCGCATAGGACAGGTGCACCCGGATCTGATGGGTTCGCCCGGTTTCCAGCCAACATTCCACCAGCGCGGCTTCGCCGGAAAACCCCTCGATCACCCGGGCACGGGTGACCGCATGGCGGCCACTTTCCCACACGACCGCCTGACGCTGCCGGTCGGTCTTGTGGCGGGCAAGGCCGGTGGCGATCCGCAGGATGCCCCCCGCCTCGAAGGTGACCCCCCGCAAGCCGCGCAGCCGCGGGTCCGACGCCTGCGGTACGCCGTACACCACCGCGACATAGCGGCGGGTGACCGAATGATCCTCGAACTGCCGGGCCAAGCCGTGATGCGCCCTGTCTGATTTCGCGACCACCAGAAGCCCGGTCGTGTCCTTGTCGATCCGGTGAACGATCCCCGGCCGCCGTTCCCCGCCGATGCCCGAAAGCGTGTCACCGCAGTGGTGCAAGAGCGCGTTGACCAGCGTTCCCGAAGGTGAACCGGGCGCGGGATGCACCACCATTCCAGCAGGCTTGTCGATGACGATCAGGTCGTCATCCTCAAACAGCACGGTAAGGGGAATGTCCTCGGCCAAAGTCTCAACCGGCGCGGCGGGGGCAAGGGTCAGAACGTAGACCTCACCTGCCGCAACCTTGGCCTTTGGGTCCGTCACCGCCACGTCGTTGCGAAAGACGTCTCCGTCCGCGATCATCCGCATCAGGCGTGAGCGGGACAAGGACGCTGCCTCTGGCACCGCGGCGGCAAGCGCCTTATCAAGACGCGAGGGCGCATCTTCGCCAATCGTGACCGCAAGGGTTCCGCCTGCGGAAAGCCCGTCGGCCGCCACATCGTCACCATCCTCGAAAGCCTCGTCCATGTCCGATCCTGACCCGCAATTGTCCGCCCCTCCCGATGATCCGGAGGAGATGGCGCTGCCGCCCAGCCTGCGGCTGTTGAAGTGGCTGGTGATTGTGCTGACGATCACCTTGATCTGCGGGCTCATAACGGTGGTGGCGCTGATTGTCACCCGGATGCCGCAGGCCTTTGCCACCCAAGCCCCGATTGTGCCGGAAAACCTTGTCCTGCCGCAGGGCACGAAGGCTGCTGCCGTGACCTTTGGCAAGGGCTGGGTCGCAGTCGTGACCGAGGACGACCGCATTCTGGTCTTTGGCACTGACGGCACCTTGCGCCAGGACATCAGCATCGCACCCTGACCCCCGGAGCCCGGAGGTCGAACTTTTCGGCGCATTCGGGCCATGTCCGGAAACCGACCCCGTGGTGACGGGTATGGACTTGCCACTTGGCGGTGGCGGCTGCAGGGTTCGGGAAAACCGATGGGGGACTGGATGACCTGGGAATTTGGCGCGGCAGATGCAACGGCCTTGGCGGGCCTTGTGGCAACGGGAGAGGTGACGCCCGATGAACTGCTGGACGCAGCCCTTGCAGCGGTCGAGGCACATAATGGTGCGCTGAACGCGGTGGTCCTGATGCAAGAAGGTGTGGCCCGCAAGGCGATTGCCGAAGGCCTGCCAAGGGGGCCGTTCCGGGGTGTGCCCTTTTTGATCAAGGACCTTGGGATCGAGGCGAAGGATTTCCCCAGCCACAACGGCAGTCGTCTGCTGGCCAATACGGTCTACCGGGGTGACAGCAGCATCTTCAAGCGGATCAAGGCCACAGGCGTCGTGACCTTCGGACGCACGACCGCCCCAGAAGGCGGGATCGGTGCCGCGACCGAGGCAGCCGTCTATGGCGGCCCGACGCGGAACCCGTGGAACCTTGACCACACGCCCGGCGGTTCGTCCGGCGGGGCCGGGGCGGCGGTGGCAGCCGGCATCGTCTCCTTCGCGCATGGGTCGGACGGGGGCGGATCAGTGCGGATCCCGGCGTCAAGCTGCGGGCTTTTCGGGTTCAAGCCGACGCGGGCACGGCTGCCGGATGGCCCCTATGCCGGCGAGGGGTGGGCCGGGATGGCGATTGACGGGTTCCTCACCCGGTCGGTGCGCGACACTGCGGTCATGCTGGACGCCTGCGAAGGCGCAGACCTTGGAGCACCCTATTGGGCACCGCCCTTGGCGCGCGGCCATGCCGCCGCGATCAGCCGGCCACCCCGGCGGTTGCGGATCGCAGTGTGTGACACCACCCTGACCGGGGACCCGATCCACCCCGAGGTCGCTGCGGCGGTCCGTTCGGCAGCCAAACTTCTGGAATCGCTCGGGCATGTTGTCGAACCTGCCCAGCCGCGTGCTGATGTTCTGGGCATGATGCGGGCCTGGACAGACATCGTTGCCGTGGGCACCGCGCTTGGCATCCGGTCGGCGCTGAAAGGCCGGCCCCTGACCGCCGACCTTGTGGAGGGCGTCAGTCGCGGCGCCTGCGCCCATGCCGAAACCCTGCATCCCACCCGCTATCTGGAAGCGGTGGGGGAAATCCACGCCTTCGGGCGCCAGATGGCGGCGTTCTTCGATCAGGGGCCGGATATCCTGTTGACCGCCACCCTCGCCGAACCGCCCGCAAAAGTGGGCCGCTTCGACCACGCCACCGAAGATTACGTCGCCTACCGCACCGGGCCCGAGGGGATCTTCGCCTATTCGCCCTTCTGTGCCGCTTTCAATGCCTCGGGCCAGCCAGCGGCAAGTCTGCCACTGGGATGCTCGGCGGATGGCCTGCCGATTGGCATCCATCTGGCAGCCGCCTTCGGGCAGGACGAAACCCTGATTTCCCTGTGCGCAGAGCTTGAGCAAGCCGCCCCATGGGGGGCTCTTCGGGCACCGATGTCGCAGTGACGGGGAAGGAATCGCTTGTCAGCGCACAATCCAGCGTCTCAATATGATCAAATGAACAAAAGTGAAGGAGGTCTGACCTTGGCCGATGAGGTGACGATCTCTGCCCGCAATGTCGTCAAGGCCTTTGGCCAGGGTGCCGCGCAGATGCGGGCGTTGGACGATGTGTCGGTCGATATCCGGCGGGGGGAGTTCTTCACGCTGCTTGGCCCCTCTGGCTGTGGCAAGACCACACTTCTGCGCCTGATCGCGGGGTTCGAAATGCCCTCGGCCGGGACGATCCTGCTCGACGGGGCCGATATCACCACGCTGCCGCCGAACAAGCGGCCAGTGAACACGGTGTTCCAAAGCTACGCGCTGTTTCCCCACCTGACGGTGGCGGAAAACGTGGCATTCGGCCTGCAGATGTTGGGCAAACCGGCGGCTGAGGTGCGCGCGACGACCGACCGGATGCTTGCACTGGTGAAGCTTGAGGCATTGGCCAGCCGCAAGACGGCGCAGCTCTCCGGCGGCCAGCAGCAGCGCGTGGCCTTGGCCCGGGCACTGGCACCACAGCCGAAGGTCCTGCTTCTGGACGAGCCGCTCTCCGCGCTCGACCTGAAGCTGCGCAAGGAGATGCAGATCGAGCTTAAGCGCCTGCAGATGGAAACCGGCATCACCTTTGTCTTTGTCACCCATGATCAGGAAGAAGCGCTGACAATGTCGGACCGGATCGGCGTGATGTCGAACGGCAAGCTGCAACAGGTCGGCAGCGCCAAGGACATCTACACCCGCCCGAAGAACCGCTTTGTCGCCAGCTTCATCGGCGAGACGAACTTTCTGACCGGTGTGGCGGAGGCGGATGGCGTGCGGCTGCCAACGGGGGACCTGATCGCCCTGCCCTTGCCTGCGGCAGACACCGGACGGCCCATCACCGTGGCGCTCCGGCCGGAACAGCTGCGCCTTGGGGCGGCGGATGCCGGGGCGATCAAGGCGCGGGTCGCCTCGCTGGTTTATTTCGGCACGGACACTCATTGCCATTTGCACCTTGCCGACGGGACCGAGGTGGTCGCCCGTCTGCAAAGCCCGGCGGACGGCGAAAGTGGCCTTGTGCAGGGGCAAGAGGTGGGCATCACCTTCATCCCCGGCGCCACACAACGGGTGGAGGACTGATGAGCCCCGCCGAAGACAACGCCATCCGCACGTCGGCCCGCAATGGCTGGATCCTGTCCACGCCCGCGCTGGTGATCCTGTTCTTCGCGGCCTCGGGGCCCTTGCTGATCGTCCTGATCTATTCCTTCCTGACCCCGGGCCAACATGGCAACGTGGTCTGGGATTTCTCGACCAATGGCTGGGTCGGCATCCTGTGGTCCAAGGACATCTTCAGCGAAGAATGGATGCTGGCCGACGCGCATCTGGCGATCTTCTGGCGGTCGCTCTGGCTGTCCTTGATGACGACCGCCTTCACCTTTCTGGTGGGCTTTCCCACCGCATGGTTCATCGCCACAAGGCCGCCAAAGGAACGCGCGCTTTGGCTGTTCCTCATCACCATTCCCTTCTGGACCAACCTTCTGATCCGCACCTACGCGATCAACGAGGTGCTGCGGAAGGAAGGTTTGATGAACACCGTCCTGATGGGCCTTGGGATCACCGACTCGCCGATCGAGGTGCTCTATACCCAGACCGCGATCTTCATCGGGATGACCTATGTCTACCTGCCGCTGATGGTCCTGCCCCTGTTCGCCGCCATCGACCGCTTTGACATGAAACTGCTGGAGGCCGGGTATGACCTTTACGCCAGCCGGATGCAGGTGCTGCGCCGGGTGATCCTGCCCATCGTCAAGCCGGGGATCATCGCCGGGTCGATCCTCGTCTTTGTCCCCTCGCTGGGGGCCTATGTCACGCCGCGCGTGCTGGGCGGTGGCAAGCAGATGATGATCGGCAATTTCATCGAACTGCAGTTCCTGCAGGGCAAGAACTGGCCGCTCGGGGCGGCGCTGTCGATGCTGCTGCTGGTGATCGTGATGGTCGCGCTGCTGGTCTATGTGCGCTATGCCAACAAGGGGTCGTCCCATGGCTGAGCGTGGCTTTCAGGTCGCCCGTCTGCCGGGCTTTGCCACCACGGCGATCATCGTGTTCGTGGCGCTGTACCTGCCGATCTTCACGCTGGTCGCCTATTCCTTCAACGCCAGCACCTCGCTGGCGATCTGGGGCGGGTTTTCGCTGGATTGGTACGCCAAGGCCTGGGACAACAGCCAAGTGAAGGACGCCACCCTGCGGTCGCTGATCATTGCCAGCTTTGCCGCCGTCATCTCAACCACCGTGGCGACCATGGCGGCTTTGGGCACCACGCGGCGGCGGGCGTTCAAGGGTCAGACCCTGATCTATGTGATGATCAACCAGCCCTTGATGGTGCCCGAGATTGTGACCGCCGTGGCCCTTATGATCGTCTTTGGCCTCGTGAAGGTCTGGCTGACGGCCAACGGGATGGGTGCGCTGACCACGGGGCTGGGCTACCTGATCCTTGCCCATTCGGCCTTCTGCATTCCCTTCGCCTACCTGCCGATCCGCGCACGGCTGGAAGGGATGGACCTGACGCTGGAAACTGCCGCCGCCGACCTTTATGCTACACCTTGGCAGATCTTCCGGCGGGTGACCCTGCCGCTTCTGGCACCGGGGATGATTGCCGGGGCGATGCTGGCCTTTGTCATCAGCCTTGACGATGTGGTGATTACCGAGTTCGTGAAATCAGGCGGGCAGGATACTCTGCCGACCTACATGCTGGGCCAGATGCGGCGCCAGCTGACGCCCGAAATCAACGCCGTCTCGACCATGCTTCTGGGCCTGACGGTCGTGCTGCTGACCGCGTTCTTTCTTCTGACGCGCAAGAAAACCTGAAAAACCAACCGGGAGACTTCTGATGAAAAGAATGATGACCGCAACCGCCCTTCTGATGGCCACGACCGGCCTCGCCTCGGCCGAAGGGGTGCTGCAGCTTTACAACTGGGGCAACTACACCTCGCCGGAGCTTTTGGAGAAGTTCAAAGCCGAAACCGGGATCACCGTCACGGTCACCGACTATGACAGCAACGACGTGGCGCTGGCCAAGATCGAGGCGGGCGGGCATGGGTTTGACCTTGTGGTGCCGTCGGCCAACTATGTGACCATCTTCGCCGACAAGGGCCTGACCACGCCCCTCGACCTCGCCCGCCTGCCGAACCACGCCAACATCGCACCGGAATGGATGGACGTGGTCTGGGATCCGGGTCGCACCAACTCCATCCCGTGGCAGTGGGGCTCGGTCGGCATCGCCGTCGATACCGCGGTCTATTCCGGCGACATCAACACCAGCGCCGTCTGGCTGGAAGTCCCGGATGAGCTGAAGGGCAAGATCAACGTCGTGCCAGAGATGACCGACATCATCAGCCTGGCGACGCTCTATTACGGTGGCGAGCCGTGCAGCGAAGACCTTGAGGTCCTGAAAAAGGTCCGCGACGGCCTTCTGGCCGCCAAGCCGAACTGGATCGCGATGGACTACGGCGCGACCGAGAAGATGTCGAACAAGGACTGGGCGGCCTCGGTCAACTGGAACGGGTCCACCATGCGGGTGCGTGAAAACGTGCCGACCGTGGTCTATGGCTATCCGAAAGAGGGCTACACCCTGTGGATGGACAGCGTCATGCTGCTGAAAGACGCGCAGAACGTGGATGAGGCCTACGCCTTCATGGACTTCATCATGAAGCCCGAGAACGCGGCGCTGATCTCGAACTTCGCGAAATACGCGAACGGGATTGCCGGGTCGGAACCCTTCATGGACCCGGCCATGGCCACCGCGCCCGAAGTCGTGATCCCGGAAGAGCACAAGGCCAATGGCGTCTTCCTGCCGGTCTGCAGCGAAAAAGCGCGGGAATACATGACCGCGATCTGGACCGAACTGCAGAAGTAAGCGCACGTCACCAACCGGAGTGCCGGGGCCAAGGCCCCGGCACACCCCCTTCACTGGCGCGCGCCGCCGCGCGCGCGGCGGGGGCGCTTCGCCCCCCGCACCCCCAGAGAGTATTTGGAAAAGAGCAAGCCCATGCTTGAGGCATCCGCCACCGACCTCTCGGCCGCAATCCACGCCCGCAAGATCGCCCCGTCCGAGGTCATGGCCGCCCATCTGGCACAGGTGGCGGCGCTGAACGGCAGTGTGAACGCGCTGGTATCAACGCGCGACCCTGACGTGCTTTTGGCCGAGGCGCGGGCGCTGGATGATGTGAAGCCTGCAGGCTGGCTGCATGGGATTCCCTTTGCGGTCAAGGATCTGGTGGCGACGAAGGGTTTACGGACCACCTGGGGGTCGCCGATCTACGCCGACCATGTGCCTTTGACGGATGATCTGGTTGCCGCCCGGCTTCGCGCGGCGGGGGCGCTGTTCACCGCCAAGACCAATGTGCCGGAATGGGGCCAGGGGTCGCACAGTTTCAACCCGGTCTTCGGCGTGACGCGCAATCCCTATGACCTGGCACGCAGCGCCGGGGGGTCCTCGGGCGGGGCGGCGGCGGGGCTGGCGGCACGGATGCTCTGGGTGGCCGACGGGTCCGACATGATGGGATCGCTGCGCAACCCTGCCGCCTTTTGCAACGTCTACGGCTTTCGTCCGACCTGGGGCCTTGTGCCTGCGGATGCCGAGGGGGACACCCACCTTGCCACCCTGTCGACCGAAGGGCCGATGGCGCGCACGGTCGAGGATCTGGCGCGGCTGTTGTCTGTGCTTGCGGGCGAAAATCCGCAAGTGCCCTTCCCCCGCGCGGTCCCAGACCTGCTGGCGGGCCTTGACCGGGGCATCAAGGGCCTGCGCATTGGCTGGCTGGGCGATTGGGGCGGTGCCTACCCGATGGAGCCGGGGATCCTTGACGCCTGTGACGCGGCCCTGAAGCAGATGGAAGAGATGGGTGCGGTGGTCGAACCGCTGCCACCGCCATTCCCGGCGGAAAAGCTGTGGCACTCCTGGACCACCCTGCGCGCCATGCTGAACGCGGGGGGCAAGCGTGCCCTGGCCGAGGACCCTGCTAAGCGCGCCCTGACCAAACCCGAGACGATCTGGGAAATCGAGCAGGGGCTGACCCTGTCCGCGCAGGCGGTGCATGAGGCCAGCGTGATCCGCAGCCGCTGGTACGCCCATGCCGCGCGGCTGTTTGACCGGTTTGATGCCGTGGTCCTGCCTTCGGCGCAGGTCTGGCCCTTCCCCGCCGACTGGCGCTGGCCGAAAGAGATCAACGGGCAGCCGATGGACACCTATCACCGCTGGATGGAGGTGGTGATCCCCGCCAGCCTGATCGGCCTTCCCGCGCTGTCCGTTCCGGTGGGATTTGGCGCGCAGGGCCTGCCGATGGGCATGCAGATCATTGGCCGTTCGGGCGATGACGCCGGGGTGCTGGCGATCGGCCAGGCCTGGCACCGCGCGACGGAATGGCCACAGCAGCGCCCGCCTCTGGCAGGCGGCGACGTTTCGCGCTAGGCCTGCCCAAGGCAAAGGGGGGATCATGCGGGTTCTCGTCATCGGTTCCGGGTCCATCGGCCGCAGGCACCACGACAATCTTCAAACGCTTGGCGCGGCCTCGCGGCTGGTGTCGTGGCGCGCGGCCGGGTTGGACGGTGCGGTTGCCGAGATGGACCAGACCGACGCCGTGGTCATCGCGACGGCCACGGATATCCGCCTGCCCCTGATCGAAGCTGCCGCAGCGCGCGGGTTGCCAATCTATGTTGAAAAGCCGCTGGCGTTTCGGCCTGCGGAGGTGGAAGCGATTGCCGCCGTTGCTGCGCCGGTGGCGGATCGGTCGATGCTGGGCCTGATGCTGCGCTATCACCCGGCCGTTCGTGCCCTTGCCGCGGCGGACTTGTCCGACGTGTTCCAGTTTGCGCTGACCATCGGCCATGACGTGACCCAATGGCGCGAGAACTGGCGGTTTTCCGAAAGCTACGCCGCCCGGGCCGACGGCGGCGGCGTGCTGCTGGACCTGTGTCACGAGCTTGATCTGGCGGTCTGTCTGTTCCCCGGCTTGCAGGTCACGCGGGTGGAAAGCATCGGCCAGCCGGACTTTCCGGGCGTGGATTTCGCCAGCCGGATTTCGCTGCAAAATCAGGGGTGTGTGGGCGATGTGTCGATGGACTATCTGACGCCCCGACTGCATCGCCGCACGATCCTGCGGGGGCATGAACGGATGCATGACTTTGACTTTGCCACCCAGACCTATCAGGTGGTGGAAAGCGAGGGTCCCCGCCAACTGGACTTGCCCCTAGAACGAAACGCGATGTTTCTGGATGCGATGCGCGACTTTCTGGCGCTTGCCGGTGGGCTGCCGACCTCGGGCAACCCGCTGATCCCGCGCCTTGACCTGTGCCTGCCCTCGGCCCGCCTGGTCGCCTCGGCTTGGGCGGCGCGCGAATTCGTCGGTGTGATCACGAAGGAGATCCCATGATCCTTGGGCATATCGGTGCGCGCAAAGGCTCCAAAGGCGTGCCGCGCAAGAACTTCCGGATCATCCATGGCAAACCGCTGATCGACTGGTCGCTGGACCAGTTGTTTGCGCATCCGCAGGTGGACGCAGTGGTCGTGTCGACCGATGACGAAGAAATCTACGATCATGCGGTGGCCAAGGGTGCCCTGAAAATCGGGCTGCGGCCGGCGCATCTTGCGACCGATACCGCAGGAAAGTGGGGCGTCTGGCAGCATGCGCTGGAGGCTTCAGAGGCGCTGATCGGGCCAGTCTCGGCCTTCCTTGACCTTGATTGCACGTCCCCCCTGCGCCTGCCCGAGGATATCTCGGCGGCTTTGCAGCTTTACAATATCGAACATCCAGACCTCGTGATGAGCTGTTGTGAGGCCCGAAAGAATCCATATTTCAACCTTGTGGAGCCTGATGCCAGTGGGGCGCTGCATGTGTCAAAGCCCTTGCCCGGGGGCGTGGTCGCGCGGCAGCAGGCTCCGGTTGTCTACGAACACGCGGCGTCGACCTATGTCGTGTCGCCCGCCTATCTGAAGCGGGCGGGCGGGCTGTGGGCGGGGCGTGTGATCCCCTACCTGATGCCGCCGGAACGCTGCGTCGACATCGACACGCCGTTCGATTTCCGCCTTGTCGAATTTCTCATGCAGGAGGCCAACCCGTGACTGACCAGTTGAAGGGACGTACCGTCTTCATCACCGGATCCGGGGGGGTGCTGGGGTCGACCTATGTCCGCCGGATGCTGGCCGAGGGCGCGCGGGTGATCGGGTCGGACCTTCCCGGCCACCGGGCCGACGCGCTGGTCGAGGCGCATGGGGCGAACGACCGCTTTCGGTTCTATCCGCTGGATGTGGCGAGCGAAGATGAAGTGACCGCGATCTTCCAGCGCATCCTGAAGGATGGGTGGGAGCCGAATGTGGTGCTGAACAACGCGGCCATCACGGGTGAGCTGTTGATGGGGGCGGGGCAGGCGTTTCCGGACTTTGCCGACCTGAAGGTCAGCGACTGGGAGAAGACGCTGCGGACCAACCTGACGGGGCCGTTCATGGTGGCGCGGCAGATGGACCGGGACATTGTGGGCAAGTGGCCCTGCACGCTGATCAACGTGGCCAGCATGTACGCGCTGAATGGGGCGCATCATCGGATTTATGAGGGGATGCCGTTCAAGAATTTCTCGGCCTACGGGGTGACGAAGGCGGGGATCCATGGGTTGACGGTCTGGCTGGCGGGGTATTGGGCGGCGCGGGGGGCGACGGTGAACACCATCGCGCCGGGGGCGGTGTTCAACAACCACTCGGAGGAGTTTCAGCGGCGGGTGGGGGAATTGATCATGCTGGACCGGATGGCAAAGCCGGACGAGATTGCCGATGTCATGCTGTTTCTGGCAAGCGCGCAGGCGGGGTATATGACCGGGCAGATGGTCAATGTGGATGGGGGTTTCAGCGGCTGGTGAGGGGGTGTCCCGGGCAGGGACAGGTCTTGCAATCAGGTAGTTTCAATGACTTGGCCAAAGCCATTAACCCGGCCTTCACTTTTGGCCAAGGCGGGCGTCGAGGGCTTGCAGCGTCTTGAGCGCAGCCCCCGAATGGGCGGTGAAGAAGCTTGAGATGGCCTGCGCATCGGGGCCGGGCCAGTCGGTCAAAGCGGCGGTCAGGGCGGCGGGGGTTTCCACTCGGAGGCAGACGCCAGCGGCAATCGCCTCGACCGCCGGGTATTCGATGGTGTGGATTTCGGGGCCGACGATCACCGGCCGCTTCAGCGCCAGCGGTTCGATGATGTTGTGTGCGCCGTGGGGGGTGAAGCCGCCGCCGGTGACCACGCGGTCGGAGAGGGCGATGTAGAAATACATCTCACCCAAGGAGTCACCCAGAAGGATGTCGGCCTTTGGCGGTGGCCCGCCACCCCCATCCCCGCCCCAGGAGGGCGAGGGGAGGTGCCTGAGGCCCAGCGCTGCATCAAGGGCCTGACTGCGGCGGATCGTGTTCAGGCCGCGCGTGGCAAGGAGTTCGGCCACCTCGTCAAAGCGTTCGGGCTTCCGCGGGACGTAGACCACGAAAGGGTGTGAGGGGTGGTTGAGAGCAGCGGTGATGGCATCGAGATAGAGCGCATCCTCGCCTTCCACTGCCGAGGCGAAGGTGATGACGGGACGATCCCCTGACAGCGCGGGGCGAAGCGCCGTTGCGGCGGCGATCTGGGCGGGGGGGACGGGTTGGTCAAAGCGCAGCTCACCCGTCACGGTGATGTTCGGGACACCGACCGAGGCGAAGCGCTGCGCTTGGAGGTCGGATTTGACGAAGGCCCCGGCGTAGCCCTGCATCAACTTGTGACGCAAGGTGAAGCGCGCGTCGCGGGCCATTGATTTCGTTGGATATTGGGCGTTGCACATGAAAAGCGGCACGCCTGCCCCTTTGGCGGCGAAGATCATGCGGGGCCAAATCTCGATCTCCATCACCAGTCCGGCGCGGGGGCGGAAGGCGCGGAAGAAGCCCGCGTAGGCCCAGGACGTTTCAAACGGCACCCAGACGGCGGCAAGGCGCCCGGCGGCGATGTCGGGGGCAAAGACGCGGAGCGCCTCACGCCGGCCAGCGGGGGTGAAATGGGTCGTGACAACCGTTTCGCCCCGGTCGAGCAGCGCCCGGATCAGGGGGACGGCAGAGCGCACTTCGCCAAGACTGACAGCATGCACCCAGATGGCGCCACGCAGGCGCTGGGGGTAGCGGCCAAAGCGTTCGGCAAGGCGCTGGGAATAGAGCGGGTCTTTGCGGCCCCGGCGCCAGAGGTAGATCAGCACGACGGGCAGCCCAAGGTGCCAGAGGAGCGACCAGAGGCGGAGAAAGACCCAAAGCCTCATGCCAGCCCCGCAAGGCCAAGGAGTTCAGCGGCTAGGGGCGCAATGGAACCCTGCGCGCTGTCGGACAGCGCCTTGGCGCGGGAGGCCATGGCGCTGTGGTCATCCCCAAAGGCGGAGGCGAGCGCTTCGGGCGTGATCGAAAGCGCCCCCCCTGCCCCATGCAAGGCGGCAAAATCGGCGGCGAAATTGGCGATGCGGGGACCATGCAGGATGGCAGAGCCAAGGGCGGCGGGTTCCCACGGGTTGTGGCCTTCAGTCGCGCCAAAGGTGCCGCCGATGATCGTCACGGGGCAAAGGCGGAACCAAAGCCCCATCTCGCCAAAGGTGTCGACGACCCAGACATCCTTGTCCGGCCCCTCACCCAAGCTGCGGCGGGTGGCGGAAAGGCCGTGGTCATGGACCATGCCGACGATTTCGGCCCCCCGGTGCGGATCGCGTGGGGCAATGAGGAGGAGCGGCTTGTGCTGGGCCAACTTCAGGGCGGTCAGGGCCACAAGCTCATCCTCCGGGTGGGAGGAGGCGAGAAGCACAGGTTGGCGGCCTGCAAGCTGGGCGCGGGTGTCCCGCAGGGCCTGAGGGTCGGCAGCAAGCGGCGGCGCGGCGGCCTTGAGCGACCCGGTGGTGCGGACCCCTTTGGTGCCAAGGCCTTGCAGGTTCTGGGCCGTCGCACTGTCCTGCGCGGTGACAAGCTGAAACCGGGCGAAAAGATCGGCAAACAACCCGCGCCAGCGATAGCGGCGGGCGAAGGCGTCGGCGTTCATGCGCGCATTCACCAGCGCAAGCGGGATGCCGCGGGCATCGGTCGCCGCAACGGCACCGGGCCAAAGGTCCTGTTCCGCCCAGATCGACAGCGCAGGGCGCCAGTGGTCAAGGAAACGGGTCAGGTAGCCGGGCGCATCGAGGGGCAGGAATTGGTGGCGGGTTTTCGGCGGCAGGTTCTGGGCGAAAACCTGAGCCGAGGCGCGGGTGGTGGAGGTCACAAGGAAGTTTGCCTGCGGGGCCTGTGCCGCAAGTTCGGCAATCAGGCCGCGCAGCGCCAGAGTTTCGCCAAGACCCACGGCGTGACACCAGATCAGCGGGCCATTCGGGCGGGGTTGGCTGGCCTCGCCCAGTTTCTCGCGCCAGCGGTCGGGGTCGTCCTTGCCCTTGGCAAGGCGGCGTTTCAGGACGGCGGGCGCGACAAGCGGGATCGCGCGAGAGGCGATGAGATAGGCCCGAAGCTGGGGCCCCGGGGCCTTAGGCAAGGTCACGGAAGGCCTTTTGCAGGCTGAGCGTCCAGAATTCCGGGCGGGCGAGGACCTCGACAAAGCGCTCGGCCGCGGTGCCCTGGCCGAAACCTTCATGTGGCGTGGCCTGCCGGCCCCAGTGGGTTTGCAGGAATTGCCGGATCGCCGGACGATCCGCAGCCTCGCAGGCGGTGACGGACGGGGCGTCTGAGCGGTTGGTCTGGCGGGTGCCGATGTCAAGGGAAGGCAGGCCAAGGAACGGCGCCTCACGCACCCCGGCGGAGGAGTTGCCGACCATGCAGGCGGCGTTCTTCATCAGTTCCGAGAAATGCGCGAAGCGCATGGAGGGGAGGATGCGGAAGCGGTCCTGCGGCAGGGTGTCAAGCGTGGCGAAGATCTGCGCCGAGCCGGGGTCGTTGTTCGGGGCGATGACGACGAAGTTGCGGCCACTGTCGGCAAGGGCGCCGAACAGCGCGGTGGCCTGCGCGCCGATGGTGGCCTGTTCGCTGGTCACGGGGTGGAAGGCCACGATGCCGTAGTCGGTGAACGGGATGGCATAGCGGGTGCGCACATCCTCCAGCGTCACCCCCGAGGGGCGGGCATGAAAATCAAGCTCGGGCGAGCCGATGGTGTGGATCGTCTCGGCCGGTTCGCCAAGGGCCATGACACGGCGGGCGGCGGCGTCGGAGGACACGAAGTGATGGGTGCAGAGCTTGGTGTTGCAGTGGCGAAAGACCTCATCAATGGTGCCCGACACCTCCCCCCCCTCGACATGGGCGGAGCGGATGTAGTTGGTCGCGGCGACAAGGGCCCCGGCAAGCGCCTCGATCCGATCGCCGTGCAGGACGATGAGATCGGGCCGGTTGGCGGTGGCGAAGGCGGAAAAGCCGGTGATCGTCTGGGCAAGGACAAGGTCCTGCGGTTGGCCTTCGGTCTGGTTGGCACATTCGTGGGTGGTGACACCGGGCATCCGGCGCACCTCGTTCCGGGTCAGGCCATAGCGGTCCATCATGTGCATGCCGGTGACGTAGAAAGTGATCCGGTGCCCGGCATCGCGGGCGGCGGCGGCAAGGGGTTCGAGCTTGCCAAAGTCGGCGCGCGTCCCGGTGAGGAAAAGCAGATGGCGGGTCATGCGGGGGCCTTGGTCCTTGGCGGCGCGGTACGGGGACGGACTTGGGCTTATGGCCAGAAAGCGCCGGTTTGTCCAGTTGCGCCACAGGGCTGGGCGAGGGTCCGCCCTCGCTGGGCTACGGCTGTGCGCGGCCCCGGTCGGCCTTTTGCAGGCACCCAGGCTGCCGGGCTGCTCGGGTGGACGGCCACCCTGCCCCGCCAGACAGTCCAAAGCCGAAACGCCTTGACAGAAATGCCACCCGTTCGCTCTTGCATAAACTGGCCGGTCTTGGCAGAAGGGCGCGACGGACAGTTGGCCGAGTGGTCGAAGGCGCACGCCTGGAAAGTGTGTAGGCGGGGAACCGTCTCGAGGGTTCGAATCCCTCACTGTCCGCCATTACCCATTGATATCTATGCTATTTCCGTTCTGGCAGGCCTTTACCCCAAGTAACCGCAGGTTACGGCGGTTTACCTGCAGGAAAGACGCCCCTCCTTCCTTCTTTTGCCTGCAAACGCGCCTCTCGTCTCCGTGGCCGGGGCGTCTCGTTCGGTGTGCCCACGCTCAAAGAACAGGGAATTATCAGGGAGTTTCGGTCTTTCCAGAGCCAGTTTGGCGATCATGCGCCTCAAATCTACGCGCGTTTTCAGCGGGTTACGGGCGAAGTCCCTGCTCGACAGGAACAGGGAAGGCACGAATTCCGGCCCTACGGCCCGATCCTCAAGGCAGACGCCGCAGTCGATGACGATGCCGCGGCTCTCGCCGGATCAGGCGATCTGGAAGAGCTGCGCTTGCTCGCGCCAGCCCATCGGAATGCCGTCGCGGATGAGTTGCGCTACGGAGAGATCCGCGGGTTGGCGCCCGTCCAGGATCGCTCCCTGCACCTATCGGGCAAGGAAGGCGAGCGGAATGCGAGGCCGGATGTAGGGTTCGGATCGTCCGGTCTGGCGAGCGATCTCGATGAGCGAAGTGCCGGCGCGCAAGGCCCGCGCCCAGAGATGTGCTTCGGCCATGGTCCGCTGCAGGACTTCGTCCGGAGCCGGGATGGTCTCTCCCGCGATGATCCGGGTCTCGACGCCCCGGCGCCGAAGGGCGAAGGCAGAGATGACGTGGAGAAGCTTGCCCGACAGGGCCGCTGCGGGTACGTCCAGCGCCCCCGCCATCGCGACCGGATCAAGGTCAAGCTGCAACTGGCCTAGCGCCAAGGTACCGGAGGCGATGATCTTGCCAAGAAGCGCTAAATCGCCCTCGACCCGATCTGCAAGAGCTGTCGCGCGGTGCAGCAGCTCCGTGGCACTGCTTGCCTCGGACGCTGCCAGAAGCGCATGGCCCGCGGCTGCCTTGCGCAGATGCCCGGCGATGATCTGCCCGATGGCCGCCTCCAGGGCTTCGGCGGGCAGCCGCGAGCCAGAGGGGTTTGTGCCACCCGTAATCAGCCGGTTGGAGACATAGTAGGCAAAGCGCCGCCTGCGCCGCTTTGTATGGGTCGGGGTAAGATGATCGCCGGTCTCGTCCCGGAGCTTGCCCATGAGGATGCGCGCATCTGTTGCGGTTGGGACTGCGCCCCCGAGGTCGCGCGCCTGCGGTGAGCAGCTTGGCGACATTCTGGTCACGCTTCCCATCACCATCGACGAAGCCATCCTGGGCGGCAAGGTAAGCACCCCAACCATTACCGGCCCGGTCAGCCTAACAATCCTTCCCGGCACCAGTTCGGGCCGCCTGCTGCGCTTGCGCGGGCGAGGGCTTGCGAGGACGGTTGGCAAAAGTGTCCGCGATCAGCTTGTCGACTTGCGGATCGTCGTTCCAAAGGAGATTGACCCGGAATTGCGCGACTTGCTGACCAACTGGCGCATCGGACACCACCACGATATCCGTGCCGAGCTTTTGAAAGAGGCGGTCCCATGAGTGACATCGGGCTAGACGCCCGGTCGGCCCTTGGACGTCAAGCAGACGCGGGATCGATTGGCGCTCTTCGAAGTCTCATTCCGCGACAGGTTCACCTTAGGAGCGGAAAGGGTGACTGCTCGGTTCAGCCCGGCATCCCATTGTTGAGCACGAGTGTCGGCTATGGGCCGAATACGCAAGTTGGGCCGGTCTGCATGTAGGTCCGCATGATCCGCATAGCTGAGCTTCAACCGTTCCAGATGGTGCACGACGCCCGAATGTCCGGTTCGTTGATGCTCAGATGGAAGCGAGCAAGCGGCAGATTTGGGCTGATGACGATGTCGAGAAAGTGGCGGAGGGTGGCGTTCCAGTTGCTGAAGCCCAATCCTGGAACATCGTTGCGACACGCTCGTGCTTGCTGGCTTGCGCCATTGGGAATTTCTAATTTATTGGAAATATTGATAATTATTTGGATTTGATCTGCGCAGCGGCACCCAAGAGGCTACTTCGCACGCAAAATAGTAGATATTCTAATGAAACATAAGAATACCTACTTTTGGTCGAAGGAGGGACGAACTCGCCGTCTAGAAAGACGACATTCCCGGTCACAAACACGCAACCGGCATCAATTATGGAACCGTCAGATATGGAAAAGTTCAGATTCGTAGTCGCGTTTTCTCTGGCACCGTTTGCCTCGATCTCGTTCGCAGATCACGCGGCAGCAGAGACAAGACATTTGGATCGCAGTGTCCGTCCGTGGATCGCCTTGTCACAGGAAAATGGACGCCAGACAAAGTTGATCTGCCACGAGTTGGCTTGCCAGGGTCTGTTGGGCAGCGCCGAGCCTGTCGGGATCAAGCGGCAACTTCCGGATGACATCATTCCTGTCGACCCCACCGACCCGACCGATACCACTGACACGACCGATCCAACCGATACGACGGATACCACTGACACGACCGATCCGACCGATACCACGGATACCACTGAAACGACCGATCCGACCGATACTACGGATACCACTGACACGACCGATCCAACTGATACCACGGATACCACTGACACGACCGATCCGACCGATACCACGGATACCACTGACACGACCGATCCGACCGATACCACGGATACCACTGACACGACCGATCCAACCGATACCACGGATACCACTGACACGACCGATCCGACCGATACCACGGATACCACTGACACGACCGATCCGACCGATACTACGGATACCACTGACACGACCGATCCGACCGATACAACCGACGTTGGTGGCGGTAGCGGTGGCAACCCCTGTGGCGGAAACTGCGGCACCGGTAATGGCGGAGGCGGTGGCAATGGCACCGACAACGAAGGCGGCAAGGGCGACGGCGACAAGGGCGACGACGGCAAGGGCGACGACGGCAAGGGCGACGGCGGCAAGGGCGACGGCGGCAAGGGCGACGGCGGCAAGGGCGACGGCGGCAAGGGCGACGGCGACAAGGGCGACGAAGGCAAGGGCGACGGCGGCAAGGGCGACGGCGGCAAGGGCGACGAAGGCAAGGGCGACGGCGACAAGGGCGACGGCGGCAAGGGCGACGGCGGCAAGGGCGACGGCGACAAGGGCGACGAAGGCAAGGGCGACGAAGGCAAGGGCGACGGCGACAAGGGCGACGGCGACAAGGGCGACGGCGGCAAGGGTGACGGCGACAAGGGCGACGGTGACAAGGGCGACGGTGGCAAGGGCGACGGTGGCAAGGGCGACGGTGGCAAGGGCGACGGTGGCAAGGGCGACGGTGACAAGGGCGACGGCGGCAAGGGCGACAGCGGCAAGGGCGACAGCGGCAAGGGTGACGGCGACAAGGGCGACGGCGGCAAGGGCGACAGCGACAAGGGCGACGGCGGCAAGGGCGACGGCGGCAAGGGCGACGGCGGCAAGGGCGACGGCGGCAAGGGCGACGGCGGCAAGGGTGACGGCGGCAAGGGCGACGGCGGCAAGGGTGACGGCGGCAAGGGCGACGGCGACAAGGGCGACGGCGACAAGGGCGACGGCGACAAGGGCGACGGCGGCAAGAGCTAAGTTCGGCCCGATGTTCGCCGCCGAGATCAGAGGGCAACGCGTACAGGCGATGCGCGCCCACCGCCACTGGCAATGGCCCCTGGACGAGGTCTGCGTGAAGATCAACGGGGTGACGCACTATCTCGCGAGATGGGACGTTGCCTCTCCAGCTGGCTTCGTAGCAGGTGAGTTCGCTGTTCTTCCCGAGATGACAGGGAGTTGTTTGCATTTCGCGCGCAGCTATCAGGGGCCAGTCTATCGCCCCTACGCCGTAGAAGACGCGCAAAATCCATGCCTTGGACGGACAGATTTGCCGTGCGCGAAGAACTGGTGATCAGGGTTCGGGCGGTCGCGACCAGAGTCCGGAGAGTCTACATTTCGCTCTCTGCTCGAGCACCGAATAATGCGGGTTATGACGGCAAGACGCAGACACTATCGGGTTGGGTACTGGGGATTGGCCGGCGCCGAGCTTGTCTAAACCCCGCCCTTCAATTGAAGACCGCTGTGAATTCGGTTCTCGGCGTCTCGGAGCGCTTGCCGCGCCGCCTTTCCATGAAAGACCGCATCGTGGATCTCGGTTCCGAGGATCGCTTCGATCAGACTAAACTCGGGTATTGGGGGTCTTGCCCAAGTGACGAGTTCGTTCCTGCGGGCCAGTTGATCCACCATGCTGACGATTGGTGATGAAGCCAGCGCCTCGGGGTCTGCGCAGACCGAAAAGCGGGGCGCGACGGGGAAGCCGTTCTTCACATGGGCCTTCATCGCTTCGGGTGACACCATCCAGGCAAGCGCGTTCATGATCTGGCGTTGCCGGGCCGGTGGGACGCGCGCCGGGATGGTCATCAGAAAGCCACCCACCGGCGCAGCAATCTGGCGCATCCGGCGGGACGGTGGGGGAAGATAGGCCACGCGGCGGGCGACTTGCGAGCTGAGCTCATGTTCGAACCGGGCGGCGCGCATCGTCCAGCAATAGGCCAATCCGACCTGACCATACATGAAGTAATTCAGCCCGCGTTCCCAGTCGACCTCGGCGATGTCGGGGGGCGAAACTTCGGCCAGCTGCTTCATGTACTCAATCACATCGACTGAATCGTCCGTGTTGATCTGCAGCTTCAGTTTCTCGAAGCGGTCATAGGTCCAGCTTTCCCGATTGTGCATCGGAATGTCGATGATGGTCTTCTGGCATGCGGCCAAGAAGAACATGAAGGAATTGGCGATCGGCATGCCGCGCTGACCGTTCCAGGCAATGCCGTAGAAATCATTCGCCGGGCGGTGCAGCGCCCTGGCCGCGGCGATGGTCTCGTCGAAGGTCCGCGGATAGGTCAGGCCGCGGTCTTCAAACAGGTCGCGGCGGGCGGCCAGAATCTCGATCGTGCAGTAAAGCGGGATGCCGTATTGAGTGCCCTTCCAGTTTCCGGTGCCCCAGACGGAGGGATGAAAATCCAAAGGGTTGATGGCCGCGTCATTGAGCAGCTCATCCAGAGGGGCAAGACAGCCCTTTTCGGCAAATTCACCAAGCCACGGCATGTTGAGCGCCACGACATCATGGTCGGGTGTCGGCGCGGCAAAGGCCTTGTGCGCATTGGTGTAAAGGTCGGGCAAGCGGTGCAGTTGGAAGCTGCTCTTGCGGCTCAGGTCATTGCGAAAATCCGACCACATGTTCCGCATGGCGGAAAAGTAGTTGTCGTCGTTCAGAAGGAACCGGATATCGCCGGGCACCTTGACGGCAATATCATCGCCCTGAACGGGAGAGATGATCTGCGCGGCAAAATAGCTGCCCCCGAAGTAATACTCGTTCGCCTCGGTCCCTTTGCGCAAGCCGAAGGTCTTGGCAAGGTGACCCTTCACATGCGTGGCATAGTCCATGAAGGCGTGCAGCAGCGTGTCGGTTGGTTCCAGAAAGTGCGTCTTGAGCCCACCACCGCGTGGCACTTGGCGGATCTGGTTGTCGGCGATCATCTTGGTGATCATCCGGTTGCCAGTGCTGTAGGGCACGCCAGCCAGCGTCACCAGGCCCGACTTGTCGATGGGCCGGCGGTGCAGGTGGGCATCGACAAGCTCTAGTACGATGTTCCAGAACACATCCTTGCTGGCCCCCGGCACGCCGGTGTCAAACGGCGCGCGCAGCTTGCGCAGGAAGTCGACGATGCGCGACAGTTCGTGGCTGGTAAGCTCGGATCGTGGGGCTGTCCCAGAAGCGGTTGACGTGTTCATCTGTTGCACGGGCGAAACCCTGCTAAGTGGAGATGTCGGTCTGCCATTTCACCAAAGCGAAGAAATCCTGATCCCGCAACCCCGAATTGGCCGCAGCACGATAGAGCTCGAGGATCAACCCGGTGGTCAGCAAGGGCACGCCGTTGGCGCGTCCGGCATCGCTGATAAGGCTGAAATCCTTGATCATCTGCGCGATGGTAAAAGCCGGCGCATAGTCGTCGGACACCACCGCATCAGACTTGTACTTGAACAGGGGGGAGGCGACGGCGCTTTCGCAGATCACGTCCATCATGCTGGCGCGGGACAGGCCGCCGCTTTCGCCCAGCGCCACAGCCTCGGCAAGAATGGCCGAACTGGCGCCGACAAGGGTATTGATCACCAGCTTCATGTATCGGGCCTCTTCGCCGGCCCCAAGGTAGAATTGCCGCGCCGACAGCAAACGGATCATGGGAAGGACGGTGGTCCAAGCCGCCTCATCGCCTGAAGCGAGGACTGTCAGCGCAGCCTTTTCGGCAAGGGCCGTACTGCCAGAAAGCGGCGCGCGCAGGTATGCGACCCCACATTCCCGCAGCGCTGCGGCTATTTCCGCCGAACAACCGGGCGAGACCGTGCTCATCTCGACAAAGATCGACCCACGGGTCATGTGATGGATCAGTCCTGTCGCGGCCTGGGTGCCGAGCACCACTTCGCGCAGGACCTTGTCATTGGGCAGCGTGGAAAAGACGACGTCGTTCCGGCTGTGCTGGTCAAGCGAACCGGCGTTGACAGCGCCTGCGCGTTCAAGATCACGGATGACCTGCCGGTCCGGCTCTGTCACGGCCACCTTGGTACCGGCGGCCAGCAGGTTGCGGATCATCGGCGCGCCCATCTTCCCGGCGCCGATCCAGCCAATGCCCCGGCCGCCCGGTTGCGCGTGCGCTGCCTCTGCCATCTTCGATTGCATGCCGAATTCCACCCCTCGCTCCGCCCCCGACTGTAAATCGCCGGAGCGGCGGTGGTTGGGGTAATTTCTTCGGATCGGCTAAATTTCATCAAAACAGCTTATCGAGATTTGATAGCAATCAACGTGGGAGTGAGTCATCGCCACTATGTTTGCCAGACGCAGCCAGCCCCATGGGGTTGCAGGCCAAGGGTGCCCTTGTCCGCTTGCTGACGGCTGACCTGCGACGGTGGCATTGGGTGCCGTGGCTGCGGCTACGGGTCTGAGGGAGGAAGACAGGATGAGAGCAATTCGGTTCCACGGTGCCAAGGACATCAGGGTTGAGGATGTGGCAGAACCATCAGGGCCACTTGCGCCGGATGACGTGTTGATCGCCCCTGCTGTCACCGGCATTTGCGGCACCGACCTGCATGAATACATCGCTGGGCCGATCGTCACCCCGAAAGAGCCGCACATCTTCACTGGTGCCAGCAATCCGCAGATCCTGGGGCATGAGTTTTCCGCCCGCGTGCTGGCGGTGGGCGATGCCGTCAGCCATGTGAAGGCGGGGGATCGCATCTCGATCCAGCCGCTTCTGTCGCCGCGCAATGACTATTACGGCAAGCGTGGTCTTTACCACCTGTCGCCGAAGATGGGCTGTGTGGGCCTGAGCTGGGCCTGGGGCGGGATGGCCGAAAAGGCCATCGTCAAAGACTACAATGCCCAGCCAGTGCCGGACGGCATCACCGACGATCAGGCCGCGATGATCGAGCCTGCGGCGGTGGCGCTTTATGGGGTGGATCGCGGCGGGATCACGGCGGGATCAACGGTGCTGGTGTCGGGAGCAGGGCCAATCGGGGCGCTGACGATCCTTGCGGCCAAGGCGGCGGGGGCATCGACCATCATCGTGTCCGAACCGAACCCGAACCGGCGGCGCATCATCTCTGAGATCGCGCCCTATGCCCATGTCGTGGACCCGCGCGATGGCACGCTGGCACAGGTTGTTGGCGACCTGACCGAGGAAGGCGTGGGCGTTGACGTGGCGCTGGAATGCGTCGGGCTTGAAGCGTCGCTGAACGCCTGCGTGCAGGCGGTGCGGCGGCAGGGCAAGGTCGTGCAGGTGGGGCTGCACATGAAGCCCGCCAGCATTGACGCGATGCTTTGGGCGCTAAAGGACATCACGGTTGAGGCAACGTGGTGCTATCCGACGCAGATCTGGCCGCGCATCGCCCGGATGATCGCGGCAGGCACATTCCCGGTGGAAAAGGTGATCACCGCCCGCATCGACGCCAAGGATGTGGTGGCCAAGGGGTTCGAGGCGCTGCTGAACCCGACGGGCGAGCATCTGAAGATTCTGGTCACGACCTGACCTCTGGACCAAGAACAGAAAGAAAAGACCAATGACCAAAGAAAACGTCGCTCTTATCGTCGGCGCCACGGGGCTGTCTGGCAGCTACACCGGGCGGCTTTTGAAGGAACAGGGCTGGACAGTGGTGACGCTGTCACGCGGTGCGGCAGATCTGGAGTTTTCCGATCGCCACATCGCAGCCGACCTGCAAGACGCGGCCTTAACGGCGACGGCACTGAAGGCGGCAGGGGATGTCACGCATGTGTTCTTCTGCACCTGGTCACGGCAAGCGAATGAAGCAGAGAATGTCCGCGTCAATGCCGGGATGATCCGCAACCTGTTTGACGGGCTGGGCCATGCGACGATCAAGCATGCAGCGCTGGTGACGGGGCTGAAGCACTACCTTGGGTCGTTCGACGATTATGCCAAGGTCAAGCCCTACACCCCGTTTCTGGAAAGCAGCCCGCGTCTGCCCGGTCTGAACTTCTACTACGCACAGGAGGACGTCCTGTTCGAAATGGCGGAGAAGCGCGGGTTCACCTGGTCAGTCCATCGCCCGCATACCATGATTGGCTTTGTCATCGGCAACGCCATGAACATGGCGGTGACGCTGGCGGTCTATGCCAGCATCTGCAAGCACACCGGGCGGCCCTTCGTCTATCCGGGATCGCCGGAGCAGTTGAATGCCGTCACCGACGTGACCGACGCGCGCCTGCTGGCCAAGCAACTGCACTGGGCCGCCACCACGCCCGCGGCGGCGAACATGCCGTTCAACACGTCGAACGGCGACGTGTTCCGCTGGACTTGGCTTTGGCAGCAGATCGCTGACTATTTCGGGATCGAGGCCGCCGCCTATCCGGGCCAGCCGACGCCGCTGGAAGGCCAGATGGCCGACGCGCAGACTGTGTGGTCCGAGATCGTGGCCAAGCACGGCTTGCAGGACATTCCGGTGTCGAAGCTGGCGTCCTGGTGGCACAGCGACGCCGACCTTGGCCGCACGCTGGAATGCTTCACCGACATGACCAACAGCCGGACGCTGGGGTTCGATGCCTATCAGTCGACCCGCAGCAGCTTCACCGACGTGTTCGACGAACTGCGCGCCCGTCGCATCATCCCGGCCTGAGGAGACAGAAATGCACTACGTTGTTCACTGCCTGGATCATGAGGGCGCCGTCGACAAGCGGCTGGCGAATTACGACGCGCACAAGGCCTATCTGGCCGCCGCACCCGTGAAAACCGTGATCTCTGGCCCGCTGCTGGCCGATGACGAACAGACCATGATCGGCAGTTGCTTCGTGCTGGAGGCCAACAGCCTGGCCGAGGTGGAAGCGTTCAACAGCAACGACCCCTTCGCAAAGGTGGGGTTGTGGAAGACCGTGTCGATCCGCCCGTTCTCCAAGCGGGTGGACAACCGCTGATGGCACATCCGGTCAAGATCGCCCTCGTGGGCATGGGGTGGTGGGGGCAGAAGATGCTCTCGGTCCTGCAATCCGCGCCTGAGGACATTCAGGTGGTGCGCGCGGTGGAGCCCAACATCGACACCGTTCGCCAGCTGTGCGCGGACAAAGGCATCGCGCTGTCGGCGGACTATGCCGATGCGCTGAACGATCCTGCGGTCGAGGCGGTGGTGCTGGCCACGCCGCATTCGCTGCACACCGACCAGATCGCCAAGGCGGTGGCGGCGGGCAAGCACATCTTCTGCGAAAAGCCGTTGGCCCTGACCAAGGCCGAGGCGGAGCGGTCGGTTGCCCTGTGCCGCGATGCAGGGCTGGTGCTGGGCATGGGCCACGAGCGGCGGTTTGAGCCGCCAGTGGCCGAGATGCTGGCAATGGCCGATGCGGGCACTTTGGGCCGTATCCACCAGATCGAGGCGAATTTCAGCCATGACAAGTTCCTGACCCTTGCCCGCGACAACTGGCGACTGAAGGCCGATCAGGCCCCGGCGGGCGGGATGACGGCGACCGGCATCCACCTTCTGGATCTGTCGGTGCGGCTGCTGGGGGCTGCGGAAAGCGTGCTGTGCATCTGTGAGCAGCTGTCGTCGGACCTGCCGCAGGGCGATACGGTGGCGGCCTTCGTCAAGTTCAAGGGCGGCGGGACGTCCTATGTCTCGGCCTCTCTCGCCAACCCGTTCATCTCGCGCTTTGCGGTGTTCGGATCGAAGGGCTGGATCGACATCCGCGACAAGGCGCATGTCGAGGCGCCTGATGGCTGGATCGTCACTTCAGCCATGGCCGGTGGCCCGATTGTCACCCGCGAAATCGGCAAGGCCGAACCGGTGAAGGATAATCTGGTGGCTTTCGCCCGGGCCGTGCGCGGCGCGGACTATCCGATCACCGCCGACCATCTGGTGAACAACATTGCCCTGCTGGAGGCGGTCTTCGCCTCGGCGAAAAGCGGCCGTATCGAAACCGTGGCGTAAGCCGCCAAGCTGACGGAGACACCGATGAAAGCGCTGATTTTCGATCAACCGAACAAGCCTGTCGTCACCGACATCCAGATGCCCAGCATCGGCGACAATGAAGTGATGGTCCGCTCGCGCCGCGTTGGCATCTGCCATTCCGACTACGAGCTTCTGTCGGGCAACTACATCATCCCGATTTCCTACCCGGTGACGCCCGGCCATGAATGGGTGGGCGAGGTGGTCGAAGTAGGCCGCAACGTCAAAGGATTGCAGCGCGGCGATCGGGTGGTCGGCGAATGCGTGATCCGCACGCCCGAGCGTATCCACCATTTCGGCTTTTCGATGGACGGGGCGAACCGCGAGTTTTTTGCCGCGCGGCCCGAATGGCTGCACAAGCTGCCCGACGGCGTGGATGACGCCAAAGGCGCGCTGATCGAGCCTTTTACCTGCGGCTATTACGCAGTGCTGCGGCACGGCGGGGTCGATGCGTCGCAGACCGTGGTGGTGTCAGGCGGCGGGACCATTGGGTTGGTGTCGGCGGCGGCGGCGATTGGCATGGGGGCGAAGGTGATCGTGGTCGATCCCGTGCCGCTGCGCCGCGAGATTGCGATGAAGCTGGGGGCTGCCGGCACGGTGGACCCAACGGCGGGCAACCCGGTTGAAGCGGTGACCGAGATGACCAAGGGCGGCGCCGACCTTGTGGTCGAGGCGGCCGGGCATCCATCATCTTTGGCCAATGTGTTCGACTATGCCCGGCCCGAGGGGTTTGTGTCGATGGTGGGGATCAGCATCGGCCAGAAGATCCCGGTGGAACTGGGCAAGATCCAGATCAAGGACCTGACCGTGCGCGGCTGTATCGGGTCGCCCGGTGTCTGGCCTGCGGCGATCCGGTTTCTGGAGCGGACGGGGATCGACCTGTCGCCGATCCAGACCCACAGCTTTGCGCTGGACGATGCGATCAAGGCCTACGACCTCGGGAAAGACCCGACCAAGGCGGTGAAGATCACGCTGGAAATCGCTTGACGCCAGCTGGCGCCAAACGGGGGGAGGGGATCATGGCACAGTACCAACAGATAGCGGGACAGGACGGCTCTGGCCTTGATCTGCGGTCGTTGAAACCGGCACGGGGGTTCGTGACGGTTGTCATCTCGACCATGGCGCTGGTTGCTGTCTGTGCCATTTTCGCGCCCTCGGCCATTTCGGCGGGGGGGTTGGCAGGCAGCCTGCCCTTCGCCGCGATCATCGCCATCGTCGGGCTGGGGCAGATGTTGGTGGTGCAGCAGGGCGGGTTTGACCTGTCGCTGGCCGGGGGCGTGTCGCTGGCGGTGGTGATCACCACACATATGTCGGGCGGCGATGACGCGCAGCTGCTTGGGTCCATCGCCTTCGCTTTTGGCTGCGCGGTGGTGGCCGGGGTGGTGAATGGCGTCCTGGTGGGCGTGCTGCGGCTGAACGCCATTGTCGCCACCATCGGGATGAACGCGCTGCTCTACGGCGCTGTCTTTGCGGTTTCCGGCGGCGTGCCGCGGATCACCACACCGCTGATGTCGCAGATTGCCGCCGGAAAGACGCTTGGCATTCCGAACTCTGTCCTCTTTGCCCTGGGCATCATGCTGCTGGTCAGCTTCGTTCTGAAAAAGACGGTCATCGGGCGGCGGTTCGAGGCGATCGGGGCCAATCCGGCAGCGGCCCATGCGGCGGGCCTGAAGGTGCAGCTCTATCAGGCAATGGCGTACGTCTTTGCCCAGCTTCATTACTGCGTCGCGGGCATTCTGATTTCGGGGATCACGCGCGAACCCACCGCCTTTCAGGGCGACAGCCTTCTTCTTCCTTCGGTGGCCGTGGTGGTGCTGGCAGGGACATCCCTGCTGGGCGGGCGCGGCTTTCCCATCTCGACCGTGATCGCGGCGTTCTTTCTGAACCAGCTTAGCCAGTTCGCGCTGGCGGTCGGGGTGCCCTTCTCGGCGCAGACCATCATTCAGGCATTGGCGTTGGTCTTTGGGATCGGCGTCTACTCGCTGCGCTGGAAACAGGCGGCAACCAAACGTGCACTAAAGTCCAAAACGGAGGAAACGGACAATGAAGTTTAAGGCAATGAAGATGACTGCCGCATGTGCGGTGGCCACGCTGACCATGGGACTTGCGGCCTCGACCGCCCTGGCGCAGACCCCGTCCTGGTGCGGGCCCAATGAGGCGTCGCTGGCGCTGCTGGACGGCTTTGGCGGCAACAGCTGGCGTCTGGTCACCACGGCATCGGGTGCGGAAGAGGCCGCGAAATGCCCCAGCATCACCCAGTATGAATATGCCGATGGTCAGGGTGATACCCAGAAGGCCATCTCGGACATCAACTCGATGGCCGCACGCGGGATCAAGGCGATGGTCGTGTTTGGCGATGCCGGCCCCGCTGTCCTGCCGGCGCTGACCAATGCGCATCGCGCGGGAACCATCGTTGTTCCTTACCGTGTCAACGTGGGCGGCACCGAGGGCGAGAACTATGCCAAGTTCATCGGCTCGTCCTTCTTCGAGGATGGCGTCAGCTGGGGCAACTGGATCAAGGAAATCCTGCCGGAAGGTGGCAACCTTTTGTTCCTCAGCGGCCCGGCCGGCAACAGCCAGGGCACGGATGAACTGGCTGGCATGAAGTCGGTGCTGGATGACAAGTATGTCTTCATCAACCCCGAACCCTTTGCCGTCACCAACTGGGACCCGTCGCTGACGCAGCAGGTCTTGTCGGCCGAGATTGCCAAGAACGACAAGATCGACGTGATCGTGTCGGACTTCGGGCCGTCGCTGGTCGGCGCGCTGCCGGTGTTTGCGGAATTCGGCCGGTCGATCCCGGCGCTTGCCACGTCGGACGGCAATTCGCTGTCCTGCTTCTGGGAAGAGAACAAGGAGGCCAACCCGGACTTCAAACTGTTCACCGTCGCCACCGGCAACGACAACGTCCGTCTGGCCGTGCAATGGGCGGTCGCTCTGGCCACCGGGGGCACCCCGCCCACCGACGAGATCTTCAAGGCTCCGGTCTATGAAAACTCGGTCTCGGGCACGCCGAACCCGGTGACCTGCCGCCCCGATCTGCCCGGATCAATCTACCTGTCGGCTGAGATGGCAGATGACGCGCAAGCGAAAGCTGTCGGTCAGTGATCAAACTCGCGGCCCCGGGCACCATGCCCCGGGGCCGCCCCCCCGTTCCGAACACCCGCAGGTATGGCAGGACGTGATATGCCCAAGGTCGCAGCGATGAAACTTGTGGAAACGGCACCTTTGAGCAGCGCGCCTGAGGCAGCGCCGACGATCCGGCTGTCCAGTATCACCAAGCTGTTTTCCGGCGTTGTGGCCCTGTCTGACGTGTCGGTCGAAATTCTGCCCGGCGAGGTTCACGCCATTCTGGGCGAGAACGGCGCGGGCAAGTCCACGCTGATGAACATCATCTCGGGCGTTTTGCAGCCAGACATCGGCGTGATCGAATTCAACGGTGAGGTCATCTCTCCGATGACGCCGGAACGCGCGGCTGCCTTGGGCGTGTCGATTTCCTATCAGCATCCGGCCGTGCTGGATGACCTTTCGGTGCTGGAAAACCTGCGGGTGGCGCTTCCGGACCGCGTTTTTGCTGTTGGCAACCCGGCTGAGATTGCCCGCGCCATGCTGGACGACGTGGGCTTGCATGTGCCGCTGACTGCGCGCGCCGATTGTCTGACCGTGGCGAAAAAGCACTTGCTTGAGATTGCCAAGGCGCTTGCCACCCGGCCCCCCGTGCTGATCCTTGATGAGCCGACGGCGGCTTTGGATCAGGATGCGACCGAGATGCTGTTCGCCCGCATCCGCAGCGTCGCGGCGCAAGGCACCGCCGTCATCTATATCACCCACCGTCTGGCCGAACTGCGCCAAATCGCCCACCGCGTGACGGTGTTGCGCGACGGCCAGTATGCCGGTGGCGCCTTGGTTCGGGATGTGACCGACGACGATCTGCTTGCCATGATCGTGGGGCGCAGTCTGGCGTCCGCCTTTCCGCCAAAGGCCCAGGAAGCGGACCCCGAAATCAATTTCGTCGTCAAAGGCCTGTCGGGTCGCAAGTTCCATGACATCAACTTTGCCATCGGGCGCGGGCAGATCATCGGCATCGCCGGGGTGGAAGGCAACGGCCAGTCGGGCGTGATGCGCGCCCTTGCCGGGCTGGAACCCTGGAAGGGGGAGGTGCTTCTGAAAGGCGTCCCGCTTTCCGCCGCCGAGGTGAAAGCGAAATCGGCCTACATGCCGTCGGATCGCCACGAAGAGGGGATCATCGCCGACCTGACCGTGCGGGAAAATGCGACCTTCTCGGCGCTGGATCAATTCAGCCATCTGGGCATTCTCAGCCGTCGCAAGGAACTTGGTGAGGTTGGCCGCGTGTTCGGATCGCTCTCGGTCAAGACACCGGGGCTGGATGCGGGCATCCTGTCGCTGTCCGGCGGCAACCAGCAGAAGGTGGTGATGTCGCGGGCGCTGATGTCGCGCCCCGGCTTCATTCTGGCGGATGAGCCGACGCAAGGCGTGGATGTTGGCGCAAGGTTCGAGATTTACCGCATCCTGCGCGAAGTGTCGCAATCCGGTACGCCGGTGATCGTGAACTCATCCGACGCGGCTGAACTGGAGGGTCTGTGCGACGTGGTGATCGTCATGTCGCGGGGGCGGGTCGCCGAGACATTGCGCGGCGAAGATGTCACCGAAGGCCGCATCGTGGCGGCTGCCGTCAAGGCGCAGTCCCATGTCGCGGGTGTGGGTGAGGCGACGAAGGCCGCAAAATCTGCCAGCGGCGGCCTGCGTCAGTTCCTGCAAAGCGACAATGCCACAGTCGTGCCGCTGGCTGCGGTTGTGGTCATGCTGGGGCTTTACGTCTTCGGGCAGAACGAAAACTACCTGTCGGCCTTCAACATCTCGAACATCCTGCTGCTGGCGACGGCGCTGGGGTTCATCGCCCTTGGTCAGACCGTCGCGCTGCTGATGGGCGGGATCGACCTTTCGGTCGGGCCACTGGCCGGGTTTCTGGTGGTTGTCGCGTCATTCTTCATCAATGACGGGCAATCGCCGCAGACCATCGCGCTTGGTTTTGCGCTGATGTTTCTGGCCGCGCTGGCGGTGGGGACAATCAATGGCTGCCTGATCCGCTTTGCCAATTTCACCCCGATCGCCGCGACCTTGGCGATGTATATCGGGTTGCAGGGCCTTAGCTTCGTGCTGCGTGACGGGCCGGGCGGGTACATCAATTTCGCCGTGATGGACACCATCGGCTGGAAACTTGGGCCGCTCCCGGTTGCCTTTCTTGTGCTGGTCGTCGTGGCCCTGCTGGCGGAGTATGTGCTGCGCAAGCGTCGCCTTGGCTGGCAGTTCCGCGCCGTTGGCTCGCATGAGGAGTCGGCCCGCCGGATGGGTATCCGCGTCAATCTGGTGATCATCGGGGGCTACATCGCCGTGTCGCTGTTCACCGCACTCGGGGCGGTCATGCTGATGGTGCAGATCGGCGTGGGCGATCCGGCGCAGGGCGTGAACTACACGCTGGCCAGCATTACAGCCGTGGTCCTGGGCGGCACCAGCCTGCGTGGTGGGCGGGGAACCTTCATCGGCACGGTGATGGGCGCGGTCTTGCTGACCGAAGTGCTGAATGCGGTGTCCTTCCTGGGGCTGTCGCAGACCTATCAATACCTCTTCCAAGGCGCCCTGATACTGGCGGCGGCGCTGATCTATTCCACGGCGCGGCGGCAAGCGGGCAACTGATGAGGGGCGATGCGGTTATCTGTCAGTCGCCGTCCATCCGGGGGCGGTGCGGAGCGGGCATGCTGCGCCACCTTGCCGAAGTGATCGACTTCATCGGCGGCACCCGTGCCCTGATCCTTTCGACATCGTTCCAGAAAGACGATGCCGACGCGCGTGCCGCCCGGATCGGGCGCGATCTGAACTGAAGGGACAAACCATGACCGCAACTGCCGCCAATGACTATTTCACCGAAAGCCATTCGGTCGAGGCCGTGAATGGGCGGATGGGCAAGGCCACCGATCCGCGGCTGGCACATGTGATGGCGCGGCTGGTGGCGCATCTGCATGCCTTCATCAAGGATGTCGGACTGACGCAAGAGGAATGGGCGACGGCAATCGACTTTCTGACCCGCACGGGTCAGATCTGTGACGCCAACCGGCAGGAATTCATCCTGCTGTCGGATGTGCTGGGCGTGTCGATGCTGGTGGATGCGATCAACAACCGCCGCCCCTCAGGCGCCACGGAGAACACCGTGCTGGGGCCGTTCCATGTGGAGGGCGTGCCGAAATATCCGATGGGGGCAAATATCTCACAGGACGGCGGGCGGGAGACGTGCCTCTTTCAGGGCCAGGTGAAAGATCTTGACGGCATCCCGCTGGAAGGGGTGCGGATCGATGTGTGGTCCGACAATGAGGACGGTTTTTACGATGTCCAGCAGCCGGGGACGCAGCCGATCCACAACAACCGGGGTGTTTTCGTCACCGGCCCAGATGGGCGCTACTGGTTCAAAGGGATCAAGCCCGTGTCTTATCCCATTCCAGACGACGGGCCGGTTGGGCAGATGCTTGGCAAGCTTGGTCGTCACCCTTTCCGCCCGGCGCACATGCATTTCATCGTCAGCCGGGAGGGGTTTGAAACCGTCGTCACGCACAGCTTTGTGGCGGGTGATGACTACCTGCAATCGGATGCTGTCTTTGGGGTCAAGCAATCGCTGATCGCGCCGTTTGAACCGGTGGCCGGGGGCGACACGAAGTGGCTTTCGACCTTCGATTTCGTCCTGAACAAGGTTGCAGCAGAATGACGCTGCATCACAAAAGCCCCCGCATCGCGTTCTTGGGAACCGGGGCGCAGGGAGCCTCCATCGCCGCTGATTTTGCACTGGCGGGGCTGGACGTCACCTTCATCGACCAGTGGCCCGCCCATATCGAGGCGATCCGCGCGCATGGCATCACGGTCAACCTGCCGACACGACAGATCAACGCCCGCGTCACCGCCCTGCATCTGTGCGAGGTGGCCGAAATCAAGCAGCCCTTCGATCTGATCTTTCTGGTGGTCAAAGCCTATGACACGACTTGGGCCACCCAGCTGATCAAGCCGGTTCTGGCCGAAGACGGGTTTGTGATCGGTCTGCAAAACGGCATGACCCACGAAGACATTGCCGCCGTCGTCGGCCGCCACCGCACGATTGGCGCGGTGATCCAGATTGCGTCGAACATGTGGGTGCCCGGTGTCACCAACCGCCAGAATGACCATGACGAATCCTGGTTTGCCATGGGCGCTCTGGACCTCGCTCAACAGCACCGGGTCGAGGCCGTGGCCGACCTTCTGCGCCATTCCGGCCGGGTCGAGATGACCGATAACATCCGGTCGGCCAAATGGATGAAGCTGGTCGTCAATGCCGCCGAACTGATCCCCTCTGCCATCATCGACACCGCACTGAACGACGCCGCCCGCGCGCCGGGAATGCTGGAGGTGATGCGCGAAGCGGGGTACGAGGCGATGCAGGCCGCGCTGGCCGATGGTGCCACGATCATGCCGATCATCGGGATGCCACCCACGATGAGCAACGATCCCGAGCGATATGTCGATGAGATCTTTGATGAAGTTCTCCGCACATTCTCGCGCGAGGATACGCTGACCACCTCGCTGCAGGATTGGCGCAAGGGCCGCCGGGCCGAGGTGGAAGAGGTGAACGGCTGGGTCGTGAACACGCTGGCCGCCCATGGTCGCGATGCACCGGTCAACCGGCGGGTGGTCGAGACAGCCCTGCAGATCGAGGCCGGCAAGCTGGCCCCGCGGCCGGAAAACGTGCACCTGCTCATGCCGCGGTGATCCGGGGGAAAAATGCCAAACGTAAAGATCTTCGTCGACGAGGTGATCTATCCCTCCTGTCGTGGCCGCTTGCCTGCCGCGCTGGGTCCGATCCTTGATATGCTGTGCCATGACCTCGGCGTTGATCGTCCGGCCTGCCAGTTGGCGGTGATGCCTGTGCTGGCCATGCCCGGCCTGCCGCCCGTCAATGTTGAAATCGCGATCATGCCGCGCCCGGAACGCACGCGGGCGGTGCTACTGGGGGTCAGCACGAAACTGCGCGAGATGTTGGGAGCAGCGACGGGCGCCCAAGTGGCTGTCCGGGTCACCACGCTGGACCCCGAAACCTACATCGCCCTGAAATAGGAAGCGACCAAATGGACAAGATACTTCCCGACCTGAAGGCTGCGGTTGCCGGGATCGCCGATGGCATCACCGGGACCGCCGCGCTGCAACTGGCCCTGACGGGGGGACGGCGGTCCTTGTCGACCATGTGCATCGGCGTGGGCCAAGGGATCGCCATCGCACTGGAACGGGTCTGACGGGGAACATCACATTCGCAGCTGACTGCAGTTTTAGGGAGGAACGGGATCATGGCTGAACACGTCTATGGGATGCATCACATCGGCATCACAGTGCCGGACATCGAAGAAGGCATCCGCTTTTTCAAAGCTGTTTTCGGGGCTGTCGATGTGTTTCGCACAGGCCCTTTCGATGTGGATGAGGCGTTCATGCAGCGGAAACTGGGAACGCCCGGACATACCCGCATCCGCGATCTGGTTTTCCTGCGCTGTGGAGCCGGCACGAACGTTGAGCTGTTCGAATACGAAGGTGAGGACAGCTCTGCCAGGCCAAGACGAAATTCAGAGATTGGCGGGACGCACCTGTGCTTTGAGGTGGAAGATGTCTTCGCATCAGTGGAGCGACTGCGTGCTGAAGGGATCGAGTTCCTGGACGGCCCCAACACCGTGACGGAAGGACCGCTGGCGGGCTTCAACTGGATCTATTTCAACTCGCCATGGGGGCAGTCCCTGGAAATTGCGAGCTTCTCGTCTCTGGGGTACGAAACGAACACGACGCAGCGCATCTGGAGTGCAAAGCTTATGGGCTGATGCTGGCGCATGACGGTCGCGAGAGGCCTTCTGCGCGTGGGCAGTCAGTCTTTGAACGACGTTGTGGGGCGGATCGGATACGGTTCTGCAAGAGCCTTCAGCCGGCAGCCGGCGGACCGCCCCAGCGGTTCAGGCGCTTGGTTTACTCGGTCACTTCGGTTGCGAGTCTGAAGGCTTCAAGCTCTTCCGGCAGCAGAATGTAGATGTCATCCGGCGGCGTCACCAGCGCCTTGGCCATGATCATCGGGTCGATCCCCATCTCCTCCAGATAGGCCATGACCTCGCCTTGGCCGGCCTGAATATCCGACACCAGAAGGAACGCCGGGAGATAGGTGTTCTCGCCGAAGTAGTGTTGATGAACGCCCACGAACCCCTCTTTTGACACTTCACGCTCAACGCCGGCCGCCAGAATGTAGGGACAGGCAGAGAAACAGAAAGCGCCTGGTGCGATGACCATCGGGATCGCCTTTTCGCGGACCAGGCGGCCGATCGTCAGGGCGTCACCCACGCTGCCGCCCGGAGAGTTCAAGGCAATGGCCGAAGGCAGCGCAGGCAAGGCCAGTAGCCAGTCCGCAAAACGCTCGGCGTCGCCTTCCGCGATGGTGCCGTTCAGCAGGGCCGCGCCGTCCCGATTTTCGAGATCGGTACTGGTGAACTCCAGTCGGGAGGGGACGGAGTCATCGCCCTGAAACCCTGGAGGTGCCGGAAGGTCAAGGGGAGCGCGCCGCGGCTCGAAACGGCGGGTCTGATTTCCCGGGGCGATGGGGACATCCATCTCGGGGGAACGTTCGGTACCGGTCAGTCCAGCCAGAAACTCCCTCGGCAGGTCGGCAAGCACGACGAACACCCCAAGGGCGCACTGAGCGACGAGTGTCAGCTTGAGTATCCTGGCCCCGCTCCAGCGCTTGGCATTGCGGACCGATACGACGGCGTCGCTCATTTGCGCAGGCTTCGGTCTATGGGTGCGACTTTGTCGAACGCGGTGTCCGTTTCCGCTTGGGACGGCAGATCCGTCCCCTGAGCCTCCGGCACGGTCGTGTCGTCGCGCAAGCCTGCGGAGTCCAGTCCGCGATAGGCGATCATGGCGGCCCGCAACTCACGCAAAGTCATCGTGTCCTCGGGGTTCGTCATGGCCCGATCTTCGCGGATGGCGGACTGGGCAACCATCATCATGAACACCAGGACCGCCGGCAAAAGGTCGATGGCAATCGCGCCTGCCCAGGACGGGATGAAGTCGCCGGCATAGCGCAAGACGGCGTCTGCCGCTGAAATCGGCTGGTAGGTCGTTTCTTCTGCGGCGGGAAGCGCAATCACTTCCTGGGCCGCGTCGCGCAGGGATTCCGCACGCTGACCCAAAAGCTCCAGCACGGACTCGATCGTGGTCTGTTGTGCGCCACGAATGCTGTCGTTTGGGCCATCAAGTTCGGGCAGCACGACAGAGGCGGCAAGATCGCGGGCTGCGCGGTCCACGACCGGTGCCACCGAAAGCTGCCTGAGCCGGGCGATCAAGCCGGCCAGCCGCACCGACTCTTCGGCAAAGACGACGGATCGCTCGCTTACCGGCCCAGCGGCGGCCGTCAGCTCGCGCATCCGTGACAGGATGGCATTGCCTTCGGAAAAGGCCGCCTCGATCAACGGTCCCTGCGCTTCGATCTGTGACTCCAGGGCGGCGAGTTCGTCGCCCTTTGAGGTCAGGACGCGGAAGACGGCACCGCGCCCGGACGTCCCCGACAGATTGCCTGCAGCCTCTTGCGTTGAGAGATCCTCAAAGGCCTGCCGCGCGCGGCTGACGTCAAGCTGGAGCCCCTGTGACGCGACCGCAACGCGGTTCGCTTGCTCCAGCTCTGTCTGATAGTCCTGCACGGTCAGCGCCAGATGTTGCTCGACCGCCGCCGATCCGGCCAATGCCGCAGCATTCAGCCAGGATGACATGGCGACAATCGCAAGCGAGCCGAGAGCCATTGTCAGCAGCATTCCAAGCCGAGATCGGGCCGTGCGCATGGCGGGGGTCAAGCGCAGCATGTAGCTCCAGAACACAAAGATCGCGACGGAGACGGCAAGAGAATAGGCAACGGCGGCGAAGAGCGTCAGCGCGCCGGACCCATCAAGCTGGGCGCGTACGCCGAGGTAAGTGTAGATCCCCGACGCGACCGCAAGCACACCCAGCGCCATGGGGGCGAAGCTGTCCAGTGCGGTCAGGTGTCCTTCAATCTCTTTCGCCTGGAGAAGCCCGACAGCTTCAGCCTGAGACATCTGTCGCTCACGGTTGTCGTCCATTGTCGCCCCCGATTGCCGAAGCTGACGAGGTTAGGGTGGAGTGCTCTGCCCACACAACGCCAAAATCACCGTTTTCGGGCTACTCGCAGAATTGTCAGAACGGCGTTAGCGCGTTCGTTGACCCTCCATAGGCACCGGCCTATGCTCGACCCGTCTGAAACAGGTTAGGCGCGGGAAGGTTGGCCCGGCCCCCGTCCTCGCGGGTCCTTCCGTTGCAAGCCAACGGCCCAAGACTATCAGGGTCTCTGCTTGGTGCGGGGACCGATAGAAAGGGCGTGGAATGAAACCCAGAATCTCTGTCGTGACGCTTGGCGTCGCTGATCTTGAACGATCGCTTGCCTTCTACCGTGACGGGCTTGGGCTGCCGACCGATGGCATCATCGGGCGGGAGTTCGAGCATGGCGCGGTTGTTTTCTTTGACCTCGCGGGCGGGGTGAAACTCGCCCTTTGGGCGCAGCGCGACATTGCGCACGATACCGGATTGCAGATGCAGCCCGTCAGCCCGACTGCCGTCACCATCGGCCACAATGTGGCGCGGCGCGAGGAGGTGGATCAGGGCATGGAGGCTGCCGCGCGGGCGGGGGCGGAAGTCATCAAGCCCGCGCAGGACACGTTCTACGGCGGCTATGCGGGCTATTTCAGCGACCCCGACGGCCACCTGTGGGAAATCGTCTGGAATCCGGCGCTGCTTCCACCGGATGACTGAGGGGTTGTCCTGGCTACTGGCTGGCAGGCGAGAGCGCGCTTTTCGTGCCAGCCATGTCGGTCGCCTATCCGATGACCTTTCTGGAACAGGTGGCGATGACCGATGTGGCGACCGAGACTGGAACCGCCTGCTATGCCGGGGCGCTGATGCTGCAGGCGCTGGGTCTGGGGGGCTGGATGTATACCGGGATCAACCCCTTCGTCGTGCTGGGTGCCAGCGGCGATCCGGCAGTGCCGGGCCTTGGGTTCCAGTTCCAGATGCGCGAGGGCAGCCCCCTGCCCTATATCACGGGCCTGCCCGGCGTGTTCGAGGCGCATGTGCCGCCGCATCACGCCAGCATGCGCGCGGCGGTCGAGGCGGTGGTGGCCCGAAAGTTCGGCGCGGGGGGTCCGTTTGACGCGGGCCAAAGTGGCCCCTACCGGGAGAATGCCGCTGTCCGTGGGGCGGCTGCAAAGATCGACGCCGAGGCGGTGGAGATTGCGACGATCATGGCGGAATACGTGTTTTCGACCTTCGGGCGGTTCCCGGCCACGGCCCCGGCGGTGTTCATCAACACCTACCTGCAAGCGCATCGGCTGGATACCGGGTTCTACGACACGCATTTCGAGCCGGGTGCCTATCTGCCGACCCATGCCGACCACGATCGCAACTGGTCCTGACCCAGCACGGCTGGCGCGCGACAAGCTGCGCGCCAGCCAAGCTTTCCCTCACATCTGGCTTAGGTGCGTCAATCGAGGTGCCGCGTTTCCTGCAGCAACTGAGCCAACTCGGCCCGCATCGTCGCGATGTCCGAGTGTTCATGGGCTTCAACGGGCGATTTGAGCACCTCATCAAAGGCCTTGAGAACATGGCCTTCGCCGCTGCGCACACTGCTCATGACTTCTTCGTCGATTTCGTCGAAGAAGGCGCGCAGGCCGACCACGGTCTCGTTGATCGTCCCCATGAACGACCCATCGGCGTCTACCGTTTTGCCTCTGGCCATCAGAAGGCGACCGATTTCTTCGGCATGTCGGACATGCAGATCGTGGAACTTCTGGACAACGGGCCGGAACTCAGGCTCGGCGTTCTCGACCATCTTCACGAAGCCTTTGAGCGCATCGACCGTGCGCGTGTGAAGCGTGGCAAGTGCGGCTTCAGCGTCGGGCACGCCAGCGGAAGGCTCGCTGGCAGTTTCATCAAGCATCATGCCGGCTACAAAGGGGGTGGTCATCGGGGATCCTTCCTGTCTGATCATGCGAACTCTTGTCGGCAACGCGAAAGCGGCAACACGGTTCCTTCTTTCGCGGGCCGCAAGTTCAGCGGCCTCTCCCGTGGGATGCGCCGACACCGCTGCAGGCAGCATCTTTTGCGGGTGCCCGTGAAAGGCCCGAAGACTTAAGGCTAGATGCTTGCGATTACACTGCAGACCGGGCGCAACTGCGCGTCTTCGGGTGAGACACCGCCCGCAAGCCCGGTATAGGTCTGCACGTCATCGTCCGGGCTGTGAACCTCGGCCCCGTCAATCGCGCCGGTCACGGATGTCTCATTTGCCGCACCAGTGGCAGTGTCTGCCGTCGCCTCAGCGCGCGGCGCGCCTTCATCGGCGGGCAGTTCCACATTGTCGTCTTGCAGGGCACCATCACCGGCGTCCCCGGTGGCAAGGCCGTCCGTCGTGGTTTCACCAAGCTCGGTGTTGGAACCCAGTTGCTCTGACGGTACGGATGTACCGCTGGTGTCCGGCGTTCCGGCCTGGTTCATCAGGATCGCGCACCGTTCCAGAACGGCCGCCTGATCGTCTGAACTCAAGGCGGTCCAGTGCGCCCGAATTTCAGGCTCGGGACGAAGGACAGTCAGCCCCTCGTCACTGAAAAATCCTGAGCCCACGCGATCCCACCAGTTCTCGGTCGATGGCTGGTCATCGCCAGCAGTCTGGGACAAGGCGGGAGTTGCGGCCACACAGGCCACGCATAGTGCGTATCGAAACATCTGAAATCCTTTCCGTCAGCGATCAGTGAGTCAAACAGCAACTCGCGGGAATTGTTCCCACGTCAGCTTTGAGTGCCGGTCGGGATGTGGTGCGGACCCTGATACCTTGGCGATCAGAGCAAACGAAAAAGGCCCGCAGTGTGCGGGCCTTTTTGCAAGGGGTGGCGCAGATTACATTTCTGCTTTCGGCAGGCTCTCAAGCTCTTCCTGCGTCATCCGCACGTAGGCGCGCAGGTCACCACCGTCTGAGGACTGGACCAGCTGCAGTGCGGTCATATCTAGTGCAACCGGCTTTTCGCCAATCCCAAGAAACCCGCCGACGTCCACGATGACCTGGTTGGGCGCACCTGCTTCGGTCAGAACGACCTCCGAAATTTCGCCAAGGTCCTCTTCGTTCGGACCATAGACGCGCACGCCGCGCAGTTGGTCGCCGGTGATGCCCGCCACGTCAACCGAGGCATAACCCTCCATCGGGGCCGCGCCGTCGACGACAGCGCCGTCGGTGGCACCATCAGTGGCAGCGACCTGGCCTTGATCGATCGCCGCATCTTCCGTTACCGGCGTGGTGGCCGGGTCATCGGCGGTTGCCGCATCGGTAATGGCGGTCTCCGTGGCAGGCTCGGTGGCGGCGGGATCAGCCGACATTTCGCCGGTGCGCATGTAGTCTGGCGCGCCTTCAAGAACCGAACGGTCGGCATTGATCACCACGAAGAAGTCGTTCGCCGCATCCGCCGTCGCGCTGTCCGAGACGAAGCGGATGCTTTCCATGCCAAGTGCGACCTGACGCTCGCCCATGCCAAGGAAACCGCCGATGTCGACCAGCACGGAATCCACGGCGCCATCGCGGGTCAGGATCACGTCATTGATCTCGCCAATGTCTTCCCAGCCGTCTTGCACGCCGGCGTATTCTTCCGCGTCAACCGCGGCTTCGGCAGCGTAGACGCGCATGCCGATGAAATCGGACGCAGCAATGGCAACGGGATCCATTTCGGCACGGAACAGGTCCTGTGCCGACGCTACCGTTCCGAACGCCAACGCCATTGCGGTCCCAAGCATAAGATTTTTCATCTCTCTCTCCATGGTTTAAGATGGTGGCGCCCAGAAGGGACGCTTGGGAGAGAAACAGTTGGCGCGCCGCTTTGTTCCCATGGCGCGGCGTTCCAGCACCGAATTCGGCTATGCTTCTGATCGCGCAGCCATATCCGGATCATTGGCCAATAACGCGCCTTGGTTGACTGCCTTGCATCGGCGAAGTTTGGCCGAAAGCCCTTGGGATTCAGCAAAAGCGGCAAGCCGAATCTGGAAGATTTGTAGCATGATTGACGCTCTGGACTGGGTGGCAGGACGGAGGATCGCATGAAACTGCTTGAACAAAAATGTGCAGGAGTAGCGGTGGTATCGCGGCCAGATCGGGACCAATCGCGAACCTCATCCTCGGACAAACCATTGCCGCTGGTTTGTGAGGTGACGTTCGACCTGTCCGTCAGTCGGGAGGAGGTCGGCCGCGGTGCGACCGAGCATTTTGAGCTTACGACGACGGTGCAATCGGAAGGACGTTTCGCTGACCGGGTGACCGTAGAAACGGCAGCGGCGCGGCAGCTTCCCGACCTGTTCCGGGAAATTGCGGATGAGCTTGAAAAGGCTGGCGCAAAAACCCGAAGCGGTTGACGTACCGCGCCGCGTTCGTGCAGCAACTGCCACGGCCCGGACAAAGGCCCGGATCAATTATCTGCGTCTTGGCAGGTCGCTGAAGATTGCGGTTCCCAGGAGGCGCGGTATCGTCATGGCCACCACGATCGCCGACAGTCCGACAAGCACGTAGACAACGCGCGCCAGCAGCGCCGATTGCCCGCCAAAGACTGCGGCGACCACGTCGATTTGCGCAATGCCGACCGCAAGCCAGTTCAGACCGCCGACGATCAGCATCAGGTGCGCGATGGCAAGGATTGTCCGCAAGGCAAGCTCCTTTTGCCGCAGGGTTCCGGGTGGGCTGGATCATACCATTCCGCGTCGCGCCCAGTAGCGCAAATCCGCGCAGCTTGAGATGAACCTTGCCATCGTGTCGCCGTCGTCGATCAGGCCAAGGTCAAAGCAGCCGTCGTCAATCTTAGTGTCCAAGCCGGCACTCTGGAACAGTGCCTGAGCACTTGCGTGACCGATGAACTTGCCGTGCGCAAAGGCATCGCGCAGGAAAGTCTGGGCCTGGGGCATTTCGGCGACTGTCTTTTCATCATCCGCACCTAGGATCACGGCCACAGCGTCGAACAGAACGGATGGGCCGCCGGGAATGGAGAACTGCGCCTCGTGCAGGTCACCCCGGTCATCCAGCGCGCCCGTGACGCGGGGCGCGATGAGTTTCACCTTGCCCCCTGCGTCGGTGATGGCACTCGTCAGGCTATCCAGCACCGTTCCGTCAAAGCCGTTGCTGACCATCACGCCCATAACGCGGCCAGCAAAGCTGGTCGGTCCGTTGGCAAGAATGCTCAGTGCGGGCGATAGCACAAGGTCTTGCCGGGTTGGCCGCGCCGCCGTTGCCGGTGGCGGAAGTTCGGGCAGCCCAAGGCCACTTGCCACGCCCGAGGCAAGGTCTTCGTCTATGTTGCGAAGATGGCCGACCATGGCCGCGCGGATGCGGGTGTGCTCGCATTTCGACAGCTCGAACACCAGGGCATCGCGCAGGTGAGTCTGCTCGACCGGGGTTTGGCTAAGATAGAACTGCCGGGCCTGACTGTAGTGGTCGGCAAAGCTTTCCGCCCGGATGCGGACCTTTGCCCCCTCGACCGGGGCGGCATAGCTGACATAGCCCTGAAGCGGATCCTCGCGCGGGCCAACTTCAAAGCCGTTCGGCTCATACATAACCTGACCCTTGCGGTTGCCTTTCCGCATATGGCCGTCCTGTTGGAAGTTGTGCATCGGGCATCCCCGTGGGCGGTTGACCTCCAACTGGGTGAAGTTCGTGCTGCCAAGCCGCTTCAACTGGGTGTCGAGGTACGAAAAGTTCCGCCCCTGCAACAGCGGGTCGTCGGAAAAGTCGATGCCGGGGATGACGTTCTGGGTGCAGAAGGCAACCTGTTCGGTAAATTCGAAGAAATTGTCGACGGCGCGGTCAAGGGTCAAGGTGCCCACCGGTTCGGCCGGGATCAGTTCCTCGGGGATGAGCTTGGTCGCGTCCAGAATGTCGAAGTCGAAGCTGTCGGCGAAGGCCTGGTCAAAGACTTGCAGGCAAAGGTCCCATTGGGGATGGTCGCCGGTGGTCAGCGCCTCCCACAGGTCGCGGCGGTGGTGGTCGGGATCGGCGCCGTTGATCTTGACCGCTTCATCCCACAACACCGACTGCAGCCCTTGCCGTGGCTTCCAGTGAAACTTGACGAACTGTGACTCGCCCGCCGCATTGACCAAGCGGAAGGTGTGGACGCCGAACCCCTCCATCGTGCGGAAGGAACGGGGGATCGTGCGGTCGGACATCTGCCACATGACCATGTGCATCGATTCAGGGGTCAGTGAGATGTAATCCCAGAATGTGTCATGCGCCGATTGGGCCTGCGGGAAGCCCCGGTCGGGTTCCGGTTTGACCGCGTGGACAAGGTCGGGAAACTTCATCGCATCCTGAATGAAAAAGACCGGGATGTTATTGCCGACGAGGTCCCAGTTGCCTTCATCCGTGTAGAACTTCACCGCAAAGCCCCGCACGTCGCGGGCGAGGTCCATCGACCCCTTGGACCCGGCAACGGTGGAAAACCGAACGAAAGTCTCGGTCAGTTTGCCGACTTTCTGGAACGGCGCGGCGCGGGTGATCTGCGACAGATCGCGCGTGCATTCGAACGTGCCATGTGCGCCAAAGCCGCGGGCGTGGACCACGCGTTCCGGAATACGTTCGTGGTCGAAATGAAAGATCTTGTCGCGCAGGACAAAGTCTTCCAGCAGCGTCGGCCCCTGCACGCCTGCCTTGAGGCTGTTCTGATTATCCGAAATCTTTACCCCCTGCGAGGTCGTCAGCGCATCGGCCCCGGCGGCAACGGTCTGGTGGACTTCGGCTGGTCCGCCGTCCGTTCCGTTCTGCAGTTGGGTGTTGATTTTCATTGTCTTCTCTCCAGTGGGCTAAGTTGCCTGCAGTTGTGAAGCTGGCCCCGACGTGGGGAGCTGCCGGGGCCAGCGCGGCCAGTCAGCGGTTGCGCCCACCGCGACGGGCCGCATCCCGGTGGCCATCTGAATCTCCGATCCAACCGCTATGGCTGCGGTCGTTACGGTCGTCACCGGCACGGAATGATGGATCTGCGCCCTGCTGGTCATGATCGTTCCCTGAGTGGTCGTCCTCCTCGGGCCACCGCGATGCCGATCCGCGCCGGGATCTGCTACCGTCGAAGTCATCTTGATGGCCCTCGCCGACCGACGCGCCCTGCCCGGACTGCTCGCGCGTGCGCCCCCGGTAGCCGCCCTGTGGGCTGCGGTGGTCGTCACGATCATTACGGAACGAGCGCATGCGCTGTGGGTCGACTTCAAATCTTTGTGCCATGGTCCTCTCCCGTTGAGTGTCCGCTGACAGGACTGTGGTCGTCCCGTTCTGCGGCCATCTTCTCAACCGGCGCGGGTTCGGAATGTTCCAGCCAGATGGCGGTTTATCCCGCAGCTCGCATTCATGAAAAAACCGGTGACCAGCGTTTCCGCATATTGGTCACCGGCTCGGCGAGATGTTGAGGGCTTACATCTGCCGAAAGTCAGACAGGGGGCAATTTGGGGCGGCTGGTCCGCTTAGAACTGGCCGACTGCGTCGCAAATGGCCTGCATTTCAGCCATGTCGTACCCTACTGCCATGGAGGTATCCGTCCCGCCTGCAGCTGTGCCAGTGTCAGTCGTGGCGGTCGTGTCTGTCGTCGCCGTGCCGGTATCGGTGCCTGCCGTCGTGTCCGCAGTGCCATCGGTGGCGGCTGTGCCGGTTGTTTCGGTCGAACCGGCTGCGGCGGCATCACCATGCGCGGCTTCGAAGGTCTGGCAATCTGCTGTGATCATGTCGCGATCTTCTTGCGACAGGGACTGCCAACCCGAAGCAAGCTCTTCGGAGGGGCGCAGAGTGCCGTTCTCACCATCGGTGAAAAAGGTCGTCCCGACAGAGAGCGACCAGTTGGTTCCAAAGGTTTCGCCAGAACCAGCCGTCGCGTCGGTGCCGGTTGCAACGCCTGTGGTCGTATCGGTCTGGGCCATGGCAGTCGCCGCAAACAGGGCCAGTGCCGGTACCGCAAGGAGGTGTTTCATGTTCCATCCTTTCAGTCTTTGCTGGATAAGGCGCGGAAACGTGCGGTTTCCACGGTTGGCCTGAAGTTGCCAATTCTTCCAACCGAAAGGGCGGTGAATTGTTCCCGCAGCAGCGGATCAGTTGAGGAATTGAGACCTGCCCACCTGCAGCGCACGGTCCATAAGGCCATGCAACCAAGCCAGCAGACCTGACTGGCAAGGAAGGGTGCCGCTGTCTTCGAGGGCGAGTTGCAGGGTACGCTCCACCAGCCGATCTGCGGCAAGCGGGTCCTTCAGGATGCCGCACGCACGTTGGCGAAGAAGCGGGACAAGGTCAGGGAAGGTCGGCGGTTCGGCTTCGCGTGACCGGAGTTCCAGACGCCTGACCGCAACGAGCGGAGAGGACGGTCGTGCTATGCAGTCGATCCTGGCGAAACGCTCCGGCAGGCGGCAGCCGGCAGTGGCGGAAAAGAAGACGTAAGGCACGTTCTGCACCGCCAGTCGGTCTGCCAGCGCAAAGGTCCTGCGGCCGCGGACGTCGACATCAAGGATTGCCAGTTCGCTGTGCATCACCTGCATTTCAGCAGTACCCAGATCATGGCACGGCCCCAGCACGGTGGCGTTCGCGGTCGACAGAGCGATGGCAATTTCGGCCCCCGCGACAGGATTGTCCTGCAGGATAAGGATGCGCTTTCCCTGGAAATCAAATGGCATCTTCGGAATTCCCTTCGGCGAAGTTCGGGACGGGACAGTGGCGGACGACGGCAGCCAAAACTTTGGCTGCTGTCGTTTCGGGCATTTCGGAGTGTGGGATCAGCCAAAGGGCCGGCAAACCGGGCGGAAAGGCGCGGTCAGCGGCTTTACTTTGGAAACAGCGCTTTAGTTTAATCATATCAGGGAGTAACATTGTGGTGGGCGGATGATTTTCGATCGCCGCTGACGGCCACCGTGGGCTATGATCAGAGGACGTGGCGTGACGTTGGCGCGCGGAGGGTTGGATGCCGCAAGATTCAGGAACCGATGCAAAGGGGGCGGCAAGCATGGCCGCTTTAGCCAAGACCGTTCTTGAAGATGCGGAAGCGGAGCCAATTCCCGAAGCGCTCATCACCCTTGCCCACAAGCTTGAAAGCGCGATCTCCGATCTGGCTGCAGACCCCAGTCAGGATCGCGGCAATCACGATAAGGTTGCGAAACCACCGCGCTGACCTCCATATACCGGGGGCGTGACCTCTCCGGGACCGGGCGGGATCGGGTCTTGTGGCGGGATCGGCTGCGGGTCTGGCATCGGGTCGGGGTACACGTCCGGCTCGGCAGGTTCGCCGGGGACGGGAAGGTCGGGCGGTGACGGGAGGTCCGGTTTTTCCCCGGGGCGTCCTTCTTGAAACATCTGCATGTCGGTGTCCTTCCTGTGAAAGTCCTGCCCCCGATCACGCACCGCAGTGGCTTGACGGGGTCCAGATGTGCTGGCGCGGCAATTCAGTCGTAGTGTTCGGGCAACGCGGTAATCTGGTCTTTGGTCCATGACGTCACGCCGTACACATTCCCATCCGGGTCCTGCTGGATGGTCAGGTCGTCCAGACTGACCAGAACCGGTCTCGTCCCGATGCCCAGAAAGCCGCCAACATCCACGACCGCCTGACGACTGGTCGCCGCATGGTGGAGATGCGAAATGCTGCCGACCTTCTCGCCGTCGATGTCGTAGATCGGGGTGCCGATCAGATCGGCCTCGTTCAGGTCAAAACTGCCTGATGAGCTTTGCGTATTGTGGTCCATGTCAGGTTTCCTCGCGCTAAGCCGAATGCGGTTCGGCCGTATGGACAATCAACGCGCATGTGGGAAAATTGTTCCAACTGAGGCGACAGTCCTATTTCTTCTTCTCTGGCAGGCCCTTTCGCGAGGTGCTGGCCAGGTCTTCCAACTCGCTTTCGGTCATCGAGCTCGCCATTTCTTTGGACGCGCCGACAAGCGACTTTCGGTCCGCCTCGCCCCGCTTTGCGGCCAGGGCTGCGCCTGCCGCCTTTTGCTGAGCTTTGGATTTTGCTGGCATTGTCACATTTCCTTTCTTCTGCGGTCTTTGGACCCGGTCGGCTTGACTGGCGGGACCTGTTTCGCTGGATTGACGTCGTCAAACTCTTCCGGCCGGTGCGGAGAGCCTTCATGGTCACTTTGCGCGTTCCGCCGGTCTTCCGGCGGCGTGCGCTTGCGCGCGGCGGGCTTCGGTTCGTTGGGCATTCGGGTGCTCCTCAGGCGACCTGATGGTGCTTCAAGCCGCAACCCCGGCCATTTGTTCCGGTCTATTCGCCAAACGTCCGGAACATCGCGGACTTCCGCCGGTTCAAGGGCCAGGCACGACCGGGAACGGGCGACTGAACCCCCCTGCCCCGCCCAGTCCGAAACGCCACGGCCTGTCAGCGGCCCGGGTGATGCCAATCCGGGGGCCGACGAGCAAAGGCGCGTTGGCTTCGCCCGGATCAAGCAGGAACTCGTCCCCTCCGAACTTCTTATCCCCGAACTGCTTGCCCCCAAAAGGCTTGCCATTGTCGGAAAGACGGATCCCCAAGGCCTGGCCCAAGCGACCGGGGCCCGTGGCAAGTGCATCCTCCCGGCCTCGGCGCTGTTGCATCAGCGGGACCCCGATTTCGGGACGGATCGCCCGGATCAGCACCGCCTCACCGGCACGACCGACGACGTTCAGGCAAAGGTGGCAACCGTAGGACAGATAGACATAGACGCTGCCCGGAGGGCCGAACATGGCCGCATTGCGCGCCGTCTTGCCTGCAAAGCTGTGCGATGCGGGATCATCGCGTCCGTATGCCTCGGTCTCAATGACGGTGCCGCCGACCCCGCGCACCAAAAGCCGCGCCCCGATCAAGGCGCGGGCAAGGTTGGGAATGTCCTGATCGTAGATCAGCATTGTGATCCTTGGAATAGCACTGCCCCCGGCCGCGAGGGAACATATTGGTCCTGATAGGCGTTCTGGACTGAAAGCGGTGGAGGCGATCAAGATGACAAAAGACAGAGATCAACAAAATCTCAATCCCATTTCGCTGTCGCTGGAAGGGCGGGTGCTTGCCCACCGCAGCCTTCTGATCGAACTTCTGCAGCGTCTTCCCGGCGACCGATTTGATGAGCTCATCGAGTGGATGGAGGAGCGCACCTAGTTGCAGGACGGGCAAGAGGATCCGGCCGCTGTGCCGAGTATTGGGGTTGAACTGGAACTGGCCCGGGCCGATGAGTTCAGGATGTTGGCCCGTCTCGCGCAGGCCAAACGCGATTGAAGGATGCGCGAACACAGCTATCCCCGCAGCATACTTCTGAAAAAGGCCGCGCGGACGGGGCGCGACCTTTTCCTGGTGGGAGATGTCAGTGTGCTTACGGTTCGGCAGGCGGCGTTTCGACCGCGGTTCCCGGCGCTGGCGCAGTCGGGTCGACCGTAGCGGCGCCGTCATCGGTCCCTGTGTCCGTGGTTGTTCCGGTGGGAGTGCCTGTCTGATCCGGGGCAGTCTCGGGCGCACCCACGCCGCCTTGGTCAGGCGCCGTCGATGCCGGGGTTGTATCCGGCTCATCAAGGACACTGGCCGACCGATCAAAGGTGAAGACCACGACGGCCACGATCAGGGCAACGACGACCAGCAAGACAAGCCACATGCCCGTCTGGGGCGGGCGCGTATCGGTGCGCCGATCCACCTTGCCGGGCGGGGTTCTGGGGGGAATATCGGTCATGAGGTATCCTTTCTGTCGCAATTGCGTCCTGCCCGATAGAACCGGAACCAGCCGAGATTGTTCCCGACCGCCAGCCCCTACAACATTGGCGCGCCGCCCGTGACCGCGATTGTCGCGCCGGAGACGTAGCTCGACATCGGCTCGGCCAGCATCACGTAGGCGGAGGCAAGCTCCACCGGTTGGGCCGGACGTTTCATCGGGCTGTCCTGACCGAAGCTGGCCACTTTTTCACCCGGCATGCTGGCCGGGATGAGCGGGGTCCACACCGGGCCGGGGGCGACGCAGTTCACGCGGATGCCCCGGTCGGCCAGCAGTTGGGCCAGTCCCGCAGTGAAGTTCCGGATGGCGCCCTTGGTGGTGGCATAGGCCAGCAAGGACGGATTCGGCTTGTCGGAATTGATCGAGGCGGTGTTGATGATCGAACTGCCCGCACCCATGTGGGCCACCGCCGCCTGGGCCACATGAAAGACCGCGTCGATGTTGACGGCAAAGGTCTTGTCCCATTCCTTGGGCGTCAGGTCCTCGAACCGGTCGCAGACAGTCTGGTGGGCGGCGTTGTTGACCAGGATGTCGATCCGGCCCCAGGTGTTCACCACCTGCTGCACTACGCTGCGACATTCGTCAGGGTTGGAAAGATCGGCCGGAATCTTCATGCAGCTCTGGCCCTCGTCTTCGATGAGTCTTGCCGTATCGGCGGCGTCGTCACACTCGTTCAGGAAACACATGGCAACGTCTGCGCCCTCGCGGGCATAGGCGATGGCTACGGCGCGGCCGATGCCGCTGTCTGCCCCGGTGATCAGCGCAACGCGACCCTGCAGCCGACCGGCCCCAACCCAGGTTGTTTCGCCATGGTCGGGGCGCGGCTGCATCGAAGCAAAGGTGCCCGGGGCGGATTGCGTCTGCTTCGGAAAGGGCGGCTTGGGATGGTCGTTCATGATGCGGATCCTTCGTCAGTGCGTTCGCCATGGTGGATGTGACCACCGGGCTGCTTGCGGTTGGCATCGGGGCGCGCGTTTGGGTCCAGGCGCTCCTGTCCGGACGGATCGATCTGCTGCTGGCGCTGGTCGATCACGTTTGCCTTCGGTCGCCGCAGGTCTTCATTTGACGGTTGTGACTTTTGGTCCCGGCTCATCGGAAGCCTCCTCCTTGGCGCGGGCGGTTCGTTCTGCCGACCCGCCAGTTTGTCCGCGCCGACGGGAACGCCGGCGCGGGACAGGACACAGTTGGTGTCACGCGGCCTCAAGCGCCGCCTGATTGACCGACCCATCGGCAATCTGGGTCAATGCTTCGTCGGTCATGCTTTCTTCCTGCAGGGTTTGCTCCAGAAGTTTGGCCGCATCCTTCAGCCCCATCACCTGCGCCCAGCGCAGCAGGGTTCCATAGCGCGCGATCTCATAATGCTCGACCGCCTGCGCTGCTGCGACGAGGCTTGCGTCCAGCGCCGGGCTGTTGGCAAAGGCCTGCAGGGCCTCTTCGCCCTCTTCCAGGATGCCATCGATTGCCGGGCAGGTCTTGCCCCGCGCCGCCTTGCCGATCAGCTCAAATACCTGCTGCAGACGCTCCACCTGCATCTGGGTTTCTTCTGCGCGCTTTTCGAATGCCGCCTGCAATTCCGAGGATTGCGCCCCCCGTGCCATCTTGGGCAGCGCCGTAAGGATCTTGCGTTCAGCGTAGTAGATGTCCTTCAGCGTCTCGTGGAACAGGTCTTCAAGGGTCTTCGTTTTCATGGTCATCTCCTGCCAATCCGGTTGAGCGTTGGTTCGGCTTCAACCGTTCGCTGTCCGGATTGTTCCCAGACGCCGCTAGACCTCTTCCCCCAAGGCATCTTGCAGCATCCGGCGTCCGCGATTGATCCGGCTTTTGATCGTGCCGATGTCCACTTCCAGAATATCCGCCGCCGACTGGTAGCTTTCGCCGGTAACCAGCACCAGCATCACCGCCTCGCGGTAGGTGCGTGGCAGTGCCAAGAGAGCGCCCTCGATTTCGCGGCCACGAACGTGCCAATATTGCTGGTCAGGCGTGGTCGGCTGCCCCGACACGCAATCTTCAAGTCCGGGGCGTTCCCGGACCAGTTTTACCCGCTGGTTGTAGAAATGGTTGCGCATGATGGTGAACAGCCACGCGCGCATATTGGTGCCCGGGGTATAGCGGGCGGCACTGGAAATCGCCCTTACAAGCGTATCCTGAACCAGATCATCTGCATCTCCGTAGCGTCCGGTCAACGACCGCGCGAACAGGCGCAAGGCCGGGATATGCCTTAGCACGTCGTCGGACATCAGTTCCCTCCTGCGGGACGGCAAGGTTAACGGAAAATTAATGCCGCGGCCGCCTGCCGGTTCCGCCCCCCACCCCAAAATCCGCCGCAGGCGGCACGATCTTGCCGATGTCGCGGACCTAAATGATCCGGTCATCGGAACCAACCGCTGCGCAAACCGGTTCAATGTTCAGCACCGGCTGTGGCCGGTCGCAGAAAAGGAAGTCGGGATGGCACCGCGCGCAAACTGGAAGGGCCGGATCAGGCTTGGTGAAGTGGGCTTCGGCGTTGCGCTTTACACTGCAGCTGTCACGTCAGACCGCATTGCCCTGCACATGATCAACCGCGCCACGGGCAACCGTCTGCGGGCGGAACTTGTCGATGCCGAAACGGGCAAACCTGTCGACAAGGAAGACGAGGTGATGGGGTACGAAGTCGACACCGACGACTACCTCCACCTTGACCCGGAGGAAATCGCCGCGGCTGTGCCCGAGTCGGACAAGACCCTGGCAATTGAGGCATTTCTGCCCTGCAAGGACATCGACACGCTGTACTTCGACCGACCCTACTACCTTGCCCCGGCTGAAGCCGCATCGGTCGATGCCTTTTCGCTGCTGCGTGATGGGATGGAACGGCAGAAGGTCGCCGGCCTGGCGCGGACCGTTCTATTCCGCCGCCTGCGGACCTTGATGATCCGGCCCCATGGTCAGGGGTTCATCGCCAACACCCTGAACTTCGACTATCAGGTTCGGTCACCGGAGAATGCCTTCACTGACATCCGCGATGTGAAGATTGATGCCGAGATGATGGACCTTGCCAAACACATCATCAGTACCAAGCTTGGCGATTTCGACCCCTCGACCTTCGATGACCGGTACGAAGCCGCCTTGGCCGATCTGGTCCGCGCGAAACTGCAAGGCCGTCCGCCACCGCGCCGGAAAGCGGAACCGCAGGCCAAGGTTATCGACCTGATGGCGGCGCTCAGGGACAGCGTCAAAGCGACAAAGGCCCCGCGGCGCAAAGCGGGGTGACAGGGTGCTTGAAACCTATCAGTCGATGCGCGACTTCAAGGCAACCCCGGAACCCAAGGGGCGCAAGCACAAATCCACCGGAGCTTTGGTGTTTGTCGTCCAGAAACACGCCGCCCGCCGGCTGCATTACGATTTGCGGCTGGAAATGGATTGCGTTCTGAAAAGTTGGGCCGTCACCCGCGGCCCCAGCCTTGTTCCGGGTGAAAAGCGACTGTCCGTGCATGTCGAGGATCACCCGATGGACTACGGTGACTTCGAAGGCACGATCCCGGAAGGCCAGTACGGCGCAGGCACGGTGATTGTCTGGGACCGTGGCACCTGGACCCCGGTTATCGATCCGCACAAGGGCTATGCCAAGGGGCATCTGGAGTTCGAGCTCAAGGGCGAAAAGCTGACCGGTCGCTGGCATTTGATCCGCATGCGCGGCAAGCCCAAGGACAAGCGCGAAAACTGGCTGTTGATCAAGGGCGAGGATGCCAGCGCCCGCGACCCGTCCGCCCCGGATATTCTGGAACAAAGCCCGCAGTCGGTGACGTCTGGTCGCACGATCGAGGCCGTTGCCGGCAAACCCGCCCGCAAGACCCCGGCGCGAAAGACCCGCACCCGAAAGACCACGGAGCAAGGCACGGACAAACCGATGCCGGGCTTTCTGCCGCCAATGCTCGCCTCACTTGTCAAGGCCACGCCGGGCGACGACCGCTGGCTGCATGAGATCAAGTTCGACGGCTACCGGATTCAGGCCCATGTGGAGGACGGCAAGGCCCGTCTTTTCACCCGGTCGGGGCGGGACTGGACTGACCGCTTCGGTGCGGCCCTTGCCGATGCGCTGACTGCGCTGCCGGTCAGTCAGGCTGTACTGGACGGCGAAGTGGTGGTGGAAACAGGCGGTCGTTCGTCCAACTTTTCTGCGCTGCAGGCTGATCTGGCTGAAGGCCGCACCGACCGGATGACCTTTTATGCCTTCGATCTGCTCCACCTTGATGGGCGCGATCTGACGCCGCTGCCGCTGGTCGAACGCAAGCGCCTGCTGGCGACTATCCTGCGGTCCGCGAAGGATCCGATCCGGCTTAGCGAGCACCTGTCGGACCAGGGTGCCATCGTCCTCCGCCACGCCTGCCGCATGGGGCTTGAGGGGATCATTTCGAAACTGCGCGACAGTCCCTATCGGTCAGGGCGCAGCAATGCCTGGGTCAAGTCGAAATGCTCGGCCCGGCAAGAATTCGTGATCGGCGGCTTCGTGCCTTCCACCGCCTCGCCCCGTGCGATCGGGTCGCTGGTGATGGGTGTCTATGATGGCGACCGGTTGCGCAGCGTGGGGCGTGTCGGCACCGGCTTTTCCGTTGCCGTGGCCGAGGACCTTTACACCCGGCTGACCGCGCTGGAAACGCCGCAGTCGCCCTTTGATCCGCCGCTCACGGGTCAGGCAAAGCGCGGGGTGCGCCATGTCAGGCCCGATCTTGTCGCCGAAGTCGATTTCCGCGCCTGGACGGATGACGGCAACCTGCGCCACGCCGCCTTCCGCGGCCTGCGCGAGGATAAGGACCCGCAGGACGTCACGGGCGAGGGCCTCTCGACGCCCCCGTCTGCGCCAGAGGACACGACACCGCCCCCTGCCCTGCCAGTGCGGCGGATCAAGCTGACCAACCCCGACCGGGTCTATTGGCCAGACGCAGGCATCACCAAGGCCGACCTTGCCGACTACTATGCCGACGTCTGGACCTGGATCGCCCCGCATGTCAGTGGCCGGCCCTTGGCCCTTCTGCGTTGCCCGAACGGGATCAGCGGCCAGAAATTCTTTCAAAAACACGACTGGAAGGGCATGAATGCTGCCATCCTGCGCGTGGCGGACCCGACAGATCCGAAGGACGCGCCGTCAATTGCCATCGCCGACTTTGACGGCCTGACCGCCCTTGCCCAAGCGGCCAGTCTGGAGATTCACCCTTGGGGCAGCACCCTTGCGGATTGGGAACGGCCTGACCGCATTGTCATTGACCTTGATCCCGGTGACGGTGTCGGCTGGGATGACCTGACCTTTGCTGCGCAAGAGGTTCGGCAACGCCTTAAAGACGCGGAGCTTGCGGCCTTTGTCAAAACCTCGGGCGGCAAAGGGTTGCATGTCGTGGCCCCTTTGGTCGCAAAGGCCGAATGGCCTGCGGTCAAGTCCTTCTGCCGCCAGTTTGCACGCAGCATGGCAGGGGACGATCCCGCACGTTATGTGGCGACGATCACCAAATCCAAGCGGCAGGGAAAGATCCTGATCGACTATCTGCGCAACCAGCGCGGGGCGACTGCGGTGGCCGCCTACTCTACCCGCGCACGGCCGGGGGGTCTGGTGTCGGCCCCCGTCAGCTGGGACGAACTGGACAGCGGGCTGTCCCCCGCCGACTTCACCATCCGCACGATGCCCGCCCGACTGGCCGCCTTGCGCCGCGATCCGTGGAGCGACTTTGCCGCGTCTGCCCGACCACTGCCGGGTTAAGGCGCGTCCCTTCATCCGGCTTTTCGGTTAGCGTTTGCGGGATGTGCCCTTTTCCGCATCGATGCTTCGCTTCAGGGCGTCGATGATGCTGATGACCTTGCCGCTTTGCTGCGGTTCCTTCGCCTGAACCTTGCGCGGACGCTTGCGACCGCTCTGCTTTGACTCGATCAGCTCCAGCAAGCGGTCTTGCACCGGGTCTTCCGCCATCTTCGGGGTCCATTCGGCGGTGCGGCGTTCAATCAACTGTTTGACCAGCTTAAGCGCACGCGCGTCAGGCTTTTCGTCGCCGGTGCCGTCAAAATACGTCTTGGCATCGCGCACCTCGTCGCCATAGCGCAGCGTCCACAGGATGATGCCTTTTCCCCGCGGGGCAAGCATCACCGCGCGTTCGCGTCGGTAAAGGACAAGCCGGGCAATGCCGACGGTTCCGGTGGACCGCATCGCCTCACGGATGACGGAAAACGCTTCTTCCGCAACGCCGTCATCGGGCAACAGGAAGTGGGGACGGTCAAACCAGATCCATCCGATCCGTTCGGACGGCACAAATTCCAGAATGTCGATCGTGCGCGTGCTGTCCAGTGCCACGGCATCAAGCTCTTCCTCTTCCAGCACGACATGGTCATCCTCGCCGCGCGGGTAACCGCGGGCCTGATCTTCGTCTTTCACGGGCTTGCCTGTTTCCGCGTCCACATACCTGCGCTGGACGCGGTTGCCGGTCTTTTGGTTGATCGTGTGAAACTTGACGCGCGCGCTGTCCGAAATTGCGGGCTGCATCGCCACCTGACAGGTCACAAGCGACAGCTTCAGATAGCCTTTCCAGAAACTCTGTCTTGGCATGGCAAACTCCGTTCCCGCACAGAATTCAACCTGCCGTCCGCCAGTTGGTTCCCGGGAACAAAACCGGAGACCACTGGTTTTGTCGATTATCCACCTGAAACAGAGGAGATCGCAGGATGGCAAACCAAAATCAGGACAAGAAACCGCAAAAGGACCAGCCGGGCGAGCAGGCTCGCCAAGGCCAGCGCGACCAGGACCGGCAACAGAAAGGCGGCGGCGCTGGACAAGGCCAGCAAAAGAATGACCACCCGAAAGGCCAGCAAGACCGCAATCAAGAGCAGCGCCGGTAAAGCCGATCGCACAAAGGCAGGGGCTGCCGAAACTTGGCAGCCTCTGCCACTGTTGGACTGAAGGGGTAACTTCAGTTGGAACCTTTTTGGCCACCGCCGGTTGTATCGGTGAGAGTCTGCCAAAGGAGGCCGCGCATGTCCGCACCAAAAACGAACATTGATCGCCAGGTTTCGCGTCACCGCGGGCCACTTCTTGGCATGTTGGCCGTAGGGGGCTTTGTCGCGGTCCTTTTCTTGGGCTGGTTGCTTTATGAAACGCGTGGCGCGACCGATGCGACCGACGTGCCTCCGGCAGATGCCGCGGATACCGCGGCGCCGGTGCCGGAAACAGCGCCTGTCCCGCAAGCCGTGACACCCACACCAACAACGGACGAGCCGCAGCCTCCTTCACAGCCGTGACGCTGCTTGGAATGCGGGTGTTCCTCGGGCGTGAACCCGGATCCGTGTGATCGCCTGCACGTCCAGTTCGACCAATGATGGTCGCCAGTCAGGAGAAGAAAACGTGCTCAATCCCCTTGTCACTTTGGCGGCTGTCGCTGGTCTTACGTTGGCGCTTCTGGCGGTTGTGATGGAGGGGACTGGTGTGACAGGCACGTTGGGCGCGTGGCTTGCCGTTCTCGGCGCGGCGGCAGCGCTGGTTGGCGTGGTGCTTCTTGCGGGCGTAAGGCTGGGACGCGGCATGCAGCGGCTGGTCGCAGTCACCGCAGTCCTCGCGTCAGGACTTACCGCCGTGGCGGCATGGTTCCTGATGCAGAACATCCTGGCCGCCCTCATGGCATTTGTCTGCCTCGCCATTCCATTCGTCGCAAGTGGCCGTTTTTACAGCCGGAAGGTTCACACCGTATGACACGTTTCGCGCTTTTGCTGGCCTTCGCCTGCGCAGCCCCGGCCCATGCCGACCAAACCCGCTGGGACACGTTCAACGGCAGGCTGGATGCAACGAAATTCGCGGATGTGTCCACATTCACCCCGGAAAATGTAGGCGACCTGGAGCGCGCATGGGAGGTGCGGACCGGCGATGTCGCCGACGGTACCGGGGACCTGCCGGAAACGGTTTGGTCAGCCACGCCGATCTATGCAAACGGCACGCTTTATCTGGGCACGCCGTTCTACCGCATCCTGGCGCTGGATCCCGCGACGGGGGAGGAACGGTGGCGCTACGACAGCCAGTCGACCCTTGAGGCGCTGACCCAGGCCGCGCTCAAGAACCGCGGGGTCGCCTATTGGGAAAGCGGGGCCGAGGGGGTGTGCGAAAAGCGTGTCTACCTTGGCACGATGGACGCGACCCTGCACGCCGTCGATGCCGATACCGGTCTGCCATGTCAGGACTTCGGCCAGAACGGCATCCTAAACGTAAACCAGTGGAACGAGACGAACGACGTCTTTCCCTTCTCCCTGCTGCAGCCGCCAACCATCGTGGGTGACACCATCCTGATCGGCTGGGCCGGCAAGGATTGGGCCTATACCGTCGAGCCCCCGGGCAACCTGATGGCCGTCAGCGCGCGGACCGGCGAACTGCTTTGGGATACAGGCTTCATCCCGACCGACCTGATCCCGCAAACGGGGACCGCCAACATCTGGTCCTCCATGTCCGCCGATCCTGACCTTGGGCTGGTCTATGTGCCCGTATCCTCGCCTTCGCCGAATTACTGGGGCGGAAACCGGCTGGAAGGTGTCCCGCTGGCAACGTCGATCACGGCGGTCGACATCGAGACTGGTGAAATCGCCTGGTCCTTCCAGCATATAAACCATGACATCTGGGATTATGACACGCCCTCTGCGCCGACGCTTGTCGACATCTCGCGCGATGGCGAAACGATCCCGGCGCTGGTCCAGACGACCAAGCAGGGCTTCATCTTCGTGCTTGACCGCCGCACGGGCGCGCCGCTTTTCCCGATCGAGGAACGCCCGGTTCCCGCCTCCACCGCAGATGGCGAAGTGGCGGCCCCGACACAGCCCTTCGTCACCACCCCCGCGCCCACCGCGCCGGTCGAGGCGATGCCTGATGTCTGGGCCTTGGCCGACACGCTGTCGCTTGGTCAGTGTTCCGAGGATCGCCAGACCTACCGATACGATGGCCTTTTCACACCACCATCCGTGGAAGGCACGTTTCTTTGGCCGGGAACGGCGGGCGCCAACAACTGGGGTGGGGCTGCGGTTGATCCGCGTACGGGGATCCTTTACGTCAACACAAGCCGCGTCGTGCAGGTGATCCGCCTGATCCCGCGCGAAAACTATGAGGCCGAGGTGCGCGACGCGACCAATGGCAGCGTCGAGGGCGGCAATGAAGGGGGGTTTCATGCGCAGGAAGGCTCGCCCTACGGGATCGAACTTTTCGAATGGACGAACAGTCTGGGGCTGCCCTGTTGGGAACCGCCCTTCGGCACCTTCGCCGCCTATGACCTGTCTACGGGCGAGCAACTTTACGAAGTGCCGTTCGGGCTGACGCAGCAGTGGGGTTTCTACGGCCTGCGCGACTGGGGTTCGCCAACCCTTGGCGGACCGGTCATTACGGCTGGCGGCGTCGTCTTCATCGGCGCATCGATGGACAGCCGGGTTCGGGCGCTGGAGGCAAGCACGGGGCGTGAGCTTTGGTCCGACATCGTGGCCGCACCTTCGGTGTCGATCCCGGCCGTCTTCACGCATGAAGGGGTGGACTACGTCGTCTTCACCGCTGGCGGAAATTCGATCCTGAAACCACAGGTGGCAGATCAGGTGGTGGCCTACCGTCTGGCTGAACAGTAGGCGGACCCTGATGGACCTTGCGGCGCTTCAGGGCATCTACTGCGGGCCAGCGCCGGACCCGGCGGGGCTGTGGTCGCGGTGGAACCTGGACCCGGCGCTGCTTGCGGCCTTGTCGCTGATGGCGGTTTCAGTCAGGCGAAAGCCCATGGCCCTGTCTGGGGTCGCTGTGCTGGCGGTGGCCTTCGTGTCCCCGCTTTGCGCGCTGTCGGCTGCGCTGTTTTCAGCGCGCGTCGTCCATCACGTCCTTTTGGTGGCCGTGGCAGCCCCCCTGCTGGCGGCAGGGATGGCAAAGGGGACAGCTCGGTCGACGGTTCTGGCGTTTGTAGCGGCGACAGCGGTCCTATGGCTGTGGCATCTGCCTGCGGCCTATGACCTGGCCTTGGGCAACATCGCGGTCTACTGGCTGATGCAGGCATCGCTACTGGGCACGGCAGTCGCCTTCTGGGCAAGCGTCCTGCACCCTGCGCAGCCGCCGCATCTGGCGATCATGGCCACGCTGGGGGCCTTCGTGCAGATGGCGCTTCTGGGCGCACTTTTGACTTTCGCGCCTGAGGGTCTGTACGCAATCCACACGACTGCGCCGATGGCCTTCGGGCTGTCGCAACTTGCTGACCAGCAGCTTGGCGGCCTGATCATGTGGATACCGGCGGGGCTGCCCTTTCTTGTCATCATCGGCCTGATTGGCAGGCGGGGATGGCGCAGACTGGGGGCATTGGCATGACCGCATTCGACGCGATCATCCCCCATCTGAAGGCTCTGCATGTCGGGTTCATGGCGGTCTGGATTGCGGGGCTGGCGGCCCTTCCTGCCATGCTTGCCCGGCACGACCGCGCCATTGGACAGGGCGACTTTGCCCGCATCCGGCGGGCCACGCATTACGGCTATATCTGGTTCCTGACCCCCGCCGCTGTGCTGACCGTGGCCACGGGAACCACGCTGATCTTTCTGCGCGACGTGTTCACCGGCTGGATGTTCGTCAAGCTCGTCGGCGTCGCCGGGTTGGTCACCGTCCACGCCTGGGTCGGCCATACCATCGTCGCGGTGGCCGAAACCGAGGGGCGACATGAGCCACCCGGTCCCTTCCTGCCGACGGTGATCCTGTGCGTTCTGGCGATTGCCGTGCTCACCCTGGTGCTTGCCAAGCCAGAACTTGACGAGTTGCCAGTGCCCGCTTGGCTCGCTCAGCCCTTGGGGCGCGACTTGCCCTTCGACGTGCCCAATCCGTAGTCGAAGACGAGTATCCCACCATGCCAACCCGTCGCAATCACGACCAGCACCGAAAAGCCGGACATCAGAATGCCCCAGGGCAGCACGGCCTCTTGGTATCCGGTCAGCCGCCAGCCCCAGTTCAGGCCAAGAAGCGACAGAAGCATGACCGCGATGATGAAATGGGTCCAAGCCGCCGCGCGAATGCGGATACCGGGGACGCTCAAAAGCTCCAGTGTGCCGGTCGCCCCGGCCATGAGCCCGAACAGAAATGCCGTGCCCGAGGCCCAGTAGGCCGCCCAGGCCCAGCGGGCCGCGCCGGACCACCAGTAAAAGACGTCAGCCCCGAAGGCGCAAAAGGTAAGCGCGACCGGGAACGCCACAGTCATCGCGTGCAGCGGATGGCCCCAGATCGCGATTCTGGATTCGCTGCTTCCAGAGTTGATCGAGTCGGCGACCGGATCGTCCAGCCCCGGTGCGGGCTTGCCTTCAGGCTGAATCATTTCCTGCGCCATCGTCGCCTTGCCTTCTCGCTTGCTGCGATGACAACGCTGAACGGGCTTGCCGGTTGCACGGAAACGCTGTCGGCGCTGCATCCTGCTGGCCCGGCCGCGCGCGAAATCGCCACGTTGTGGACGGTGATGCTGATCGGGGCGGGGGGAATCTTCCTGTTCGTCATGCTTTTGTTGGTGATGGCTTGGCGCGGCAACGGCGCGCGCGCCGATGATCGCGTGTGGTTCTGGGGCTTGGGGCTTGCCTTTCCTTTGGTGACGTTGACGGCCCTGACGGCCTATGGCCTTGTTCTTGGGGAACGGCTGCGCCCGGTGGCAAGCCCGGATGTCGTTGTCGTCCGGGCTGAAGCGCGGCAGTGGGCCTGGTCCTTTGGCTATGCCGACGCCCCCGGCCTTAGGACCGATGACATCCTGCATATCCCCGCCGGCAGACCGGTTGATGTGGAGATCACGAGCCGGGATGTGGTCCACGCCTTCTGGGTGCCACGTCTGGCGGGCAAGCTGGATGCCATTCCCGGCCGGACCAACCGCCTGCGGATCGAGGCGGACCATCCCGGCGATTACGCCGGCGCAAGCGCCGAGTTCAGCGGTACCGGCTACCGCGACCATGTTTTCACCGTCCGCGCGCATGATCCGGCGGGCTGGGCCGCATTCCTGACGGCGGACCTGCCATGACCGCGCCCCAGCCCCGCCGCGCCCTTGCACTGCGGCTGCACCGACGGCTGATGCCGATCTGGTCGTCCGATCCGCGCCTGCGGGGTTGGCTGACGACCAACAACAACAATGACATTGGTGTCCTGTTCCTGTGCGTGGCCACGGCATTCTTCATCATCGGTGGAATTCTTGCCCTGCTGATCCGGGCGCAGCTGGCGTCACCCCGCTCGGCCTTCATGGAGCCCGAGGTCTACAACCAGATCTTCACCATGCATGGCACGGTGATGATGTTCCTGTTCGCCATCCCGTTCTTCGAGGCGATGGCCATGCTTTTGCTGCCGGGGATGTTGGGCACCCGCGACATGGCCTTTCCGCGTCTGGGGGCTTACGGTCTTTGGGTCTACATCTTCGGCGGCAGCGCAGTCATCATCGCGATGCTGATGGGTCTTTCCCCAAGTGGCGGTTGGTTCATGTATCCACCGCTATCCTCTGCCGCCTTCTCGCCGGGGATAGGGGCGGATGTCTGGCTTCTGGGGATCACCTCGATCGAGGTGTCGGCCATCGCCACCGCCTGCGAGATCGTCGTGACGGTGCTGCGGTACCGGGCCGCAGGAATGTCCTTGGCGCGGATGCCGATCTTTGCCTGGTTCATTCTTGTCGTGGCGGTGATGATCCTGACGGCCTTTCCGCCGATGATCCTTGGCTCATTGCTTCTAGAGGTCGAACGCGCATTGGATTGGCCATTCTTTCAGGTGGAAAACGGGGGGGACCCGCTGCTTTGGCAGCACCTTTTCTGGCTGTTCGGCCACCCGGAGGTCTACATCATCTTCCTGCCCGCAGCCGGCATGATCGCGACGATCCTGCCGGTGATGGCGCGGACGACACTGCTAGGCTACGGCTGGGTCGTCACGGCGGCAATATCCCTGGCGGTCCTCAGCTTCGGGCTTTGGGTCCATCACATGTTCACCACCGGCATCCCGCACCTGAGCCTTGCCTTCTTCTCGGCCGCCTCGACGCTGGTCGCGGTGCCAACCGCGGTGATGATCTTTTCCTGGATCGGCACGCTGTGGAAAGGTCGTCCGACCATGCACCTGCCGATGCTGTGGATCATGGGGTTCTTCGCCACCTTCGTGATCGGCGGGCTGACGGGGGTCATGCTGGCCATCGTGCCCTTCGACTGGCAGGCGCATGACACGCATTTCGTGGTGGCGCATCTCCACTATGTTCTCATCGGCGGCTACGTCTTCCCGATGGTCGCTGCGGTCTACTATTTTCTGCCGACGCTTACCGGCCGGACGCGGTTCTTCCGTCTGGGCGAGATTGCCTTCTGGATCACGGTTCCCGCCTTTCACGTCACCTTCCTTGCGGTGCATTGGGTGGGGCTTCTGGGTCAGCGGCGACGGACCTCGACCTATGATGCAGGCCAGGGCTGGGAGGCGATCAACTTGGTCGCCTCGATCGGTGCCTTCGTGATGGCGATCGGCTTTGCGCTGGTCATTCTGGACATCGTGGTGAACAGCGTCGTCGCTGTCCGCGGTCGCCGTAACCCCTGGGGCGCGGGAACGCTGGAATGGGCGACGATCCTGCCGTCTCCGGCCTATGGGTTCGCGTCGGTTCCCATCGTGGACGGCCGCTACCCGCTGGCCGAGGACCCGAAACTGGCCCACCGCATCGCGCGGGGCGAGGGGTATCTGGCCAACGCCTCGCGCAACCGACGCGAGACGCTGATTGTCGATACCGCGACGGGGTCGCCAGCACAGGTCGCGATCCTTCCCGGAAACTCTTGGCTGCCGTTCCCGCTGGCCGTGGCCACCAGCGCCTCGTTCCTTGCGCCCCTTTTCGGGGCCTATATCGTCTCGGGCATCGCCTTGGGGGCGGTGGTCGTGATCGCGCTGATCTGGTGCTGGGGTCTGGGGGCAAAGACTGTCGAGGGCCCGGTTGACGCCGGCCATGGCGCAAATCTGCCAACCTCGTGGGAGGTGGCCGACCCACCCGGATGGTGGGGGTCGCTGATGCTGTTGCTGGCGGACGGGGTGCATTTCGGATCGCTCTTGTTCGGCTATGCGTTCCTGTGGACCATCGCGCCGAACTGGCCGCCCCCCGCCTGGGTTGAACCGGGGACAACGGCACCGCTCTTGGCGCTTGGAGGGATTGCCGCATTGGTCGTCGGGCCGCGTCTAGTGGTGTCGGCGGTTGCCGCAGACCGCTGGGCCTGGCCGGGGCTTGGACTTGCCATCCTGGGCACCATTGCCCTGACCATGGCTGCGGGGTCCGTCTGGCTTTCGTTGCCTGATCCGGCGGGTCATGCTTACAACGCGACGCTCTGGCTGCTGGCAGGCCATGTCGCGCTGCACACCACGATCACGCTGATCATGCTGGGATTCCTGTCTGCCCGCATCTGGGCGGGCTACGCTTCCTCCGGTCGGGTGGGCGAGGCGCGGATCGTCCAACTGTGGGCCGATTTCACCGCGCTGACCGCAGTGATGGCTTTGGCTGCCGCATGGGCCCCGGGGGCATTCGCATGAGGGATGTCTTGCGCCTGTCGCTGCCGCTGACCCTTTGGCTGATCACCTTCAGCGCGCTTTATGGGCTGCACGGGCTGATCTGCGCTGGTAACTGGGGGGCCGACCCCGGGCTTGGCAGCCTGCCCCTTGGCCGAACAGCCCTGCTTGTCGCTGCTGCCGTCGCGTTACTGACGCAAGGGGCCATGATCTTCCTGCTTCTCGGATCCCGGGTCGGCGCCGCTTCTGGGTTCGTGCGGCAAACGAGCCTGGCGCTTGCTGTCGTCGCTTTGGTGGCCACGGTCTGGACGGTCGTCCCGATCGCCCTGCTGCCAACTTGCGGAAACTGACGGGACCATGGTCGGGAACCCCGATGAGCCCCATTGCGTTTCGCACCTGCATCCGGAGACGGCCATGGACCAGATCATTCCCTTCGATCCTGAACGCATGATCTGGGGCAGCGCGCCCGCATTGATTTACCTCGAAATTGCGGTGCGGGTGGGGGTCATCTGGATCTGGACGATCGTTCTTTTGCGGTGGGTCGGCGGACGCAGCATCTCACAAATGTCGGTGGTTGAGTTCCTGCTGGTCATCGCGCTGGGATCGGCGGTTGGTGACCCGATGTTCCAAGCTGACGTTCCGTTGCTATATGGGATGCTCACGATCCTGCTCGTCGTGCTTGCGGACAAGGCTGTTGACCACGCCTTCCGGTACTGGACCACCGCAAAGCGTCTGGTTGATGGAAGGCCCACCGAGATCCTGCGCGAGGGGCATCTTAGCCATGCCGGGCTCGACAAAAAGGGAATTGGGCCAACGGAGGTTATGGAAATGTTGCGGCGCGCAGGCGTTCGTAACCTTGGGCAGGTGGAATATGCCTATATGGAACCGTCCGGCACCGTATCGACCTTCCTTTACGATCAGCCCCGCCCGGGCCTGACGATTGTCCCGCCGTTGGAATTGCGCCGCCTTCCTGCGCCCGACGCGCTTTCAGGGGCATGCTGCACATCCTGCGGTCTGGTCCGGGCGACGGCAGACGGCACATGTGCCGAATGTGGAGCGACGGAAGTCACCCGCGCCGAAAGGCTGGAAAGCCGGGAAATCTCATCAGCGTGAGGCTGGCACCAAGGTTGAGTGCCTGAAGCATAGGCGCGGTGGCTACGGGCACCGGGAGGTCGGCTGCCCCGCGTCGCGCATTTTGGACTGCAGTCTGCCGTCTGGGCAGGCAGTTTGCGCGATTTTTTGCCGCCAGCGACCCAGATCGGCAATGACTTGCCCGCCCGGCATCGACGGGCTCATTTGGCCTTTCAGCATCCACCTTGGAGGGACATACGCTGACTGCGCGATCTGCGCTTTGTCGTCACCCAGCCTGTGCTGGCCTTACAAAGTTGAGCCATGGCCGACACCGCGACCCCTTCCAATGGCCAGAGCGATGGGCTGGCGCATCTTTCCGCCGGAAGGGCACGCGCTGCGTTGCTTGGCGTCTTGTGGAGCTTCCTGAACACTGCGGTCTCGACACTTCTTGCCGCTGGGGTGTTCCTTGTCACGTCGCGATACCTTCTGCCCGATGACTTTGGCGCGGTCGCCTTTGCCGCCTCGATCATCACCGTGCTTGCTGTCCTGACCCCTACGGCCTTTGGCGAAGCTCTGGTTCAGCGCAAACTGCTAGGGCGCGACCATCTTGATACGCTGTTCTGGCTGACCCTTCTGGTTTCGGGGATGGGCTACGGCATTCTGGTCTTGCTGGCACCCGCCATCGCCGACCTGAGCGGGGTTCCCCTGCTTGCGTCAATTTTGCCGGTTCTTGGCCTGCGGCTGGTCTTCGATGGGCTGCTGACTGTGCCGGCCTCGCTGATCATGCGGCGGATGCAGTTCCGCGCGGTGGCCGTGCGCACGGCGATCGCCAACGGGATCGGAGCGGTCGTTTGCCTTGTCATGGTTCTGATGGACTATGCGCTTTGGGCGCTGGTCGCGTCGCAGGTCATCGCATCCTTGGTGGCCATGGTGGTGGCATTTGCCGGTGCGCGCTGGCGGCCCGGCCTACAGGTGCGCTGGCAATCGTTGCGCGATCTGATGGGCTTTGGCGGCTATGCCATGGGCGGCAGGCTTCTGAATGAGCTGCGGATCGACCAGTTCCTGCTTGGGGTTCTGCTTGGTCCGGCGGTCCTTGGTCTGTTCTATTTCGGGCGTCGGTTGTTTCAGATGCTGAAGGACCTGACCGTCGGCGCATTCTCTCCTGTGTCGAGCGTCCTGCTGGCCAGCCTGCAGGGTGAGGTCGAAAAAAGGCGGCGGGCCTATCTTGTCGCCAGCTATGCATCGGCCGGACTGGCGTTTCCGTTGTTCGCGGGGCTGATGGCCGTGGCACCTGCCGCGGTCCCTTGGGCCTTCGGCCAGCAATGGCAAAGCGCGGTCTTCACCGTCCAGTGTTTCTGCGCAATCGGCATGATGGCCGGGCTTGGCCAGATGCAGGCCGCGTTGATCCGAAATCTTGGCAGGCCGGACTGGTGGTTCTGGTATCAGGCCGTTGTCCAGCTGTCGACGGTTCCGGTCGTGCTGATCTTCTACCGCTTCGGTCTGGACGTCGTGATGATCGCCATCGTCCTGAAAACAGTGTTCCTTTGGCCTCATTCCGTGTTGATGGCACAGCGGATGCTGGAGATGCCCTTGTGGCACTACTTCCGCAGCCTGCGGGGCCCAGCGCTTGGGTCTGCCGCAATGGTGGTCTGGGTCCTGCTGCTGCCGGGGCTTTGGCCGGGCGCGTCGGTCGGATTGACGCTGCTGCTGCAGGTCGCTTCGGGCGCTGTCGTCTATGCGTTGGTCCTTGCGGCCACGTCGTTCCGATCATTGCTTGAGACCGGCAGACTGCTGCGCAACGCACGGGGTAAGACGCAATGAAGCTGACCTATTTCCGGAACACTCCGGCCAATTTTGGTGACGAGATCAACGCGTTCATGTGGCACAATCTGGTGCCCCCCGGGTTTCTTGATGAGGATGAAACCGAGCTTTTCTTGGGGATTGGGTCAATCCTGTGGGACCACCTGCCGAAATCGCCAATCAAGCATGTGATGGGGTCGGGCTTTGGCGGATATACCGCCCCGCCAGATGTGCATGACGGATCATGGAATGTCGTCTGGCTGCGCGGCCCGATCACCGCCGAAAAGCTGGGGCTCGACCCAAGTCTTGCCATCTGTGACTCTGCCATCCTTTTGCGCGCAACGACCCTGCCACCGCCGTTGGGCGGCGGGAGAACAGTTTTCATGCCGCATTTCGAAAGCGCGGCCCGTGGCAGTTGGCAGAAAGTCTGCGCCTTGGCGGGGATCGACTATCTGGATCCGCGAGGTGACTGTGTGGAGCTTTTGTCCAAGATACGCGGGGCCCGCCTGATGATCACCGAGGCGATGCACGGCGCCATCGTGGCCGATGCATTGCGGGTGCCCTGGATTCCCATTCTGCCCTTCTTCCCGCAACACCGGGCGAAGTGGGAAGACTGGGCCCGATCGCTTGCCGTCACCCTCTCCCCAGCAACATTGCCGCCTTCGAACCTGCTGGAGACCTATACGCTGTTCACAGGCTTGCCGGGAAAGGGCCAGCGGTCGCGTGCGATGTTCAGGTCGTGGCCTGCGGCACCGGTCAACAAGGCGCTGGTGTACCGCGCCGCCCTAAGCTTGCGCCGGTTGGCGGAAAAGGGCGCGCCGCAGCTGAGTGGCGACGCAGAGATCGACCGCGCGACAGAGCGCAGCGTTGAGGCACTGGACCGGTTCGTGCGGTCTAGAACTGCCGCGCCTGCGGCCGCCGGTCGCAAAGAACGGTAAGGAACAGCGGCGGCATTCGCAGTGGCAGCAACGGGTCATGCTGCAAAAGCTTCCAGAAGCTTGCCATAGGGGGCCGACGGCCCCGCAGCAGCGTGCGCAGGAACAGAAAACTGTACTCCCGTCGTTTCGTCCGGGCGCGGTCGCGGGCAAAGGCGCTGCGGCTCGGTGTCATGCTGGTCATCCGCAGCAGTTTCTCGGCGAAAAGAAGCTGGCAGCCGATCCGCTCCAACGTGGCGGGCGCGTTCCAGTCATGGGCGGCGAAGAAGATGTTCACGCCCTTGCCGCAGATCACGTTGCAGCGCCAGGATATGGCAACTGGAGCGCCAGACAGGACGGCGGTCAGCCAGAACATACGGTCTTCGCTGGCGCTGCGAAGGTCGGGGTCAAACCGCAGGCCCCTGATCCGCGACGCGCGGACCACAACGGTCGAAGTGTGGCTCAGGTAGCCGGTGACGAACTCATCATCCAGGGCATGTGCCGCAAAGCCCAGCACAGGACCCTTCGGGTCAAGCAAGGTTGCGCGATCAACCAGCGCGCGTCCCTTGTCGGCAAGCAGTGGCACGTCCTGCGAGAACAGATCGAAGGCACCCTCACGGCTGTTGTCGCAACAGTAAAAGTCATGGCCCAAGTCCAAAGCCTGCAACGCATCGCGCAGGTGCGTCGGCAACCAGATGTCATCTGAATCAAGGAACGCCACGAAGTCCGCGCCATCGCCTTCGGCCAGCGAAAGGCCCCGGTTCCGCGCGCCGCCAGGGCCGCTGTTTGGCTGACGGTCGACCTGGACAGTGACATTCGGCACGGGGGCCAGCCCCGAAAGCTCAGCCTCGGCCGGCACGGGGGATGAGTCGTCGATGATGTAGACCTTGATCATGGTCTTTGGCGGAAGGTCCTGCGCAAAGACGCTTTGCAGCGCGCGAAAAAGGATGCCGGGCGCGCGCTGGAAGAATGGGATCACCACCGCGATTGTCCGTGTGCTGTTGGCCTGACCCGCTGACATCACGCGGCAGTCCGCAGCCGGGCGGCGTCTTCCACCACTGACAGGAAGGTGTCGAACTGGCGCGCGCTGTCCATTTCGGGGCGCAGGGAATACTTCAGCGCGGCGGACGAAAGCGCGGCATGGTGGTCCGGATCGGCCCACAATCTGCTCACTGCCCCGACCCAGTCTGCAAGCGGGGCGTCATAGTCAAGCGCAATGCCGCCCGGGCCAATCGCCTCGCCCAGACCGCCGCGCGTCGATCCGACCACGGGGATGCCGCTGCAATGCGCTTCTGACGCGACACGGCCCCACGCCTCTTCCCAGCGGCTGGGTGCCAAGAGCACGCGGGTGCGACGGAGCAGACCTTTCATGTCGTTCGTCCGCGGTTCGAACCGGATGTTTGAATACCCGCTGATCCGTTTCGCAAGGTCCCGGCGCTGGTCGGGTGAAAGCTGCCAGCTTTCGACGAAAAGAAACGGAATCTCCGGGCAATGCGCTGCAATCTCCATGGCGCGGTCAAGGCCCTTTGCCGGGACGGGATTGATGAATGTGACAAGGTCGCCGTCTGGGCTTGTCTCATACAGGGTGCGGTCGATGCTGGGCCGGATGATCGTGGCCTCGATCCCAAAAGTTTCGGCATAGCGGTGCGCCGTGAAGGCAGAGTTTGCGATGAAGCGCGCGCCGTGCAGACTGCGGATATCGCCGCCAAGCTCTGCAAACTCCACGTTTCGCAGGTAGACTACCAGTGGCACCCCCGCGGCGGCAAAGGCCCTGCCGATCGGCACGGTCCCGTGGCATTGGATGACCGCAACATCAGGCTGCACCTGACGCACGACCGTATTGGCAACCTGATCTGGAAACCAGGCGCGATGGACCGGGTAGCCCTGTGTCATGTCGGTCACAAAGCCCTTACCTGAAAGCTTCAGCCGCGCGCGGGCCTGCAATCCGAACCAACCCTCGCCGTACAGGGGCGCAAGCACCTGTGGCCGATGGCCTGTGTCGGCAAGTTTGCGCGCCAGATGGTGGGTGCTGCTTTGCACCCCACCGGCCGCCTGCGGCGGATATCCGTTGCCGCCGGCAAAGACGATGTCCAAGGTCCGCGTCACCGGGCGGTTCCCATGCGTCGACTCAGATTGCCAAGCCCCCAGCGTGGCGTTGCGCCGTCCTGTTCCGCCGCTTGCCCGTCAAGGCCGTCTGAAAACTGTGTCTGATAAAGCTTCATCAGGAAGCCTCCGTTTCTCGAATGATGCGGCCTACCGGGCTATTCCGCAGCGCAGCAACCAAGTCCCTGCCCCGAATCACGCAGCGTGAGTTTTCTGCAGGTGCTCAACCAAAGGTAGCACACAGCCACATGACAGTACCCCGATCCGGAGGCATGCCGCAGTGCAGCGGCAGTTCTCTGCCATTTGCGCCTTTTCAGTAGGCGCAACCATGCTTCCCGCCACTTGAAGCAGCATCACTCCGGTTGCTGCACAGCACGAAACCTGTTTCTACCTTGGCATGAGTGGAAGTTCGGTTTTGATAATTCTAGGTTGAGTAATGGTCCACGAAATTGAAACGATCATGCCAAGTTCATGGCGATTGACCAGGCAGAGAGGGCATTCGATGGGACTTCGCGCGCAACACTTGATGGATATGAACGCCCCTGCAACGACCGCCCAAACCTATGGTGAACAGGTCAGGCGTGGTAGCGTCGCGCATCCGTCCGCGGACCGGTTGCCCGTGTCGCGGCCGGCCCAGGCTGTGGGTGGGAACGCCAAACGGGTATCGGATATTGCGCTGGCATGCATTGCCCTGATCGGGCTGCTGCCGATCTTGCTTGGTGTTGCCCTGCTGCTCAAGGTCACCAGCCGCGGGCCTGTCTTCTATGGCCATGAACGCGTCGGCCTAGGCGGGCGGCGTTTTCGCTGCATGAAGTTCCGCACGATGGTCGTGGATGGCGATAGGGTGTTGGAGGAGTATTTCCGCCAGTTCCCCGCCGAACGGGACGTCTGGCTGGCTGAACGCAAGTTGCGCAATGACCCCCGCGTCACGCCGCTGGGTGCCATCCTTCGCAAGCTTAGCATTGATGAGCTGCCGCAGCTTTACAACATCATCATGGGGCAGATGAGCATTGTCGGCCCGCGTCCCGTGGTGGCGGATGAGCTCAAGATTTATGGTGGGTCGGCCGCCCATTACCTGCGCACGCGGCCCGGGCTGACGGGCCTTTGGCAGATCAGCGGTCGCAACGAAACCGGGTACCAAAAGCGCGTGCTTCTGGACCGGCTCTATGTCTTGCGCTGGTCTATGCTGCTTGATCTGCGGATCGTTGTGCTGACAGTTCCGGCGGTCCTTTCCTCACGCGGGGCAAGCTAGTGCGACATGTCGTTCTGTGCCTTGCCCTGCTCTCCACCGTGGCAGCGCGGCCAGCAGGTGCCGAAGCCGAAGTGATTGCACCGTCGGACGTCTTGACCATGCGCGTGACCGACTGGCGGCCGGTTGATGGCGAGTTGCACGAATGGGAAGCGATCTCAGGGACCTACACGGTTTCAGCCGATGGCCGTGCCGCCTTTCCCTATATTGGCGAAATCGCCGTGGCAGGCATGTCCCCGGTCGAGATTGGCGAACGGATTGGCGAAGAGTTGAAACAGCGCTTCGCCTTGGCCGACAAGCCCTTCGCCAGCATCTCGATCACCGAGCGTCGGCCCATTCTGGTGGGTGGAGTGGTCCGCAGCCCGGGTGAGGTGCCGTTTACCACCGGGATGACCGCACGCCATGCCATTGCTCAGGCCGGCGGGGTCGTGACGCCCGGTGCTGATCAGGCGTCGGTCATGGTGCAGATGCTGACCGCCGCCGCGCAAGTCCGTATCCTGAGCGATCAGGAAGCCGCAGCCACGCTGCGCATCGCACGGCTGCGCGCCGAACTGGACGGCGCTTCGGTCCTGCCGCCGGTTGCTCTGCCGGCAGGCGAGGGTGCCACCGTAGCCACCCTGCGTGCGGACGCGGAACGGCTGCTTGCGCTGCGGCAAGAGCGGCTGGAACGTGAACTTGAACTGATCGATGGCCGGATCGCCCTGCTGGACGAAGAGATTGTTGCCCTTGGCGCCAAGCAGACGGCGCTGGAGCGGCAGCGTGCCTTGGCCGAGGAAGCGCGGGCGGGCATCGCTGACCTTGCCGAACGCGGCCTTGCGGCGAACGTCCGGCTGCTGGATGCCGAAGAAACACTCGTCACCGTCGAAACGCAGGTGCTGGATGTGGCAACAGCACTCTTGCGGGCAAGGCAGCTGTCACAAGTTGCCAAGTCGGAAAGGCTCCAATTGGTCGAAGGCCGCGCCTCCGAACTGATGGTGGAACTGGAGACTGCTGAGGTTGCGTTATCGGAAGTGCGCGAACGGCTCGCCTTGCAACGAGCCCTTGCTGGCTTCCTGTCGGCGGACATGGGCGAGGCTGGGGGCGCGACCGCTTTGGAAGTGACGATCTATCGCACGATGGATGGCAAGTCTTCCGTCCTGCCCGATAGTCCCGACACGGTGCTGCAGCCCGGTGATCTGGTCGAAGTCACGCTGCCCATGGACATGCCCTTGGGCAGTGGCGGCTAAAGCCTCAGCCTTCTGGCCCGGGAGATGTAGACCAGTACCGCGACGGTCAGAATGGTCCCGATGTCGAACTGAAGGAAGAACGGCACCTCGACCATGGATAGAACGGCCTGCCGAACCATGAACAGCGCCAGAAACAGCGTTTCGGCACGCAAGTCGCGCATCACCCAAGCCAGCGCACCCGCCAATCCACCAAGAACCAGAACGGCTTGCAACGCAGCGCCGACGATCCCGATTTCCACGGCGTTGGACAGATAGGCATTATGAAAATGAAAGCCAGTACGGCTTTCCACCCCAAAGTCGTCCCAAAGCATTTCAGCCAATGGGTTTCCCGGCACCCAGACGGCCTGAAACCCCGAACCCAGCCATGGGCGCTGTGCAATTTCATCCAGGGCGACCTGCCAGAGGTCAGTCCGACCCGTCAGCGACACATCCTTGCCGGTGGCATCCAGCAGCATCACAGAGAGGCCATCGAAGCTGGCCGCGATCACCAGCACTGTGGCTGCAATGGCCAGAACAGCCAGACCAACCGCCACCAGGCGTTGCGGTTGCGCCAGTCTGCGCAGCGCAAGGATCACCATCAGCGCCGCGCAGACCACGATCATCGCCGCGACCGTGCCAACCGAGTTTGCCCGCACAAGCAACAGCCCGCCAAGACCAACGCTGATCGCCCCAACCGCGCGCCAGCGTGTCGGCAGCTGCCGGTCGACGATCAGGCACAGACCGATCAACAGCAGGATAGAGCTTGAGGCCGCCATGGCATTCTTGCTGTTGTAGATGCCAAGAAACCCCTCGCCATCGGCCCGCGCCCGGCCTGAGGCCAGGCTTGCTGCACAGGCAACAAGGAACGCTGCCGCCATCGCCTTCAGCATGGCCAAAGGGGGCATTCGCGCTGCGATCGTTGTTGCAAAAAGCACCGTGATGACCAGTTGCAGGCCATGCCGCAGGCTGCGCTCCGGGTCGTCAGACCAGAGGACAGACAGCAGGCACCAGCCGACCATGGCCCACAGAAGTGGCTGGCCCACCACCTCAGCGGGCACCGCTGCGGGGCGGCGTGCGACGAAGGCCATCGCAGAGGACAGAAACCCAAGTGCCGCAAGCGTTCCAACCATCGGCACAAGGTGCAGGCACATCAGTGCGGCAAAGCACAGCACGACATTCGGTGATATCTGCAGGATAACCGGCCCGCTGTCCGCGGATATGGTCCGGGTCAGGGCGTCTTGCACAGCACGGACTCGGGGAATTGGCAGTCCTC